>QHZR01000098.1 GCA_003224755.1 Acidobacteriota bacterium
CGTTTGGGGGCAGCCGCCTCAAAACTCTCAAAGGAACTCATTCGATTTCGGTACCCTCGGTGTCGAAGATGAGTGGCAACACACTCTTCGGTTCGAGAATAGTGGCTCAGAACCACTAGAAATTAAAGACGTGCAGTTGACCCCACCGCTGGTGGTCACTACGATGACGTCCAACGTCCAGCCCGGCAAAAGCGGCATTGTCACCGTCCGGTTGGATAGGCCCCGCGAGAACGGAGAGTTTCAAGGCACCGTCGCCGTTAACTTCAGGAGCCAACCTTCAAATCCACTAGTTTTTGAGGTCGTTGGCAAGATTGTGCCGCCCATTGAGTTCGACCCGTTACCCATGTTTTTTGTTTCCACCCAGCGCGGCCAGAACAAAACGGCCTCCATCGAAATCATTAATCATGAGCATGGAACATTCGAGATACTGCGAGCCGAGCACGCCAGTTCGCGCTTTACAACCCAATTGGAAGCGCTACAACCAGGCCGGCGCTATCGTCTGTCCCTTACGCTAAAGAGCGACGGTCCGGCGGGCCGGATGAATGACACGATCACTCTGGTGACCTCTAGCCGGGAGCATCCGTCTCTCAAGATCCAGGCGCATACAAATGTCAACGAGCGTGTCCACGTCTTTCCCGATAAGGTTGATCTCGGCACGATCAGCATCGACTACCTGAAGGCCCACGCCGAGACGGTTGAGTCTCTCTCCACAAGCGTGATCGTGTACCAGGACGGGGGGAAGGATTTCCAGATCTCCGCCACCACAGATGTTCCCTTTCTCGAACTGTCCACCTCCCAAGCCCAGCTGAAGGACCGCTTTGAGGTCCGGGTGAAAGTAGTTCCGGAGAAGCTGAAGTCAGGAGAGGTGAACGGCGCCGTTGTGGTGGTGACTAATGATCCCGAGTTTCGGCATCTGACCATCCCGGTCAGAGCTGTGATAGAGGTAGCTGATAGACCAGCCCCCTAAAATGACGATCTGGCTAGAAAGATTTTGTTTTCAGCCAAAGCGGCTTTAATTCGCTGATGCGCCGGTTCCAATTGGAAAACTCTTCCCGACCGACGGGCGAGCCTTCCCCAATCGGGGTCACGGAAGGTTTAGCGACGATATGGGAGTGATGTCTGGATGCTACTAGTAAGTCCTAAGTACATACGCCTGTCGACCTTAGAGCGCATCAGCGGCTTACGTTGCTGAGGGCACCAGTCTGTTGATCCAGTTCGCAAGAAGAAGTGCGACCTGTGTCTCCTGCCCGCTATAGTCGTGGTCTCCGTCCTCAATGATTGCAGTATCAATATGAGCAGGTCCGCCGGAGTGTTTAGCGATCAAGGCGCGCATGCGTTCGAGATCAGCGTTTGAGCCGACATCCCCCTTGGAGCCATAAAAAGCAACAAGGGGGTGTGCGGACTCGGCTAATGGCCGGTTTTGTATTTTCGATGCCATAGAAGTCATAAATGTCGTCGGGTGTCTTCGCATAATCCAGAAAGGTTCCTGCACTGAGCCGGAGATTCGGCAGAAAGTCTTGTGCGTGTCTGGCAGCGACCATCTCGGTAGCGATCTTGAGCTCATCGGCATCGCCTCTTGGAGGCCAGAGTGCAAGACCGACAGACGCTTGACCCCAACCGACCACTCGCTTATCAGTCCTCTCTGCCATATAGCGCCGGACAGCTGGTCCGCCTGCGCTATGTCCGATTAACACAACTGAGGAGTGCCCCTTCTTCTCGGCGACATCGATCCAGGCTGCGATATCTAGCGGCTCTTTGCTGGGCAAACCCCACAGAGCACCGCCCCGAAGTGCTGACCCGTCTGCGTAGTCTGCGAGCACGCAACCAATGTCATGCATGCGAGTGTTCCCCAAAACGAATCTATAACCCTGAGAGGCAATCTTCCGTGCGATGGCCACGTAGCTGGGGTAGTAGAAGTTTGCGGTAGCGCCGTGGATCCATACCACGGCAGTCGGTTTCGGCGGCTCCGGCGACGGAGAGAAGACTAAGCCGGCTTGTTTCAGATGTCTTCCGTGTGAGCCGTTACGAGCTCTTCGCTGGTGGTCCTCTGGCCTTGTTCGGGCGACGCTGGAGATTCTGGAGATTGAGAGAAAGCGCCGGAAACGATTAGCGCGGCCGTTGAAGATGTGGATAGTAGAACGTACGACGGTTCATTTTCTCTCCTAAAGCTCAAGAAACAGTCTGGAATTTCACAAGCTAGTCCCGACCGAGACAGATGAGCAATTTGATCGATCTTCGTCAACTGACGGGAAGACCACTTGTCCGAATAACCCATCTACCAACTTGATCGGCCATATAACAACGCGGCGCACTGCCTTCGACGGTGCTCACCGCTTCCTCCCTCGACGTTCTCCTTTGTGGTTACGCAAACGAGAATTGTCGAGCCCAATTCGTTTGCGAAGGAAGACGGTTGCTTGCGGGTTGTCGTTATAGCGTTCACAGGGAACGTAACCCCGCTTCTGGTAAAGGGCGATCGCGGCTTTCAAGCCGTCGTGACTATCCAAATAAATCCATTGCAGTCCTTCACTACGCGCATGTCGCTCCTGTGCATCCAACAACGCGTTCGCAATGCCGTGTCCACGGGCACGAGGTTGCACATACAGGCGCTTACACTCTCCTGCGAACGAAAAGGATTCCAGTCTCCGGAGCACGACGCATCCAACAGCTTCATGGTCCATATAGGCGAGCCACATGCCAGACGAGGTGTCGTCAATGATTTTTTGGACGACTTCGGGACTATCCTGCTGAACGACGTTGATCGCTCCGTAATACTCCTGCAAAAGTCGTAGCGCGTCATCGTTAACTTTTGCCAGCCGAACTATTCGAGCGGCAGGCCTTTGATCTTTACTCAGAATCGAACGGACCTTCGACAGCGATACGACCACCAGATCCCGTTCAGCCGCACTAAGGGGCCGCAGCAATCTTTGTATCTGTAGGGCCGATTGCTGGTTAAGTTCGGCAAGCTTCTTTTGTCCGGTTGTGCCGAGGGTAAGCAGCTTCTCGCGACCGTCTGCCCTTGACGCTGTCTGCCGGACTAGCTTCCTCTTGGTCAAAAGCGCAAGGATTCGACTGACATATCCCGCATCCAGGCCGAGTGAGTTGCGCAGGGTAGAGGCCGTCAATTTTGGGCTTGACTCTATCTCGTAAAGGATGCGGGCCTCTGTCAGCGAAAACTCACCGTCCAAATAGCGTTTCCGCAATAGACCGAGTAGCGCCGTATAGAAGCGATTGAACTCCCGAATCGCAAAAACCTGAGCTGCATCTTTGGCCGATTCCCCAACTAATGGCATGCCCAGAAGGCTATCCTAGATAGTTGCTTTTAGCAATTATATGGTGGGGGCCAGGGTTTCAAATGACCCAAGCCAATGGTTTTGGGGCTTTTCTATGGATCAGACATCCTGACCAGCGTAGCCACGATTGGCTCAACTTCATACACTGAATTATCCCGAACCACTGCGGCGCAATAGAAGTCGCAATCGTGCTTTGGTCGTCGGCGAAGGCTGGATTTCGAAGATTGTGAACCAGCCTTGATCCTTGTGAATGCCAATAGGCCGTTGCTCGAGCGGTTGGCTACTTGGGGGTGCCAAAAGATAGCCCTCCCATAAATGGTCGAGCACATCCGCCATTTGCGGACGCAAAAGACTGCTTGCACCTGCCAGGAGTGCTCCTGTCTTTACAAAATCTCTCCGCCGGGTAGCGGCGCCTTCCGATGTTCCGGTAAATGCGGAATTCGCGCGTCTTTTGGATCAGAACAGCAGCCTAGACCTGCTGACGAAGGTTCGAACGCAGCGCAAGCGAGCCATCATCATTCAATCTTTGCTGACAAGCCCACCGCACCGGATAGCGCATTCCCTTTACCTCGATCTCAGCTCTAAGTTTCAACCCTTTCCAATCTGTGACGTTCGGCAGCACGAATTGGGCCTGGCGAATCTTGCCTGGCAACGGGTAGCCGGCATCCAGACAACCGCTCTTGACCACCTTTCCGTCCTGGCTCTCCACAGTCACTCTCAACACGCCCGGCACGCCGGCAATGCCATCGTTCGCAAAGCCGACAATCAGTCCAAGGTAACTGCTGTCCTTATAGCTCCAGATGAAAGACGGCCTCACCCGATAACCAATCCGGCGATTGATTCGGTCGAATGCTGCCGGATATACCTGGTAGTAGGTCATCAGGTTCTTTGCGCTTATCTGGTGAAAGTTCCAAAGCGACCAGTAGTTCGGCCCGATATCAAACACATGAGCGATCATGTTCTCCGCCGGGGATATCCCTTCCTGGGCTGCGCTTGGATCGGGAGGCTTACCGGGGAGGCCTTGCTCGAGCAAAGCTGCGATCCACGGCGGGCGGTTGCTGAGCGCTTCAATCTGTTCGTTCTCAATAAAAATGGTGTCGCTGCGAATCCAATTGTTGTTGCGGACCGTGCGGTCGAGCAGTTCTGAATTACCAACCCGGCTGTAGTCCGGTTGAGTATTGGTTAGCAGAGGAGTCTTCTTTAAGTACTCAAGCTGGACTTCAAGCATGTTGACCCAGGTGCGCTCCGCTGTCAGGTAATCAGGAAAAGGATTGTTCGCAAATGGCCAGGTGTGCCCTTCCCCCCAGAAGCCGTACATAAAAGTGTCAATAAACTCGATGAGCGGGTTGCCATCGAATTCCGCCGCCAATTGGCCAACCAGTTCTTTGAATGACTGCTGAAAGAAAGGATGGTCAAACCGGGGCTGATAGCGCGAATGCGGATTCTCCAAATATCTTTTAGCTGAAGCGCTGCTTTCCTGGTCGCTCAGCACCAGATCAACTTTCGGCACCTTGTCGAGAACAAAATCCGGCAGGGCCGCGGAGTGCGTATAGTCCGGAGCGCACATCTGGATTCGTAATCCGACCCGCTTGTTGTTCTTCTTTGCCAGATCAAAGACGAGCTTCAGGTAATCGGGCAACTCCAGGCGTCCGGGCCGCGGCTGCACTTCCCTCCACGTCGGGCGGATGTAGAGCTGCTGGCCCAAGGGAAATCGAACCAGATCCTCAATCGCTTGGGGAATATTATCGGACTTAATTTCGTCCGTACCCGAATCCGCCGTGATGTAAGTGACCAGTCCTTTACCATAGTTCGGCACGACATCTTCCGTAGAAGTTGTGGTCATCACCACATCGTCAGTGGGAATCACGGCATCAGGAGGATATTGAGGAAACGGCCCCTGATCAAGGCGATCGGTCACCTTTGGACCGGAGCCGAAGTCGTAGTTCCCCCAGTTGTGGGCGGGAACCTTGGCCTGCGCCTTGCCGATTCCAAGTTCTGTGGCCACAGCAACAGCGACCGTGCTTTTTAGAAAATCTCTGCGCTGCATCGGAGTTACGCCTCCTTCTCGTTCGATCTCAAAGGGCGGCACTCTTCCTGTCTCAACCGCACCTCAATGCGGTAATGAAAAACTGAACACATCACTTCCTGCCGCGATTGCTACATACTGCACGCCATCTACGGCATAGCTCATTGGCGAGGCGTGCATCATCTGGCCGGTGTTGAAGTGCCACAGCACTCGGCCAGTGCTCGCTTCCACTGCCTCGAAGGATTCGCTGTCGTCGCCAAAGAACAGTAGTCCGCCGGCGGTCGTCAGCGTCCCGCCCCAAGAGCTTCCGGACCCTATCTGAGGGTAGCGCCAAACTGTTTTTCCATCGGTCGGGGAAAGTGCCAGCAAAATCTTCTGGGCCTTTTCTGTGGGAGGACGGTCGGTGCCAGTGTTGTAAAAGGTTTGGCCGGGCTCAAATTTTCTGGCTTTTGCGAAAAAGATATCGCACCTTTCCAAGGCGATTACGTAAAACAGTCCTGTATCCGGATTGTAAGAAGGTGAAAACCAATTCGTCGCTCCGTCGATTCCCGGGCAGATGTAGGTGCCTTCCGGACCAGGAATTTGGCCGGTGAGGATGGGCCGCCCTGATGCATCAACGCCGTTGGCCCAATTCAGTCTTTGGACAAACGGCGTGGCGCGAAGAAACTTGCCATTGGTGCGGTCGAGGACATAGAAGTAGCCGTTCCGGTTGGCCTGTAATAAGAGATGCTGCGTCTTTCTGTTTTCCACCGTATCAATCAGGATTGGAGTTTCTGTCGCATCGTAGTCATACAAATCGTGAGGCGTGAATTGGAAATACCACTTCATTTCACCAGTATCGGCGTCGAGAGCTAAGGCGCAGGCAGTGTAGAGGTCGTCGCCCGGCCGCGAATCACCCACGAAATCAGGAGACCCGTTACTGGTAGTCCAGTACAAAGTGTTGAGTTCCGGATCATATGTCCCAGGCATCCACGTCGTGCCGCCGCCATGTAGATAGGAGTCACCCGGCCAACTGAAGGAGCCAAATTCTCCCGGGCCTGGAATCGTCCAGCGCTGCCATTTTTTCTTCCCAGTGTCCGCATCGAACGCCGCCAGGAATCCCCGAACGCCGGAGTCTCCGCCAGAAGTGCCGACAATAACCTGGTCCTTCACCACCAGCGGAGCACCGGTTGCCCCGTAATGCTTGGTTTTATCCGCGTATTCCACATCCCAACGCAGGCTGCCTGACCGGGCATCGAGAGACAGTAGATGCGCGTCATCGGTTTGGACAAAAACCGAGTTCTGCCACACACCTACTCCGCGATTCTTGTGCGCCGCGGCGTCATCCAGGAGGCCGGAGCTCACAGGACGCTGGTAATGCCATAGTTGGCGTCCGGTCCGCGCATCCAGAGCAAAAACATCGTTGGCGGCCGTCATATACATCACGCCTCTGACAACGATTGGGGTCGCTTCCAGGTTCTGGGAATTCCCGGAATGGAAAAGCCAAGCCGCGCGTAGTTGTGCGACATTGCCTGTATTAATTTCGCGCAATGCACTATAGCGGCGGCCGGTATAGTCGCCGTTGTATGAGGTCCAATTGGCTCCGACTGGACTAGCCAGCAAGTCTTCTTCGCGTACCGTGCTGTTGCCGACTGTTAATGATTGTTCCTGGCCGATTACTGGTTCGCCGACCAGTACGGAAACAAGCGCAAAGAACATTAGCGTTAGCACTTTCATTTCAGCGAGTTCTCTCCCGTGCTGATCGGAACTTCTTGAAGCGCGCCTCGATCCAATCCGTTCTGATCTTCCAGATGTAGAGAGACTCGCGTCGGCTTGCCCTGAGGCGCAGTTTCCAAATCCAGCACGACAAGGTTCGTTGGACTCACGTCAGCTACCGGCAGCCGTGCAACGCTCGAACCGTGCTCGTTATAGAAGTGCGCGACCAGCTTGCCTTGGAAAAACACCCCAAAAGAACCTGCCAACTTAACTTTGCCATTCCCCAGGGTCGCAACGCGCAAAGGTTTGGTTATGATTCCGGCGTCAGTCACTCCGTGAAACTCACTGTCGGTCCGCGTCGGAAACCAGTCCGTTTCCAGTTCGCAGGCCGCTCCCGGACGCAAGCGGCACATCGGGCTGTTGATCTCCGCCTCCATATAAAAAGGTGATACGCCGTCCTCCTCTTCCGTTACCGACGCCACCCCATCGCTGTTGAACCTGAACTGAGGGCCATTCGTCCAGAAAATCACCGAAGCCTTCCCAGGGTACGGCTTTCGTTCTTCGTATTGAAAACGTTCAACCATGGCGTAGCGGCTGCTCCCATCGACGACTGCGAGCCAACCGTCGCTTGAATCCACCCAAAACTCCGCGGCCAAGTGTGAATAATGCAGTGCAAACAAGCCGTCGTCTCGTACCATTGCCGCAGGGTTCTCTGCCGGACCCGTGCGAACGTGATAACGATTCAAGTATCCGCTGGATGGATTCGCCGGAGTAAATCCCCAAATGTCGCGGTTGCTGCTTGAAGAATCGTTTGGATTGCCTGTGTCGTACTGCGAGACCGACTGCATCGACCACTGCACGAAATGGCCGCTCACATTTTTCATGGACGCGCGAAAAGTGATATGAGGGGAGTCGGAATCCAGCCGAATGGTGCGCGTAAATTGGATTCCAGTGTGGGGATCGAGCGGTCCCGTAAGTTCTATGCCGCAATCCTTTTCATCCGAAAGTTTTCGAAAGGTGAATTCTCCGTCATCGAGCAAGTCCGAATTGCCTCGCCACTGTTGTTCATTGTCGTCCCCCTCGGGCAATAGCCAAAGTTTGTCTCCGCCATAGTTGAACCAATGATCTTGGGATGGCGGCATGTACTTGCCGGCGAACTTAGGATTTACAAACAGGAAATCATGCCCGTTGAAGCGCACCTGCATCAGACGCCCGCCATTTTGTGGCACGATGATGAGCTGCACCCAGAGATTGGAAATCTGCTGCGCTTTCCAGCCTTCGTAGTCAATATTCTCCACCCGGCACTCCACGGATCGGGCTTGCGCCGCTGTTTGTCCGGCAGTCTGCGGCGTTCTGCCCAGCCCAAGCAGGATCGCCATCGTGAAGACGTCTTTTGTTATTTGCCGAGTCAAGCTCGTATGCGACTTCGCTGAACATCTCGGCATCTTGGATTTATTCGTCATACACCTCCGGGCACTGCGGAAGCTACCGCCAAAACTACCAGAAAAAGAAAGACTTCAATATAAAACGAAAGAAAATGATTGGCGACGGTAAAATTGTGTGTTAAACCCTAGGTGCCCTGATTTGTGGGGGACAAACAGGGCTGACGTTCAAGGAGAATCTCGTGCCTGGGAATGGTTCTACTCGGCGTTCTTTCTTCAAATTTTTGGCAGCGGCTCCGCTGCTGGGTCGAATTGCAGCCCGCGATCTCTACGCACACGCCAGTACGGCGGTGGGAATCGGTGCAAAACAGAATGTCTATTCCCGCCTCGGCGTGAAGACAGTCATCAATTGCCGTGGCACTTGGACCTACCTCAGCGGTTCCCTGGAGTTTCCAGAAGTCCGCCAGGCCCAGCTGGAAGCCAGCGAGTATTTCGTGAATATGCTCGAACTCCAGCGCGTTGTCGGACGCCGCTTGTCGGAGCTGACCGGCGCGCAATCAGGCATTGTAACCTCCGGTTCCGCAGGAGCCATGGCGGCTGCTACGGCTGCGTGCATGGCCGGCACCGACGACAAATTGATCTGGCAGCTTCCCGATACAACCGGAATGAAACATGAGGTTGTTATGGCAGGAGGCCGCAGCGCTTTCGACAGCGCCATTCGACTTACGGGCGCCAAACTTGTTCTTGCAAATTCGCCGGAAGAAATCGCCAACGCCATCACCGAAAACACGGCCATGATCTACACCACCGACCTGGGTGAAAAGCTGGAACAGCAAGTCAAGATCGCCAAAGATCACAAAGTACCCCTATTGCTCGATGACGCCGCCGGCATTCCTCCTGTGGGCAACGCAAGACTCTACGCGAACATGGGAATTGACATGTATTGCTTCTCCGGAGGTAAGGGACTTCGCGGGCCGCAGTGCAGTGGTCTGCTGCTTGGGCGGAAAGACCTGATCGAAGCTGCCCTCTTGAATAGCAGCCCGCGCGAGGGGGCCATTTGTCGTCCAATGAAGGTCGGCAAGGAAGAAGTCATCGGCGCTCTGACGGCGCTGGAAACTTGGTTGAATATCGACGAAAAGAAACTGTACGAAGAATGGAGTCTGCGCATTGACCGCATCCGCAAGCTGGTGGAAACCGTCCCCGGCGTCACAACCAGCACTTATGTTCCCGAGGATGGCAACCGGTATCCAACCTTAAGAGTGAAATGGGACCAGCAAGCCTGGGGCTTTTCCATTTCTGATTGTGCGCGCGAACTTCGTGCGAGCGATCCCATCATTGAAGTATTGGGCGCGGATAATCCCAGTCTGGTGACTGCGGTGCACGAGGGCAATCCCAACCGCAAGGAACCCAAGGTGCCTGATCACATCGAATTGGTTTCCATGACGATTAAGCCCGGAGAAGAAATGATTGTCGGCCGTAGGTTGCGCGCCGTCCTGAGCGCCGCACAGAAAAAAGCTGCCTAGGCAGAGAGGAAATCGTGCACCTGTCGATGATCACCCGGCACTTCAGTCTTCTATTGCTGTTGGGGTCTCTTCTTCCGGCACAGGAACAAGTACGAGCCGTGGTTCCAGCCCATGCTCCCTCGAGCAATCGATTTCTCTCGCCCGGTGTGGATGCCGGCGACTATCTCTATATCTCGGGGCAAGGGCCCCACCGCGCTGATGGCACTGTGCCATCAGCACCAGATGCGCAATTCCGCCAAGCCCTCGATAACGTAAAGACCATCGTGGAATCTGCGGGCCTGACTCTCGAAAATGTTGTCTATGTCCAGGTCTATCTGACTGACATCAGTTCATATTCACAAATGAATCGAGTGTTCGGTGAGTATTTCCCGAAGACTCCCCCGGCGCGAGCGGTCCTCGGAGTTTACGCCCTTCCCGATCCACCAGTTGAAATTAATGCAGTTGCCGTCCGCAATTTTGAAGGGCGAAGAGTTATCCATCCTCCAAACTTCTCTACAGCCGAGTCCGCGTCGCCGGGCATTCTTACTCATGACCGCCTTTTCATTTCCAGCATGGCCGGGGTGGATCCCGCAACTGGCAAGGTTCCCGATGATCCCGCAGCTCAGGTTGATCTGGCACTCGACCGGATGCAGAGTGTTGTAAGAGCCGCCGGCCTGGGAATGAGCCACGTAGTTTTCGTCAACCCCTATCTGACTTCGGAAATCCCAATGCGTGTCATGAATGAACGCTATGCCCGCCGATTCGAATTCGGCAACACACCGGGCCGCGCCACAATTCAGGTGTCGAGCCTTCCCGGAGGCGCTCACATCGAGTACACCGGTGTGGCCGTTCGCGACCTTCAGCAGCGCAAAGCAGTGCGGCCGAAGAACATGCTTCCCAGCCCCACCGCCAGCCCCTGCGTTTTTGCCGGCGACACCTTATATTGCTCAGCCAAAAGCGGCTTCATCCCCGGGCCACATGGCGGCGTCTACGCGACCACTACCCAACATCAACTTCGGCAGACTATGCGCAATCTCCTCGACAACCTCGAAGAAGCGGGGATGGACTTTAGTCAAGTGGTGGCAGCAAACGTGTATTTGGACAACCTGGCCGATGCGCCAACATTTAACGAAGTTTATGGTCAATATTTCGGACCAATCATGCCGTCGAGTACCACCGTTCAACAGATTGCTCCCGCAGAACGTAAGGCGGATCAGAATGACCAGTATCCCGATCTCGAGCAAGTTTCACTGATAGCCGTCCGCAGGCCCGCGCATTGAGGAAGATGTTTTCAGTGAATGGACTCATCAAGCGGAGTGCTGCATGGATTGCTGTTGTGCTTATTTGCGCTCTTACTGCGAGCCACGCTCAGACACTCGAACGGAGAAACCAAAGCAGTCCAACCAGGCTTCGGCGGCCGGGCGACAGACGTTTGAATCCAGTTGTGCGCCGTGCCATGGGTTAAATGGAAAGGGAGGCGAGCGCGCCCCCGACATTGCGACCAGGCCGGAAATCGTGAGGCTGTCGGACAACGAAACTCTGAAGGTGTTGCGCAATGGAATTCTCCAGAAAGGAATGCCTCCATTTGCAGCGCTGGGTCCGGCGAAACTCTCCGACGCCCTAAATTATTTGCGATCCTTGCAAGGCAAAAGTAAAGCACTTACGTTGATGGCAACCAGCGAAGAAGGCAAAGACATTTTTACAGGCAAGGGTGGCTGTTCGCAGTGCCACATGATCCACGGGGCAGGCGGATTTCTCGGCCCCGATCTCTCGGACTACGGAGCAAACCATTCCGCTGACAACGTCCGCAGCGCCATTGTGAGCGCCGACAAGCGGCCCGGATCTCGCAAAGGATTGGTGCACGCAACTACTAACGATGGCCGCCAAATTTCCGGGTTGGTGAGGAATGAAGATAATTTTTCCGTGCAACTGCAGGCGCTGGATGGGACATTCCACTTGCTGGACAAATCTGCCGTCTCTGAACTTACGTCCGATTCAGCTCCTCTGATGCCAGACAACTATGGCTCGAGTCTCAGCAAGTCCGAGCTGGATCAACTGGTCGGCTATCTATTGAGCGTGGCGCATACAGAGCGAGATTGACAAGCTGTGACCAGCAAATGAATGCCGACATAACAAAGTTCGGGGCCTTTAATAGCTGCACGTCAGGGGCACCAGGAGTGCAACCTCAACCGCCAATTTGAACGGTCTTACATAGGTTTTTTAACGGCCTTGGTGGCTTTTCTTGGCTGTTTTGGTGAAAGTTTTGTGAATTTCGTTTCGAGAAAGCTCGTTATCTAAGGAGAATCTAGCAATGTCATTCACAACGCGCAGAAGCTTTGCATCTCGAATTGTTTGCCTATTCACCGGCATGGGCGCGGCCAGCCTGTTCAGTGGCTCGGCCCATGCCGCAACCAAAGAGCAAGGCGGTGTCCGCAAACTGGGCTATGACGGGAAGCCAACCGATGGCACCGGATTTATCACGCCGCTGATTATTCACAAAGGAGTCATTTATATCGCCGGACAGGGAGCGCACTCTCGCAATCCGCAGGAACAATTTCCCACCGATGTCGAGACGCATACAACGAAAGTCCTGGATAACGTGAAGGACCTTAGTCGAAGCCGGTGGCGGAACCGTGGACAGCATTCTGCAGCTCACCGTTTTCTTAACAAAGATTGAAGACTATGACGCGATGAACAAAGTCTTCAAAACTTATTTTCCTCACGGCGGCCCGGCTAGAACGACGGTTGCCGTAGCAGCGCTTCCCGGCCAGTCACTTGTCGAAATCAACTGCACGGCTGCTGTTGTGCGCAAATAATTTTCAGGAGCGACAGCCATGAATTATCTGGTCGACGTGGTGTAAGCGGCTTTTCGGCATTTGGGGTCGTACACTCTGGTCCGGCCATGTAGACGAAGGCTTTGTTGCCGATTTTGTGCGCCGCTTCGGCAAAAGCACGGATGGAACTCAAGCTCTTTTCCGGATCCAGGAAATTTGGATGGCGACCGACAACGAAAACATCTGCCTCAATGCCAAATACATAGGACGACTGGGCCTCGCGAACTATGGGGCTCAGCATTGTCGTCCTCAAGGCCATAGCCGGCAATTCGGACAAACTGGGTCCAATCTTCGGTCTCCTTCTGAGCGTTTAGAGTCGAACAACCGCATAAGGGCAGAAGCAATAGTGCGAGACGAGCGATTAAGCGGAAGCGACATAGAAAATGCGTCATGAAAGGCAGAATACATCGGACAGAATTAATTCCCCAGTCCGCAGACCATTGCATACCGGCGCAATATTGCCTGAATGTGACTACGGATTAAGTCTCGGGGGCGAGCCGAACGTGAGCCACCACGAGTCGCTTCATATTCCAATGGAAGAAATTGGCTTATGACGGTTGCAGGCAATGACTGATTTTCGAGATTGGTCAGGAGGCGTCCGATTTCTTCCTGCACTTTCGCCTCATGCCAATAGTAGCGGCAGCGATCGCTGTAGCTGTAGGCGCGGGAGAAGCGCTGTTTGGCTTCGTCCCCGTGGTAGTAGGAGCGCCAATGCGACGAGTTCCGCAGCATGGCGTTCTCCAGTGCTTGGCGCACCTCCGAGAAACGGGTGGCCTTGTTCCCGCCCAGAAGTTCGCGTTCCATAGCGCTCAGGGCGAAGATGGCCTCGCGGAAAGCGAACGTGAGCCATGGGCCCACTTTGAGGATAGCAAAGTGATCTTCCACCATCTCCCGCAGCGACTGCGTAGATTGATAGTCCGTGGAGTGGGCCTCGTAGATGATCGGGAGATCTCTTGGGAGCGCAGAACAAAGGCCACGCGCCTTTTCGCGATCATAGGGAAACACCACATCGTCGCCGAACTCGACGCCGGGTTGGACGACCAAAGCAATGACTCTCTCCCAAGCCGCGGCTAATCCGCGCTGGGCAAATGCGGATCGAAAACTTTCCAGAGTGTGCTCCACATGGTCGCTCGTGGTGACTGCCGGAGGAGCGCCTGCGGTGGTCTCACCTCCTGGCGCGGGAACCTCGGTCCCGATTACGTACATGGGAGGCACAGAACCTATCGGCAATTCCTCAAAGACCGATTCAGCAGCTTCAGCCAGGACCGCGGTACGTTTGGCGATGACATGTGCGCCCAGCGGAGCATCCTGCGGGTCGTCTGCACATGCCATGCTGGCATCCAGATGGATCTTCTGGTATCCGGCCAGCACACAGGCCCGCACTAGCTCGGACGCCCTTTCCATTGCCACCGAGGCATGCTGATTTCGCCAGGGAAAAGGGCCCAGATGATCTCCCCCCAGAACGATCTGGTCTGGGGGAAAACCAGCATTGCTGGCCGCAGAATGAATAAAGATGGAGAATTCCCTTGGTGTTTTCCCGGTATATCCACCTTCCTGGTTAACTTGGCTGGATGTTGATTCCACACAGAAAATTGCCTGATCTGCGATCGCTTGGTGAAAGGCTGCTTCAATGACCGACGGGTGAGCGGAACAGACTGAGTACACGCCGCTCTTGCCGGAACGACGGTTACGACCGAGCAGTTCCCTCAGTCTCCTGCTGGAGCCTGATTCTGTGGTGGCCGCAGATTTCATCCTGCAACTTTCATCGTACTTTCTCGTAATTACGTTTGCTTACATATCACTTCATATTGTATCTTTCTTCCGCAGGAACGATTGGAGATTCGATGCCATGTTTCAGGGATTTCGTTGGAGTGCTAGTTCTGGCCAGCACGGTGGCGGGCGCACATACGGATCAATCTTCTCAAGAATCTGACTGGATGCACCACGCGCGGATCGCTGCCTACGGCCTGACTCCGAACAACGCTGATGAGATCGTTCGCCTGGCCGGCGAAAGCCACGTCAATGCCATTGAGGTCGACAACGATATTCCTGGGCGTTACGAGAGCTTTGTAGATCCTCAAGAAAAACTGGGAGCTCTGCGCAAACTGGCGAGCGCAGCGCACCAGGCCGGAAATCATGCGTTCGTATATATCGCGGGAACAGAATGCATCACCGCCGATGCAGGCAAAACGCCGCACACACTGGCCAAGGAGCATCCTGACTGGCTGCAGCGCAAACTCACGGGCGAGCCCGCGGTTTTTACAGGCGGGTCGGCATTTTGGATCAAGAAAGGTGATGAGGATGTTTGGATCAGCCCTTATGCGCAGGAGTGGCGGAAAATCTACATGCAACGGGTCCGCGAGATTGCCGGCACTGGCATTGACGGCATCTACGTGGACATTCCGTACTGGATGACGCACTTCACCGGGTGGGAAGATTCCTGGGCCAGCTTCGACGACTATACCGTGGCCGCGTTCCGCGGAAAGACTGGACTGAACGCCCGAAAGGACCTGAAGCTTGGCGATTTCAACGACGCGAACTTCCGCAAATGGATCGACTTCCGGATACAGACCCTTACCGACTTTATGAAGGAGATTGACCACAATGCGAAGTCGGTCAACCCGAAAATCGCTACCGTGGCCGAAGTCTATCCGGGGATTGAGGAAGAAGTTGTTCGCGTGGGTGCTGATCCCTACCAGATGTATGCCGTGCTCGACACGATTGCCCATGAGTACGAATTTGGCGAAGGCGACCACAGGGCAGCCGCGCGTACCCCGCTAGACTGGTTCAAATATCAGGTAGGGATGGCGGCTTTCCGCAGTTTTGCGGAAGGCAAGCCTTCTTGGATTCTTAACTACTCCTGGGATGGCGAGGAAAAAGTAAATCCCAAATCGTCCATGGAAAATCTGGCGATGTCACAGCTGATGGTGGGCGCCAATTTTTGGGATGCGAAGGGACATGTGATGTCTGGCTCGAACGATCTTCCCACGCGGAAACGCATCTTTTCCTGGATCGCCAAGCATAGCGATGTCTTCTACTCCCCGCGCAAGCCTATCGCACCCATCGGCGTCTATTTCTCGCCTTCTACGCGGAATTATTTCGCGAAAGAATTTATTGCTTCGTTTCGCGGAGTGATGATTCTGCTGTTGGAGAAACACCTCGAATACCAGGTGGTCACGCCGCGGACCCTCACGAGATTTGCCGGAAAAACCTTGGTTTTTCCAGACGTTCGCGTGCTGGATGATTCTGAGAAGGCCGCACTGAGAGACGTTGTCGCGTCGGGCAAGCGGCTCATCGTCACCGGCACCGACGCAACCGGATTAGCTGAATCACCGAATGTGCTCCGAATTCCGGACGATCCAGGTTCCGCATACATGGCAGCATTGGAGAGAGATTTTGCAACCACCACTCCGGCAGCTGCCCAGAGATTTCTCGAGCAAATACATTCTGAACCTGCGGTTGTGATAGACGCACCGCCCGGCATGGCGACTCATGTGGCAAACGTGAACGGCAAGACCTGCGTGTTCCTGGCCAACTTTACTGGACTTCGCAGCCGCGAGACTGCAGACCAGACCCCGCAAGGCGGAGTGCGCATAAGTTTTCCCGGAACTTCGGCGGACGTTTTGCAGGTCCTGCCTTTCCTTGGAGAGCCGGCAACGATAAAACGCGAAGTGTCGAGCAACCTCATATCGCAGTTCCTGCTCCCCCCGGTCAACAAGGGGGCAGTCGCATGCCTTGGCGGTTTTTAACGGGGGTTCCGACCTGTCCCGTTTCTGGACAGACGAAACAAAACGCTATAAAGTGAAATGGCAATCACAACCCCAGGGGCGATCCCGGACTACAAGAAACGAGACCTCGTGCTGAACGAAGAACGCAGACGTTCGATCCTTGAATTAGTTAATCGCGAGGGGCGGGTCCTGGTGGCCGACCTTTCCAAACAATTCGACACCTCGCAAGTCACCATTCGTAAAGACTTGGAAGTGTTGCACGAGAAAGGGCTGCTGCATCGCAGCCATGGCGGCGCTCTTCCTGCCCGGGAGGGCGCGCTCGAAGACCCGACCCTACGCGAGAAAGAGCAGCTTCACCGTAGAGAGAAGCTCCACATTGCGGCGGCAGCGGCGCGCTTCGTCAAAGAGGGGCAAGTCCTCATTCTTGACTCGGGGACTACCACGACTGCGATTGCCCGGGCTGTACGGGGCTTTCGCAATCTGACAATCATCACGAACGCAGTGAACATCGCAGCCGAGCTTTCGAATACGACGGTCGATGTGATTCTTACCGGAGGAACGTTGCGTAAGAATTCATTCTCATTGGTCGGTCCGATCGCGGAAGAAACCTTGCGCCATCTGAATGCTGATCTGTTGTTCCTGGGTGTGGACGGTTTTGATGTGCAGTACGGTTTGAGCACTCCGAATTTGCTGGAATCGAAAGTGAACCGGGTAATGCTCGAAGTTTCGCGACAGAGGATTGCGGTTTGCGACTCCAGCAAGTTTGGGCGGCGCAGCCTGTCCCTGATCAGTCCCACTTCGTCGCTGCATGGCGTCATCACCGATCAGGTCACGCTTGTCTAATGCAGGAAACAATTTGCATTCTCCGGGAGCATATAGCCTGGATGAGATTCTTTCCCAGCCGCAGTGCTGGAGTGCAAGTCTCGAAGATCTGGAACAAGAAAAAAAGCTGCATTCGGTCGCCAAGCGGTTTGCCCGGGCGACGGAGTGGCTGTTTATCGGCTGTGGGTCCAGCTACTACGTGGCGCTCTCCGCCGCCGCGGCGATGGAACGACTGAC
This sequence comes from Acidobacteriota bacterium, assembly GCA_003224755.1. Lineage (GTDB taxonomy): Bacteria > Acidobacteriota > Terriglobia > Terriglobales > Acidobacteriaceae > Gp1-AA145. The sequence continues at coordinate 17,517 of QHZR01000098.1, forward strand.
CGGCCTGCGTTCGCGCGCGCTTCCTGCGTCGGAGATATTGCTCTTCCCGGATCTGGTTTCCGCCAGCGCGGGGAATTGCGTGCCGGTGCTTATCTCCCGCTCGGGACAGACCTCGGAAGTAGTTGCCGCCGCTCAAGTGTTGAAGACCCGCGGAATTCCCACGCTCGCCATCACTTGCGCCGGTGGCCAGCCATTGGAAGAGTACGCCAGCGAAACTATTCTGCTTTCACGCGCCGACGAAAAAAGCACGGTGATGACGCGCTCGTTCAGTTCCATGCTGTTGACCCTGCAAGCCCTGGCTGCAGTGATTGTGAGCGATGCCCGATTCCTGGATTCGCTTTCTCTAATGTCGCAAACGGTGGATCATCTATTGCGAACTCTGCCGGAAAAGATTCGCGCCTTTGTTTCGGATCATGACTTTGATGATTACGTCTACCTTGGTCAGGGGCCGTTTTATGGGATAGCTTGTGAAGGAGCGCTGAAAGTGACCGAGATGTCGGTGTCCTATGCGCAAGCCTTCCACACGCTGGAATTCCGGCATGGCCCCAAGTCGATCGTTGGACCGGAAACTCTGCTGGTTTTCTTGCTCTCTGAAAGCGGTTACGCAGCTGAGTGCGAAGCGTTGCGAGAGATGAAATCGTTGGGCGCGATCACACTGGTTGTTACCAATCACACCGACGCCCCCGTGCGCAAGGCCTCCGACCTGGTCGTCGATCTGCAACTCGATGTTCCCGAGTACGCTCGCCTCGCTCCCTACCTTTTTGTCGGCCAACTTTTGGGACTGCATACTGGACTGAAGAAAGGCCTCGATCCCGACTCGCCCCGCAACCTCAGCCGCGTGGTCTTGCTTGATGATGACATGCCCCGAGTCAAACCTGAGCATGCCTCGATTTGACATCGTTGTTGCAAGGGAGGCGAATCTCGATCTTTCTCCTCGCCCGCCGGACGAGCGCGAGAAGTTCTTCGGCTGTTCCAGATAAGGCACGTAGCCGGGCAGCGGCTATGTGCTGTCACTTGTTGTTACTGGGGTGTTACCTCCAGCAACAAGTGCTGCTTGAACTCAGTTTTAAGTCTCGGAGCCTGTCCGGCACTTGCTTGTACCGTCCCCAGATCCGTCCCTTCTGCATAGTCCACAACGTGATAGGTTCCGGGCTTCAGACCGCGTAACTCCACCTCGCGCGGCGCAGGGTTGTCTCCATCGGCGAAAAACGCATAGTACATGTTGCCGTCTTTTTGGATCGCGTATGCTTCCGGAAAATCGTAGCCATACGTATACAAATCAAGGAAGGTGCCTTTAGAGAGCATCTTCTGGTTGTAGATGCCAATCCATTTTTTCCAGCGAGCATCTTTTTCGCGAGTCAAATTCACTGTTTTGAATTTTGGTCCCCGATCAGGCCAGACAAACTTCGTTCCCACCACGCCGCCTGTGCCGATCGTCGAAGCAAAATCGTCCCCATGTTCAAGCCAGTCGTTGCCGACTCGGCTCATCGCAGAGAGTTCGACATGGTCACCGTACACTGCCGCTTCCGGCCCAAGCAGAGCTTTATACACCTTGGTGCGCGAGCGCACCTGTTTTGCGCCGACGGGGTCAGCCGTGACCGCCTGGTCTATGTAAGGCAGCCAGGCCAATGACGGAGGTGTACCGCAGGGGCAGGCTTGCGTGACGCTTTCCGGCTTCAACGCGCGCGTAGTCTGGTAAATCGTCTTGTACACATCCGCGACCGCGTTCACTGAATCCTGTGGGGACTTGTGATGGTGTGCAGGGTTGTAGCACATGGGCACGCTGTAGATGTTGTCCAGCTTCGACCCGTCGAAGCCCCAATCACGAATGAATCTTTCCGTAAGCCTCTTGTAGTACTCCTGCACTTCGGGCAGTGCCGGGCAAAGCGCCGCCAAGTTGCGAGTCATGCGGCCGTGTTTGCCATTCTTGTCAAGAATGAGCCACTCCGGATGTTCTTTTACAACGTCCGCCACTCCATACTTGTGCGACGGCCATTTCCCCTGCCCATCTTCGACCCCGAGCGGAAGCCACCACAGCTGCACCAGCATATTCTCTTTGTGGAAATCATCCGCCATCTTCGTTATAGAGTCGCCGGGAAAGGTATCCGAACGCGGACGCCAATCCCCGTAGTCGTTAAACCAGCGGTCATCCAAAGTTGCCCACTTGATACCCAGTTCCTTCAGCTTCGGGACTGTGCCCAGCATCTGCGCCGGGGTAACATTGAATTCGTATCCCCATCCGCACCAGCTGACGTTATAGGCTTCGTTGGAGGGCTTGGGAATCTCCCAGCCTTCCTTCTGCAGCACGCGCGACCAGAGGTGCAGCGGCTCGTAGAAGTCTCCCGAGTACACGGCCACAAAACTGCGCGGAGTCGCGAAGCTTTCACCGGGCTTCAGGGTCATGTTGGCGGGAATATCTATTGAGGCATTCACTGTTTCATCGTTCGAAACTCTCACGGGAAGCGACAACGTGAGCGGCATGGTTTCGACGTGGCCAATCGCTTCCCCCACCGAAGCATTCCAGAACGCGACAACTGGAATCCCGCCGCCGTATCCGCCTTTTACCACTTCTCCCATAGCGTTGACTTGAGAGAAGCCTTTCTTCAGCTTGAAGATGTCTTCTTTGCCCCAGTCAATACTCGCGCCTTGATAAGTCCACATATCGTTGGGCTTGCCAGAAACACTACTGTCGAAGCGATGTTGCTGCGCAATAGCATGGTCGATCTTGAGATCAGATGATCCGCCGTTCTTATAGTCCACGCTGGTCAGCAAGAGGTTCGGAAAATCATCGTAGGCCTCGACGTGTAGTGTCGCCTGAAGATTCGCAGACTCGGATGCATGGGCTGGAATATCTATCCGTTTGCCACTTCCTAATTTACCGGAGGCTTGGTTGATAATTGCGTGATCGAGGTCGAATGTAAAACGGATATTCTTGCCGTCTTGCGAAAGGTAGTTGGCATCAGGAGACGGTAAGTCGAGAGTGAGTTTGGCGCCATCTTTGAGCAAGAAAGCTTGCACTGATCCTGAAGGCAAAACTTGAAACTCTGCGGCGCTTGTGGTCAGCACGATCGGTCTGCCAGATTTGGATTCGACTTTGATTGACGAGGCTGACTGCGCTGGCGGCGAAGCTGTCTTCTGACAGGCCACCGCCATCGAGAGCACCAGGAGCAAACAGTAGAATTTCATTTTTTCGCGGAGACCGGGCGGCGGAGACAGATGTCTCTCCAATTTCATTCTCGTTTTCATTACTGGACTCCCTTCCTGGCCGCAGCCGGGCCCTTGAATTGGGCGAACACGCGCTCCGCGTTCTTGTGATAGACCTTCTCGAGTACTGAATCAGGAAGTCCCATACCGTAGATTTTCCAGCGCCCCTGCCCAGGGTATCCCCAATAGTCGAAGTACTCATCATTAGTTTCCAGCCAGCGGAAATAATTGCGATACATCGCTTCGGTTACTTCCGAGTCGGTACCAAACAAAATTCTGTCCTGGTATTTCAAAAAGAATTCCCGTGCACGCTTTGGCTGCCGGCCCAGTTCGGCCTGGCGAGCGCCAAATTCCACCATTACGTTGGGATTCTTTTCGAGCAGGCTCGAGACATAGTCCAGGTTCTCCGGCCAGTTCGCCACATGCAACGCAATGAATGTCGTTCTTGGATGTTTGGCAAACACTCGATCACGGGCGGCAAGGAGCGCCTCTTTGCTGGGGTAGTCCTTACCATAGAAACTCCAGTCCGGATGGCCGATCAGTTCCTCGTACCGCTCGTTGGTGTTGTCCGTCGGATGAAAAAATGCTTCGGGATCGCTGGTGTGAATGGAAACGGGAATGCCGACACGGCCGCATTCCTCCCAGACGGGATCCAGTCGGGGATCATCCACCGTGATGAGCTTGCCGCTCTTGTCCCGCACGCCCAGGCCGAGGTCTTTCAGCACTTTCAGTCCGCGTGCACCACGGGTTACGGCATCATCCAGCTGCGCGACCATCTCCTGACTGAAGTTCGGGTCATCGATCTTGCTCCAGTCGTATTGCGCGAATACCACGAAGCGGCCGGGATGGGCCTTGACCATTTCATCCAGTACGGCTTGCAGCTTGTCCCCCCACATGCCGGTTAGGATTACGATGGTCTTGACGTTGGTGTTGTCCATGGCTTCCACCGCACGCTGGGGTGGAATGTGTTCATCAATGCGCGCGGCGTCGTTGACGTGATTGTGCACGTCAATGACGTAGAACTTAGCCTTCCGCACCTCGTGCACGGATGCGTGCATCATCGTGGCTGGCTTGAAATCTTTCAATAAAAGGATGCGTTTTTGGTCGGCTTCGGGATCTTCGTGATAGCCGATTTGGCCGGACTGATTGCCGGGGGCCGGCGTTTGCGCGAAGACTAAAGCGGCGGATAAGACAACTGAAGAAACGTACACGGACAACGTCGTCAGCCGTTGCATTCTAACTCCAGATCAGTCCCAGGCCGTGCTTTCGGTATCGCGCGGCAGACGTGCCCCTCTTTCGAGAGATATATTTCGTACCGATAGCCCTGCTTTCGATTTATTACGACACGATACTTTTAGTTTTGCTAGCCGGGTTTGTCAAGAGTTGCCAGGCCTTAGGGCTGCGGGCAACTCATTTTATTGATGTTCCAAGACTATCCTCCACCTTGGATGGGAGGTCGCACTTCCCTGAGCTAGAAATCGGCGCGATCGTCGAACGATTTTACTTGACTTCTTGCACAAACGAAAGCAATAGTATTATCTCGTAATAAAAAGAAAGTCGGAGGGCTGCTATGTGTCTCGATGAGCGTAGTCAGGCATGGCCCGCAGTTTGTATTTCTCTCATCTGTCTTCTGCTGTCGGCGCCCGCATGGAGCCAAGCCAGTTACACCGCGCAGATTCGCGGTGTCGTTAAAGACCAGAGTGGCGCCCTGGTCCCCAATGCGACCGTTACCATCACAAACGACGCCACAGGTATTTCTCAGATTTCGCGCGCCGACGATCGCGGACTTTACATTCTGACCGGTTTGCGACCCGCCGTTTACACCATCAAGGCCGATGCCACGAGTTTTCGGTCGGCAGAGGAAAAGAATGTGGTGCTGCAGGTAGCGCAGCAGACCACGATTGACTTCACGCTGCATCCGTTGGGATTGATTACGACGATCGACGTGACCACGGCTGCTCCCCTGTTGGACACGGAGAACGCTGCTCTAGGCACTGATGTTACGAACGAGTACGTCCGCGACATTCCACTTTACAGCCGCAACATGTTTGGTCTGGTGTTCCTGGCGGGTGGGGTCACGGAAACCACGGGTTCGGGGATCACCGACAATTACCCGACCGGTACCAATTTCGTCTCCAACGGTCAGCGCAACGCCACGGCCCAGATTACGCTCGACGGCAGTCCCATCAGCGCGCCGGAACAGGGCGAAGGCGGCAACTCGAACGTTTACTATCAGCCTTCAGTCGAGATCGTGCAGGAATTCAAAGTCCAGAACAACAGCTTTTCCGCCGAGTTCGGAAATAACGGCGGAACCATCGTGAATATGGTGCTCAGGCAAGGAGGAAACGCTTTCCATGGCAGCGGCTGGTGGTACGGCCAGAGAGCCAACTTTGATGCGCGGGACTTCTTCAACACTGGTGAAAAGCCTGATCACGTTCGAGATCAATATGGCTTCGCTCTCGGCGGGCCTGTGAAGAAAAACAAGACCTTCTTTTTTGTGGATTTCGAGAAGGTCCGCCAGCAGGATCCGTTCAACCTGGAAGGAGTCGTCCCCACCGCGCTGGAGCGCACCGGTGATTTCTCGCAGAGTCCGGCCAACTCCAACGGAATCTACGATCCCTGCGCCGGAAATCAGGGATCTGCGACTCCGTGTCCGCACAATCAATTTCCGGGCAACAAGATTCCTGCTGGCGAGATCGATCCCATCGGGCAGGCGATTCTAAATCTCTATCCGATGCCCAACGTTCCAAACGCGACATATCCAGATCCCAACTGGCGTGCAGTGGCTCTCAGAATCTCACCGGATTGGCAATTCGACGTTAAGCTGGATCATCAGATTACTGCCAATCACAAGATTGGCGGACGCTACAGCCGCTATCACCTCCACGACACTGCACCCACAATCGTCGGCGACGGAGACTTTGGGCCCGAAGGCGATGGAGTAATCTTTAACACCAATGCCCAGAATGGCGGCGCCGAATACAACTGGGCGATCTCTCCAATGATGTTGTTGACGAGTCGCTTCAGTGTTGATCGTGTGCACGCCCCGGGCATCAGCAACAACTACCCAACGCTCAGTGACGTGGGTTTATCACCCGACCTCGCGGCCAACGCACTTACGCGCATGCCGACCATCCAGGTCGATGATTCATTCCTCTCGCTGTTCGACCAATGCTGCGTTGACACCCACTTTGCCCACACACTGGTTAGCTACTCGTCTGGTTTGCAATGGGTAAAAGGAGCACATTCCATCAAGTTTGGGGGCGAGCAGCGCGTTTTCTTTAATTATTTTTGGCAGCCGGATAATCCCACCGGCATTTTCAACTTCTCGCGCGATGTGACCACTTCTCAGCCTAATAATGGCCTCGGCGATAACAATGAGGGCAACCCGTTTGCCACCATTCTGCTCGGCTACCCTCATGACGCTTCGCTGCACCTGGTCCCCGCCGTGGCGGACAAATCAAAGGAAACCGCTTTCTTCGTGCAAGACGACTGGAAGGCTACTTCCAAACTGACTTTGAATTTTGGATTGCGCTATGAGTGGAGTACTCCCTACACCGAGCGATTCGACCGGCTCCAGTTTAATGATTTCAGTGGAGACACAGGAATCAGCATTGCTGTGGACCGCGATCAAACGGGAACGTTCCCCCAATTTGGACAAATCGGCGAAATTCGAGGCACGAGCCTGTTTCCAAGTTCTGGTCGTCGGAACGCGCCTGTGGACCGAAACAACTTCGCTCCCCGTTTTGGCTTTGCCTATCAGCTAGCTTCCAATACCGTATTGCGCGGTGGCGCGGGAGTTTTCTACGGCATGAATGTGGCCACCAACTTCCAGTACGCAGGCCCTGCATTCGCCAAAACGGCGAATATGTTCTTCACCAAGGACAATTTCGCGCACCAATTTGCTTGCCTTGGACCTTCCCCGACGCAGCCCAATTGCCCCAACTCCAGCCCGTTTCCAGGGGGACTGGCGTTACCGCCCGGAACTAAGTACGGTGCTCTGGCGCAGTGGGGTTTCAGCAACTCCAGCGACCTGGATACTGGGACGGCGCGTAGTGGCGAGATCTATCAATGGAATCTCGGAATTCAGCACCTGTTCCCAGGCCAGATCGTAGTAGGCATAGACTACTCCGCGAACCGCAGTACACATTTGCCTTGGGGTGGCGCCGGCGGGATTTCCACCCGCAATCGCAACTTTCTGCCCTCTTCAATTCGTAATGCGCTCGTAGCGGCATTGAATCCGACCCACGATCCGACCATCACCCCAGTCTCGGATTATCTCAACACCGATGTGCCGAATCCTTTCCAGTGCTTCTTCACCACCAGTGCGGCACTGACCGGACCCTGGTGTCCGGCGAGTCCAATTTTCAGCGCGGCGGACGTGACGGATTCGCGCTACATCGATCCGACGATTCCACAACAGTTGCTGATCGAGCCCTTCCCGCAGTTTGATGGCGGCTTTGAGGGGTTGCCGACGCTAAATGCGAACTCCTGGTACCACTCGCTGCAGATTCGATTCCAGAAGCGCGCCAGCCATTACATCAGTTTTGAAGGAAACTACACCTTTTCCAAGGCCACCGACGATTCCTCTGCCGGGCGCAATGCGTGGCTCGGCAATCTCTGGCTGGATAATCCACAACTGCTCGACGATCTCAAAGCAGAGCATTCAATCGGCGCGAACGATACACCTCACCGGCTGACGACCGCCATCATTTTTGACATTCCTGTCGGGAAAGATCGTCTGATCGGTGGAGCGATGAACCCGGTCATGGATGCCTTGGTCGGCGGCTGGTCGCTGAGCACTTTTCTCACGATTCAGTCAGGGCAGCCGCTCGCTCTCTTCAATAGTGCCGCGCTTTTGGCTGACGGCAATCAACGACCGAATGTTCTCTGCTCCCAACTTACAACCGGCTTGAGTTATCGCCAGGCCGCTGAGACTGGAGGCGCCGTTATAAATCAGGATTGTTTTGGCGATCCCGGAGACAACATTGCCGGCGATGCGCCTCGCTATTTCTCTCAACTGCGAACCGATGGCATCCGCAACGTGGACGCTTCTCTCTCGAAGGAGTTTACGATTCGTGAAGGAAAGGTCCTTCAGGTCCGTGCTGAGATGTTCAATGCATTCAATCATCCGCGATTTGCCATCCCCGACGTTGGGTCGGGCGATGGCGCCTTAGGCCAAGTCACAAACACCGCCGGCCCTTTCCGCCGAATGCAGTTTGGAGCGCGGTTCCAGTTCTAAAGAGTGTCTTGTAATGACACAGACCTCGACGCCAGTTGAGGTCTGTCTCTCTTTCGTGCGGACGGGCGAGAGTCCGGAGACGATCTTTTCTGAAGAGCGCCGTCGGTGCGGTCGGGATACCGCTAAACTGAAGAGGGTCCCTGTCACGGCATCATCCGAAAGTCCTGAACGAAATTTCATGTACGATTCATGACGGCTCAATTCCCATGTCATAAGTTGGCAGGGCTAAACCATGCGTATTTTGGTGGTTGAGGACGAGGAGAAAGTCACTCGATTTGTGTCCCGGGGCTTAACGGCCGAACGATTTGCGG
>QHZR01000426.1 GCA_003224755.1 Acidobacteriota bacterium
ATTCTGATCAAGACTGTGGGGGTGAAAAGCAACCGCGACGGCATCGGAACACGAATCAAATTGATAGCTGAGTCAGGCCTGGTGCAGTACAACCATGTCACGACAGCTGGAAGTTATGCGAGTTCGAACGATCCGCGCGTTCACTTCGGATTGGGCGCAGACGCTGCTATTAAGGAAATTGAATTGAAATGGCCGAGTGGCACGGTACAGGTCCTCCACAATGTGAAGGCAGACCAGAACTTGACCGTGACGGAAGAATGAAAGCATGAAAACTGCAGTTTTATCACTGCTGTTTCCCGTGTGCATTACATGGCCAGCCTTCGCCGGCCCGTGCTCTGGCGCGGAGGCGCAATTAGCAAAGATTTCAAAGGCCTTGACCCTCAACACCGTTGATACGGCCGAGAATAGTCTGCGTGCCCTGAGCAGTTCCTACCCTGACTGTCCTGAAATTGTTCTCCACCAGGCGCGTCTCGCACAGGCTAAAGGAAGCGCCAATCAGGCAGCCGAGCTTTACTATCGCTTCACTGACACTGATCCAAATGACTCACGCGGACTTGCTTACTTCGGCCGCTTCTTCCTGGAGCAAGGCGATTACATGCGAGCCGATGCCTTGTCGGCGGCAGCGGTGGACAAAAATCCAGATGATCCGGTCGCCTTGGCATTGCGAGGACAGGTACTAGTCATGAAAGGGCAATCTTCCGAGGGGCAGGCTCTGCTGGAAAAAGCTACTAAGCTTGATCCTGATGATCCCGAGGCGCAATTCCAGTTGGGCACGATTTATGACAAGGCCAAGGCTGCCACCAAAGCTGTGGAACACTTTCGCAGAGCGGCGACGCTCAATCCGCAAGACGCTAGGGCATGGGATTATCTGGCCCTAAACCTCGAACCTACAGGAGATCCAGACGGGTCCGATCAGGCGTACCAAAAGGGGCTTCGGGTGAATCAAGCTGGGCGCTATCACGATGCTTTTCTCGATTACAACTACGGCCGATTTCTCGCAAAGCGCAACGACCTGGCCGCCAGTAAAGAACATTTGGATCGCGGCGTACAATCGGTTCCTGAGATCCGGGCGGTGTGGTACGAACGCGCCAGGCTCAATCTGCGGATGCACAATTATCAGCAGGCACGCACGGACGCAGAAAAAGCCGCTGCTTGCAAGCAACAGGGCGGCATCCTTGATCTCCAAATCTACAGTCTGCTAAGCCAGGTGTACGCGCGATTGGGCGAAACCGCACTTGCAAGAAAATACATGGATCTGACTCGCGAAACCCCTCCTCCAGTTCGCGGAGAACAGCGGTAGCGTGCCCTCAAAGATGAATCGCCGGTCCTTTTTGCTGAGTGGTCTCGCTGCCGCTCCCGCCATCAAATTGCTGGGCGCAATGCCGGCATCTGCGATTTCACCACTCTTTGAAGATGTGACCGCAAACTCCGGCATTCGCTTTAAGCACGAGTCCAGTCGCACCAGCCAGAAGTATCTTCCGGAGTCTATGGGTGCGGGAGTCGCAATGTTCGACTACGACAACGACGGATGGCTCGATCTATTCTTCGCGAATGGAGCAAAGATCTTGGATCCGATGCCACGCGGCATTTCGCCAGACAAATCCGATCCGCGTTTCTGGAACCGGCTGTATCACAACAATCGCGATGGCACCTTTACCGACGTCACTGAGAAAGCTGGTCTGCAAGGGCGCTTGTACGGCATGGGAGTCGCAACCGGCGACTACGACAACGACGGCAACGTTGACCTTCTGGTGACGAACCTCGGCGGAAACACTCTTTATCACAATAATGGCGACGGGACTTTCACCGATGTGACTGCCAAGGCGGGCGTCGGTGGCAGCGGTTGGTGCACAGGCGCGGCCTTCGTAGATTACGACCGCGATGGCCGGCTCGACCTCATCATTACACGGTATGTGGAGTGGGACTTCAGCTCCAACATTTATTGCGGCGAACACAAGCCCGGCTACCGGGCTTACTGCCACCCCGATCAATTCAACTCCATCACACACCTAGTTTTTTACAACAACGGCGATGGGACATTCACCGATGTCTCTAAGAAGTGCAACGTCGAGGGTTCCCCGGGCAAGGGGCTGGGGGTCGCGATTGACGATTTCGATGCTGACGGCTGGCCTGACATTTTCGTCGCCAACGACTCAGTCGCGGAGCAACTCTTTCGCAACAATCACGATGGCACTTTCACAGAAGTGGCTTTGCTCTCAGGACTAGCCTATGACCAGAACGGACACGCGTTTGCCGGAATGGGTGCTGATTTCGGCGATTACACGAATAGTGGCTGGCCTTCCGTGTTCGTGAACGCTCTCGCCAATCAGAAATACAGACTTTTCCACAATAACAAGGGGACCTTCGACGACGTCACTGATTCAATCGGTCTGGGTGCTTCGACCATGTCCCATTCAGGTTGGGGGGCGAAATGGATTGACTACGACAACGACGGATGGCTCGATCTTTTTGTCGCTCAAGGCCACGTCATGGATAACATCGAGCTTACAGAGCCACGGCTCCACTACCTTGAGCCTCCTCTGTTGCTGAAAAATGAGCAAGGCCGCTTCGCAACCGTTCCACAGCAGAGCGACTCGGTTTTTACGACATCGTTAGCGGCGCGAGGCGCCGCATTCGGTGACCTCGACAATGACGGACTCATCGATATCGCGATCAACTGCAATGACGGGCACGCGATCATCCTGCATAATCGCGGCGGCAACGGAAATCACTGGCTCATGCTGAATCTAGCCGGCACATCCAGCAACCGCGACGCAATCGGCTCCAAGATTCGGCTGGTGACTGACAATGGGCAGCAGCAGACTCGTTTCGTCAGTACGGCGGGGAGCTACATCTCAGCCAGCGACAAGCGCGCGCATTTCGGGCTGGGATCTTCGAAGAAACTTAGACTGATCGAAATCACCTGGCCAAGCGGAATTGTGCAACGCCTCGAATCAGTAGCAGTGGACCAGATACTGACAATCAAAGAACCGGCTCGCTAGTGGCACCCGCAGCGAATGCACTGGCGTTTAGCTGAGCCCCACGTTGAAGCGGGGCCGAGTTTTTCTCACGTACTCGTGGCTCATCGTCGGCTCACCATCACATTCGATCGCAATCACCGTGGCGGGCTCATCAGGAGCAGTCCCTGGAAGCCCGGTAATCCTCAATGACAAATCGTCCTGCGTGAACGTGAGCGGTTTGTCGCCAAGCAGAAGCCGCACGGACTTCACCTTCGTCCTCCAGCCGCCAAGTGAGATCACCGAAGGCGGCTGATAGAACGTAAGCCATTGCTCGGCGGGCGTATCCCCGGGCCAGTCGGTAACGTGTGCATACGCCGTGTTTCCACGCTGTGTGAAGTTGGCATAGACGTGCCACTCGAAATTGTTGCGCTCGGTCCCGTAGACCGCAGCGCCGTTTTGCGAAGTCCATTTTCCCACGGCTTGCAGAATTTCTATCGACTGTTGCGGTATCGAACCGTCCGGTTTGGGACCGATATTCAGCAGATAGTTCCCTCCGCCACGAGCGCAGGTGATCAGATTGTTGACGATCGTCTTCGACGTTTTCCAGT
>QHZR01000427.1 GCA_003224755.1 Acidobacteriota bacterium
AAGGACCACTTCAACAAGGCGTCGATCGAGAGTGGACCTGGCGTCCACATGGCACTGCGCGACATCGCAACCGAAACCGCCAGAATGGCTCTCGCCGAACTCGGTCTATCAGAAAAGGACGTTCCCAAACTGAAAGAAGTGCCGGCCCAGAAACTGCTGGAAGTTCAAGAGTCACTCGCCAAGAAGAGCGCGATGGGCCTAAGCCTTAGCGC
>QHZR01000428.1 GCA_003224755.1 Acidobacteriota bacterium
AAGGACCACGAAGCATTTACGCTCACGGAAGATCGAGTGAAATCACGATTGAGTAAAGAATTGGGAGAGAATGCGGAACGAATTCTGGCCACTTATCGCAATAACCGGCCAAGCGCCTCTCCAGCACAGCTTTATGTGGCAATCACCACAGCCCGCGCCTTCTGGCTTGGCTCCATTGAAATTGCCGAAAAGAAATCTGGGCAGAAAGCCGCACCGGTGTATATGTACACGTTTACGCACGGATCAAACATGATCGTCCCGGGAACGAACCATCGCCTGGGCGCTGCTCACGCGACAGAAATTTGGTACAAGTTCGACAACGTTGATCTGGAAACCCCGAAGGATGCTGCAGGACCGACTCTCATCGGCGACGACTCGGATCGGAAAAAAGCGGCGCTAAATATGAGTCAAATGTGGGCGACCTTTGCAAGGACTGGACACCCAGAAGCCAAAGGTCAACCCTCATGGCCAGCATATGATAGGCAAACTCGCGCAACGATGATGATCGACGCTGAATGCAAAGTTGAAAATGATCCATTCGGGCTGGAGCGTGCTATGTGGGACAGTCTAAAACCGTAACACACGCAGGCGGGAAGCGCTCACAGAGTTCTGCGGCACAACAACGCGCGATTCCAAAGTAAACTGATAGTTGACGTTCAAGCTTCCCATACCGGCCGGAGTTTTCAATGCCTACCTTTTCGACTGCGACGGCACAGTCGCCGACTCTATGCCTCTGCACTACATCGCGTGGAAGCAAGCCCTCGGCGAATGGGGATGCACGTTCACTGAAGACCGCTTCTACGAACTGGGCGGGCTTCCTGTTAGTGAGATTATCGAACTCCTCGGTCGTGAGCAAGGCATTGAGATGCCCGTCGCGCAAATCACGAAACGAAAAGAAGAGCTTTACTTCGAGCATCTCCCCAACCTGCAATGTGTCCCCGAAGTCCTGGAGCACATTGAACACCAGCATGGGCTTATTCCATTTGCCGTTGTCTCCGGCAGCACACGTGACTCTGTCGAAGCGTCCTTACGTGCCATCGGCCTGCTGAACAGGTTCGACGTGCTCGTCTGTGCGGGTGACTACGCGAAGAGCAAGCCTGATCCTGAGCCCTTCCTCGTTGCTGCGGAGCGTCTAGGTGTCTCGCCCGAAGCCTGTCTCGTCTTCGAAGACACGCAAATGGGCATCGATGCTGCCACAGCCGCTGGCATGGCGTCGGTCCGGGTTCCTGCACCGCGGGACCGCAGTACGATGAGGGATAGGTAAGCTGGTAGCGTTTTCTCGTGATCTGGAAGCTCTTTTTTGAACGACGGAAGACATGCTGTCTTGAATAAATCGATAGGCGACGGGATCGCGTCGGATAGAGGTTTAGCGCAACCTCTGGGCGATAAGTTCACCCAAAATCAAAAAGCATTACTTTAATAAGTAATTGTAAGCTATTGTATATAAAGGTGGTGGAAGCGGCGGGAGTCGAACTGTCTTCGCATCCAATAGATTCTGTAACTTACTGATTGCATTAATCTCTAAATCCTAAGAAATTACAGGAATCACATGGCTCCAGCACAAAAGCAGCACAACAAAATTGCAGTCGAAAGGCCTGCCAACTTGGTCATTGTCTCGGCTGCTCAACTGAACAGCATACCCAAAGTTCAGCCCCGTAGTGGCATTTTCGTTGAATCACGGATCCGGAATGTCACGGCGCTGAAATTTTTTGAGAACGGTTTTCGATTATGTGATGATTCTCGATATTGCTGCCGGCCACTAGAGAATGATCCTGTTTTTGTGAACACAAGCGCGTTATCCGACCAGAACGAGCCCGATTGTCCAAGAACCAAGAGTTTTGAGCTCAATCAATTGCTTTCTGTCATCCGTAACTGACAGTCACGGGAGTGTTAGACTCACCGCCAGACTCTAACATTTCCTTCGCAAGGTTTGCAGATGCGATTTGTTGTCAAGCGACTCCTTTTGGGTCTCGTTCTGATTGTTTCGGCTTCTGTGGCGCTGCTCCTTTCCGATCTTGGACGGCGAACCGCCGTGGCTCGGAGCATGCCCCACATCGGACTTCTCCAGCATGCTTCGACGATGCTGCTGGATGAGGGCACACGCGGCGCCATAGACGGCTTGGCAGAGAAAGGATTTGTTGACGGCAAAACGATCGTCATAAATAAGTTCAACGCACAAGGCGACATTTCCGTCGGCAGTTCCATCGCCAAGGAAATGGTCAACTCCCGTTATGACTTGTTGCTTACGATGAGCACCTTGTCGCTGCAAGCCGTTGCGAATGCGAATCGCAACGGCAAGATCGTTCAAGTGTTCGGCCTGGTCGCCGATCCAGTGGTGGCTGGGGTGGGGATCAGTCGCAGCGATCCGCTGGACCATCCGCGCAACTTGGTTGGCATTGGCAGTTTCCTTCCGGTACAAGATGCTTTCCGAATCGCGCGCGAAATGTTCCCAGACCTGAAGCGGGTGGGCGTGGCGTGGAATCCGGCTGAGGCTAATTCGCGGGCCTTTGTTGAGAAAGCGCGCGGGGTCTGCCAGGGATGGGGTATTCAGTTACTCGAGGCCAATGTCGAAAATTCTAATTCGGTGCTCGAAGCCGAAGATGCACTGGTCGCCCGAGGAGCCGAGGCGTTATGGATCGGCGGCGATGTGACAGTCAGTGTTGCGGCCGACTCAGTGGTTTTGGTCGGGCGCAGAGCTCACATTCCGGTGTTCAGTATTACGCCAGGCAAACCGGACCGCGGGACGCTGTTCGACTACGGCGCTGATTTTTACCAGATCGGCAAGCAAACGGGAGAATTGGCGTCGCGAATTTTGCGCGGAGCCGATCCGACTCAGATACCCGTCACGAACGAAATCCCTATTCATTTCATCGTGAATACGACAGCGCTGAAAGATCTTAGGCAACAGTGGCGGATTCCGGATGATATCCTTCGTCGCGCAAACGTGGTTGTAGACGAAGCCGGGATTCACAACCAGACGACCGCGGGGCAGAACAAACAACCGGCGGCCGGCCCGAAATAAGGAAAGATGCAGATCACCAAACAACTCCGCGGCGAAACCGTCGAACTCAAGATCGAAGGCCGCGTTGATGGCTATTGGGCTGATCATCTTGCTGCAGCCGTTGATGAGGAAATCCGGCAAGGCTCACACCAT
>QHZR01000099.1 GCA_003224755.1 Acidobacteriota bacterium
TGGAACCCGCCGGGGCGGCGAAAACTTCGGCAATGGGCGGCTGGGATCAGGTGCCCAATCACTCCGTGCTTCTGATACTTCAACGAAGCCCGCGCGCAGTGTGAGCGAAGGATGGCCGGTGAAGTTGGTGATAGTCAGCATCTCGTCACGCAGGGACGGAACGAGAAGCAAGTCAACTTCGGAAAATACGCGAGCCATCTCGTTCGCTACCTGGTTGCGGAAGCGGTCGGTCTGAACGAAATCCACAGCGGAAAGGAACCGGCTCTGGCGAAAGACATTTGGCCAGGCATCATGGGTTTGCACCTTCAGCTGATTCAACTTTCCACTAAGCGTGAGCTCTTCGAAGGCTGCGGCTGCTTCGGCGAACAGAATGAGATCGAGTGAATCATAGGGCCAATCTGGAATTCGGACTTCAACGGGGATCATTCCCACTTTCTTAATGCTTTCCAAAGCCGCACGATCCACGTCCGTTGCCGGATTCTCCTTCATCCACGCCGGAAAATAGCCTACGCGCAGGCCGCTGAGGCTCGCACCTGCGTCAAAATCAAGTTTGCTCGGCAAGCTAGCGGAATCTCCTGTATCCGGACCCGAAATGGTGTGCAGAACCAGCATTGCGTCTTCAACGCTGCGAGTCATGGCCCCGAGCTTATCGAGGGACCAGCACAGCGTCATTGCGCCTGTGCGTGGCACGCGTCCGTAAGTTGGCCGTAGTCCGGTGATGCCGCAACGCATAGACGGTCCGACGATGCTGCCGCCGGTTTCGCTGCCAATGGCGAATGCTATCAATCCCGCTGCCGTGGCAGCGCCGGGGCCGGCGCTTGAACCCGACGATCCTTCTTCCAGAAGCCAGGGATTCATCGTTTGTCCACCGAACCAGATGTCGTTCAATGCGAGCGCGCCGAGGCTCAACTTGGCCACCAACACGGCGCCGGCTTCTTGCAAACGCCGAACGACTACGGCATCCTTCGAAGGCACGCGATCACGATATGGCTCCGCTCCGTAAGTTGTGGGAATGCCCTCGGTATCAAGCAGATCCTTCGCTCCCCAGGGAATGCCGTGCAGCGCACCGCGATATTTTCCGGCGTTGATTTCGGCATCAGCACGCTTGGCTTGGGCGAACGCGAGATCCCGGGTAAGTGTGATCACGCAGCGCAACTTAGGATCGAACCGTTGCAGGCGGTCAAGATAAATGCGAGTCAGGCGTTCTGAGTTGAGCTTTCGCTGCTCAATCCAGCGGGAAAGCCGTGTCAAAGGTGCAAAAGCGATATCGTCGTCTTTTGACGGGAGTGGACCAGCATCATCGTTGCTCCGAATAAACCGGTCTTGTTGTGCCGCCTTCAGCTCTGGGGAAACTGGGGTCCAACGTGAGGCAGGTGTGAGTGTACCGTCCATAGGGACTTTTCGCGGGCCGGTGCGCCGTTCATAAAGAGACGCTAGGTTCTGTCGCCAACTCGCGGCTGCGAGGGCGCGGTCACCTTCACTCATCTGAATCTGGACGAGCTTCTCAGCCTCCGCGAAAGTGGCCGGCGAAACCTCAGGTCCGACCAATGGGCCTGTACCGAATGCCGGAGGCGAGCCAGGCTGTGGTTCGCCTGGAGTTTGTGCTTCGCTCCGATATGCCGCCGCAGCGAGTGCAAGAGAGGTTGCCAAGAACTGTCTGCGCGAATTGAGCATGCTTCCTCCGGCGACATTGTAGACGGGTTACTGAACAAATGTATCCGCGGCTTCTCGCTCATGCATACCAACTACGCCAGAGGGGCTTCGCCGTCACATGCCAGCTCGCCCCACACCGTAGGCCTCCTCATCCGGTTCTTGTTCATCAGCTCGCGCTTTTCATGTACGCTTCTTTCAGATTCCGCCTCGCGCCGCCGCCCTTACGTTTCTCTAGCCCTTCATCTCCAACAGGTTGGACAGGGGACTTCCACCCCCCAAGCTATCGAACATTTTCAGCACATTGAAAAAAGGAGGGCGATCTCTCGCCCTCCTCAAGAGTCATCTGTTTTCAGAATTCCCATTTTGCGAACAAGCGGGCGTTGAACGGCCGCTGATATGCCGGGGAATTCCGATGTTGTCGTTTCCAACCGGCCTTTTGAAGTCGGCGTTCGGTACGCCCAACTCAGCATCTTGGAACTGATCAACGCGCAGCTGCGTCTTCTGGTTGGCCACATTGAACAGATCGGCTCCGAAATGGAGCGTCGACCGCTCACCGACTTTGTGGCTATAGTCGGCGTGGAGGTCTCCATATCCAGCTGTCGGCGTACGGCCCAGAGCCCCATGGCCTTCGGACGGAGCCTCGCCACCGTTCTGGTAAACCGGATGAGCTCTCAAGTTGTTAATCGGAACCCCGGTCTCGATACGGACTCCGGTTCCCAGCGTCAGGTTCTTTGCGAAGCCGTTCGAGAAGGTGTAGCTGAGGAAATTGTTAAAGATGTGACGGTGACAGATCGCACCAATGACGCCATTGCTATTGCGTTCGACTGCCACCGATGCCAAAGGTCAATTTCATTTTTCGACTCAGCGTGGGAAGAACCTTTACTGCCTACATTCTGCCGGGCAGCTCGTTTGCACCTTTGGTTACGCGGGTCGGACGTTTTCCGGCTGGAAGCCTTTCGGTCCCCTGGTGACATAGAATTCGACCGTCTGGCCTTCTTATAGGCTTGCGAAAGCCGCCTGCCTGCCTGGCCGAAAATGTACAAAAACATCGTCACCGGAATGACGCTGATAAAGCTGAAGCCGCTGCGGGTGTCGCTGGTTGGAGGAACCAATCCCTGGTGATCGCTTCCGCTGCTGTTCCTGGGAGCGGCGAGCCACTGCCCAATATTTGGGAGTTAGCTCCTCAGCCGCACCCACCCCGCTTTGTCCCTACACCAAAAAAGGAGGCCCCGAAGAGCCTCCTGCTTGCTTAAGCCCACAGCTCCCTAGAACGTGAAGCTCACCCCGAGACGAAGGTTGCGCGAGAGCTGCCATAGGTTCGGCTTCCCGTACTGGGAGTTCTGAATGAACAGCGGATTTGCATTAACCGCAGCTTGCGGGTCGTATCCCGATTCCAGCTGCTGGTAGGAGGGAGCGCCCACGAAGATCGAGTTGGGCAACACAGAACTCGCAGCAGCGATTGAGTTGAAACCCTGCCAATACGAGACTACGTTGTGCTGGTTTAGCACGTTGAGGGCCGTCGCCGAGAACTCGAGCCGCTGCGCCTCGTTGTTCGGGTTCACTTTGATCGAGTGCGCGATGTGGAAATCGGTCTGAGTGAACCAGGGCGTACGACGGCTATATGGGGTTCCGATAGTTACGGCCCCGGTGGCGGGGTCTTGCGTTATGTTGGCCCACTTGCCGCGCCCGAAGATATCCGTAGCTTCGATGGGTTCGTTACAGCACGCTAAGCCTAGATCTGTGAACGAGCTCAGGGGCGAGCCTTGGTAAGCGACCTGGAAAAGACCAAAGGTTGTGCTCATGCCCTTCCAGGGCAACTGGTAATACAGGTTGCCCTTGAAGGCGTTCGGACGATCAGTCGGCAACGGCCCATTATTCGACTTACCGTTGGCGCCAAAGTAGTAGAATGGCTCGTCAAAAGCGCGGGTTGTGTCTGGCGAGTCACGTCCTGTTGCGCCGCCATCGGTCTGTTCGGTGGTTGTCAGGCCGGTGTAGTTGCCCCAGAGTCTGCTCCAGGTATAGCTGAACATACCCGCCCAGCCGTGGCTCGTACCCTTGGTCAGACGGAGCTCTACACCGTCGTAGTTGCGGACCGCCAAGGGCTGGTGCGGGCAGGTAGGACATGTTCCGAACGGATTGAGTGGGTCCGCATTGAACGCAAAATTCGGAATGCCGTATGCCGATCCGAGCGAGGTTAAATAGTTAGCGTAGCCGTCGATGGTTGCGTTCACGCCCTGGCCCGGATTAACGATGGTGTACATCTCGAAGTTGTCCGGATCAGCCAATGACGCGTCCTCAATTACATGGTCAAGGCGGCGACGGTCATAGCGGGCTTCGAATGCCCAATCGTGAGCGATCTGGTAATCGTAGCCAATAACGAACTCGTGCTGACGGTAGGGCTTGACGCCCTTCGCGACTGGCTCCCACGGACGGAAGTTGACGTTTTCAATCAGCGAAATGCCAGTGCCCGCATCCGTCAGAGATGTAGGCGTTGTGCCGCCCGCGAAGTTAGCTGGCACGGTTGGCCCACCATTGGGGCAGGCGCGGTTGTTGACGAAGGCAACCGAAATGTCTGAATTGGTGAACGTGTTGCTCCCATCAGGGCCGAGAGGGTAGACACAATCTTCAAATACCTGCGCTCCCCACGAAGTTTGGGCGAGCAACAGCTTCATGACGTCATTGACAACACCATAGCTGCCGAAGATCTTCATCTTCCCGCTCGCCGGACCCCACGCAGCTCCCAGCCGTGGCTCGATTTTGTCGCTCCACGGGAAGTTGATAGACGTCGGCGGGACGACGCCCGCTTGCTGAAGTCCGGCGGGAACCGGCAGTCTCTCTTTCTCGACGCGGATGCCGAGATTAAGAGTAAGGCCGTGGCCAACAGTCCAGGCATCCTGCACAAACAATGCGTGGTTCCAGTCTATTGCTGGCTTGGGCAGGATGGTCGCAAAATCCTCAACCGTGACATAACCGTATTGGCCAGCGCAACTCCCCCACTCTGCGGTAAGTAGGGCACAGTTGGCGCTGCCGGGTACTGTGGCAGCCGTATAGTTCTGACCGGATCCAGGAGTCATGAAAACTTGGGGGACATTGCCATTCTGATCAATCACATTGGACATCTTGTTAAGCTGGTAGCCCAATTTGAAATTATGGGTCCCGCCCCAGCCGCTCTTGAAAAAGGCAACGTCCTGATTGAACTGATAGTGCTTGCTGGCGTTGAAAAGAGTGTAGCTCTGATCATAGGCGGCCGTGGTAGTACCGCCGTTCTGCTGCAAAGCTCCGCCGCCGGGAGTGGGAATGGGGGCACTGGGAGTACACGGCTGCGGTGTGCAATTGGCAGTTGCCCCAATGCCACTGAGATTCCATGAAAGGTTCGCACCCGTGGTCGGCCATCCGAAGTCATGATAGTTGGTGAAGAAATAGCCGAAACGGGTGGTAGCGACGATCTTTGGAGTCAGCGTGAGATCCGCACCGACGTTATAAGTCGCGTTGGGTTGAGACCAGCCATGGCTAGGTGAATACTGTGCGAAGAAGGTATTAATCCCCTCGTTGGCGTACCCGACCGTGCCCGAGTTCAGGAAAGTATTGGCCTGGTTTGGAATGGGATCTGCCGACGGCAAAGTGGACCCTGTCTCGCGCTCGAATTGATACAGCCAGGAACCAAATACGCGGACTTTCTGCGTCAAAGTGGCATCCAGGCGGGCAGTGCTGTAGTATTGCCAGTTTTTTAGCTTAAACGTTTGGTTTCCGGCGGACTGATTTAGGCAACCAGCTGTGGGTAAGTTACAGATGGATGGATCGAAGTTCACCGTTCTGGAGACTGAGCGGCCTAAGGGGGCAAAACCCAGGAAGAACCATATGCGATCTTTCTTGACCGGACCACCAATCGTAAACCCAGGCTGAAGGACATGGAACGTATCGTTCTTTGGCACGTAGGTCTGCGCAGCCTGGTCAGCAGTCGCAGTGGGGGCGCCTAAAGGATCATAGCGCAGGGTGTCGTGATTGATTACGTTATAAGCACCGTCCAGCGCGTCCGACTCGTAAGTGAGAAATCCGCTGCCGTGATAGCCATTGCCACCCTTCTTCATAACGACGTTGATCACGCCGCCCAACGCGCCGCCGTGCTCCGCTTCAATGCCGGAAGTCTTCACCTGAACTTCCTGAATGAACTCGAAAGGTACGTTGGCGTTGGAATAGCCACCGGAGATGTTTTCAGTGTCTTGGCCTTCTACAAGATAGGCGCTCTCGGAATCCGCGGCGCCGCCAATCGAGTAGCCCACCGCGCCGCCGTTGCCACTGCTGCCCGGTAGCCCGCCCCCCGTGCCGCCTCCGACCATCTGTCCGCCGGCGAGAGGTTCGTTACGCGCCATAGGCGCAAACTGAATCATGGACTGGAAGGAGGTGTCGTGAGGAGCGTTGTTGATCATGTCCGCGGTGATGTTCGTCTGGTTCGTATTGGTTGTCGTATCGACAAGCGGCGCTGCGCCGCTGACCTCGACCACGGTGGAGGTCTTTCCAACTTGAAGGGCAAAATCAATCGAAGGAAGGCGACCAACTTCGAGTACCAGACCTTCTCTCTTAGTGGTGGCAAACCCTTCAGCGTTTACGGTTACGTTGTAAGTGCCAGGTGGAAGGTTGGCGAAACGGTAGTAGCCGCTGCCATCTGTCTTGGTCTGTTTATTACCCGCCAGAGTGGTCCCGGTGACGACAACCTGGGCGTTGGCAACCAGGGCACCTGATGGATCCTTAATTGTTCCTTGAAGGCCAGCGGTCGTTTCCTGCGCGAATACTGTTGCTGCAAACAGCAACAGCGTGCAAAGCTGCAACACAACAAATTTTGGGGTGGAAACACGACGATTCATACGGTCGCTCCTAGCCACAAGTAGACTTTGATTTTGTGCATACCATTAACAGGTAGAAACGCTGAGAGAATCTTGCTGACGTGCTTCATACGTCACTCCTTAGAGAACTAGGAGGTATGCACTTGTGTACTCTAATTTAACCGTGCAGCTGTCCGTTTTCGAGTTGGCAATTTTTGGGCCAGCGAAGGCGCAAATCTAACCTTATAAAAATAAACGCGCTCCTCATCAATATGAATATTCAAATTCATATATTTCGTAAACTGGAATACGTTTTCTGGAAGATTTGAGAGTTGATTTACGACTGAGGACTTGCGTCCGCTTCTCGGCGGCGGCCTCATCTAAATGACCCGTTTTCCCGTAGTAATCAGCTAAGCCCATCAACGCACGGGAACTTTGACGTTGTATCGCCACTTCCGCGCGGATGAGTCCACTTCAGTATTCCCGCGCCTCAGGGCGAGAAGGTATTTCAATTGGACGCTGATCACGTGGAGTTCTGCCGTTGAGTCGAGTCTCACGCCGATTCATTGCTGAGCCTAAGCTTTCGTTCCAAACCAACGTTTAAACCTCGCATACCAAGGATAATAGCCTCCCGTGTTGACCAGCGTTTCCTGTAGGCCTACTATTTGCGACAGGTGTCGTTGACCTCCCCGAGCCTCGGACCCGTGCTGGGGCACTATCGCGTTCTTGAACAGATCGGTGCTGGCGGAATGGGTGTGGTTTACCGAGCGCATGATTTGCAGCTCGATCGCGATGTTGCGGTTAAGGTACTTCCCAGCGGAACCCTGAGCGACAGTGACGCACGGTCTCGCTTTCGCAAAGAGGCCTTGGTTCTCGCCCGTCTGAATCACCCCAACATTGCCACGGTGCACGAATTCGGAACTCAGGATCAAGTAGATTTCCTCGTTACCGAATACATCGCTGGTATCACGCTGGAGAGCAAGTTCGCAGCCGGGGCCTTATCGCATCGGGAGGCGTTGAACCTGGGCGTTCAACTATTACAAGGACTGGAAGCCGCGCACGAAAAAGGCATCGTCCACCGTGACCTGAAACCGGGGAACCTGCGGCTCACGCCCAAAGGCCAGCTGAAGATTCTTGATTTTGGCCTCGCCAAAATATCGAGTCTGGTCAATCCTTCGGCCGTTACCGATAATTTGAGTGGGGAAAAGTTTCTGTCCGGCACCCTCCCCTACATGTCACCGGAACAAGTTCGGGGGCAACCGGTTGATGAACGGAGTGACATTTGGGGGGCGGGATCGGTGTTGTATGAAATGGTGACTGGCTGCCGGCCATTTACTGAAAAACACTCGCCTCAGTTAATTGACGACATTCTGCACCAGCCGATCAAACCTCCAAGCAGTCTCAATTCGCGAGTTGCGCCCGGCTTAGAATCCATCATCCTGAAAGCTTTGGATAAAGATCCCGAGCGCAGGTACCAGTCGGCGCGGGAACTCCGGGTCGACCTGAGTCGATTGCAGCCCGCCCGCTCCGGCAGTGACGCACCGCCGATTAGAATGACGCAGACGACGATCAGATCGAGGCGTCCAGAGGTTATCGTCGCCGCAAGTATCGGTTTTGCAATTTTGGCAGGGCTGGTCGGGGTGGAGTGGAGAAGCCAGAGCCGTTCAAGACCCACCGCAGCCCGGATTCTTGCCGTTCTGCCATTCCGTTCCCTGGGCCAGGACGACGCGACGAACGCACTGGGCAGGGGCTTGGCCGATACGCTGACAGCGCAGTTGGCGGAAGTCAGCAAAGGCGATCGGCTGCAACTGGTCTCAACGCGCGAAATTGAAGCGCAGGGTATCAAGACTGATGAAGATGCGCGGCGCGAATTCGGTGTTGACCTGATCCTCGAAGGCAGCCTGCAGCAATCGGGATCGCAACTGCGCGTCAACTGCAGCCTGATCGACGCCCATACAAATCGGCAAATCGGGGGACGCAGCCTGACCGCTGCGTCCGCCGACATTTTCGGGCTGGAGGATCAGGTCGTAACTGAGGCGCTGAATCTTCTGTCTCTTGAAGTCACACCCGCGAGACGGGACACGTTGCGAAGCCGTCCCGACACTAAGTCGGAAGCCTACCAGCATTACCTGCGGGGCATGGGTTACCTGCAGGAATATCACAAACCGGAAAACCTTCAGAGCGCAATTGCCGAGTTTGGTCTGGCACTGCAAATCGATCCCAACTATAGCGGCGCTTACGCGGGTACCGGCGAGGCCTACTGGCTCGGGTTCGAGGAGAGCAACCGAACCAATGACTGGATCGGCAAAGCCGCCGAGAATTGCCGCAAGGCTCTGAGCACCCCCCTGAGAGTGCCGAGGGTCACAGTTGCCTGGGCGAGGTCTATAACAGCCAAGGGGAATATCAAAGAGCGGTGGACGAGTTCAAGCGAGCGGTCGCTCTGGACAGCAGCCGGGATAATGCGCTCCGAGGCCTCGCCGATGCCTATGAAAAGCTAGGGAATGGCACCGCGGCGGAGTCCACCTACCAACAGGCAATCGCGCTTCGGCCGCAGTATTGGGCTGGCTACAATTCATTGGGCGGCTTCTATTTCCGTCAATCCCGATACCCTGAAGCGCTGAAAATGTTTGAGCGCGTAGTTCAGCTGACGCCAGAGAACTTTCAAGGATATTCGAATATGGGCGCACTACTGATCGCGCAGGGGCAATATTCGAAATCAATTCAGGTGCTGGAGCGATCCATAGAGATCCGTCCGACTCTTGAGGCCTACAGCAACCTTGGAGGAGCTTACTTTTCATTGCGGCGGTTCGACGAGGCGGCGCAGATGTACCAGAAAGGTCTGACTCTCGATGACCGTGATTCGCTTATATGGGGAAACCTGGGCGATGCGCTTTACTGGAGTACGAGAGGACGAACTGAAGCGGCGCAGGCATTCCGCAAAGCGATCTCTCGAGCTGCCTCCAAGCTCCACGTGAACCCCGCGAGACGCGACACTGCTCGCTTTCGTGGCGACATACAACGCAATGGTCGGCAACAGAAGTGCAGCCTTGTCGAATTTGCAGCACGCATTAGACCTCGCGCCCAATGATGCGGAGGTGAGGTTTCGAGCTGCTCTCGTTTATAACCAACTCGACGACACCGAACAGACGCTGTCTTTCCTGGAGAAGGCGATTGCGGCGGGATACCCGCCTTCCGCGATCCGGGACACTCCCGACTTTGATCATCTGCGCGACAACCCGCGCGTCCAGATCCTGTTAAAAAAAATCTGAACAGAAATCCGACTATTTGACGTACAGGCCAGGATCGCTGGGTGGCTTACAAACATGCGCGTTCGCGTTTGTCCCGGCCCGTATCGCGTAATCGTAATACTTGCCGCTCTGGATCAGGTCTCCGCTGGGCTTCACTCCATTTTTCGGTACGGCAAACGTGGTCTGGGCGAAAGGGCTGCCGTTTTGGCCTTGGGTGAAGTCGACGAAGTAGTCTTTGTCATCATCGGAAATCCACTTCACTGTCTGGTGTTTGCTTTGCCAGAGAGTTGCCACCGGCCAATCAGCTAAGCACTGATCTGGGTGGACTGGATCGGTGTACAAGTAGACCGAGAACACTCTCTTGTCCTGCTGTCCAACGTGCTGTCCTGGGCCTGGAGTCAAGAAGCTATGCTTACACGCAGGAAGAAAAACAAGCTCAAATGTCAGACTTGCCAGAAGAGTCTTTTTCTTAAGAGTCATAAATGCCCCTGGAATGAGCCACCGGGTCATGTGCGAGAAGGTAGCACATTACCCTTGCGCGTCAAAGCAATAAAGACTTTTTTCAGGCGGCTGTGCCGGCAAATCCTGCCAATGCGGCGGCCCTGCTCGGATATAAAGCCAGAATCTTATCCACTTTGGTAATCTTCAAGACGGCATTGACGTGTCCCTCGGCGCCTGCAATGCGCAGCTCACCTCCTGCTTCGTTCATCTTGCAAGAACACATGACGATGATGCCCACCCCGCTACTGTCGAGATGACGGACGCGTGAAATATCAAAAATGACCTTCTTCTCCCCTTCTTCCAAAAGTCCTGCAGTGAGCCACTCGATTTGCTGGCATTCAGGTCCGTACACAACTTTTCCAGCGATTTCGACCAGCACGACGTCGGGATCTATGCGCTTTCTCTGCACTTCCAGTTCTCGCAGCTGCGATACGGGCCCGGTTGCGAATTCTTGTACGGGCGACACGAAACGATATCCTCGGCCTTCAAGAGTTTCAATGTAACGAGGATTTTCAGCGGTATCCCCGAGAGCGTCCCGCAACTTGCTCAATGCGGTGTTCAGACCATTGTCAAAATCTACGAATGTGTCCCCGGGCCAGAGCCGCTGACGTAAGCTCTCGCGGCTCACCAACTTACCCGATTGTTCTAAGAGTGCGGCCAGAATTTCAAAGGGCTTGCGCTGTAGATGAACTCGTCGGCCGGTCTTTAGCAGTTCGCCTGTTTCTATGCGAACTTCAAACGGGCCGAACCGATAGTGGGGTAGATCTTGCTGTTGGAGGGGCATGGGACTGCTGGCACCCACGAGTGCTCTAGCTTATAACGCGTCGAATCTGAACTAAGTCCGCCACATCTCGCTAAACCATGCTGCTCAACCGACCACGTTCGCCGACGCTTGGGCGTGAGCCAATCAAGACCGTCTCTTTTTCTGTACGAACGCTTCGAACCGAACATAACCGCCCGAGCGCAACCGCCATTCCGCCATCCGAATCGGTTTTGCTTTGATTCTCGCTTCTTTAACCACCTTTGTTTTCCTCAGTTCACGCGAATCATCGACCACTTGGTGGGGTTCACCCGTTCCCACGGATAACATCAACCGGCTGGATATTGGCTCTGGGTTGAGTCATCGATCATTTCACTTTTAGGCTGAGCTTGGTAGGGAGCAATGCCTAGCCCTTTAAGAATTCCGGATGGAGTTTGCGCAGCCATGCTACCATGCTGTCCTCAAGTTCAGTAGCGAGCTTTACCACGCTTTCAATTCCTGATCTGATACCGCGCCAGCAACGTCATACACGGACTTATTTCTTTTGTTATTGAATGTCTTGAATCTCTGAATGAGCTTGGGATCGGCTTTTATGGTGACTTCCAGAGATTCGATTGTTTTGACGTGGTGGCCTGCTTGAGTCACGGTGCGATGCCCAGAGGCGCGGAGAGCAGTCGTCGCGCTGCAGAGCGCAGCATTGAAAGCGGCGATGAATCGAAGATCGGTCGATACTGCTTCGACCTTTGAATCGAGGAGGCTACGTTGCACAATTCCCAGAAGACCTTTGATCTCACTGGAGCTGGTTGGCTCCCGCCTTAGCCAACCGTACTCCACCCATTTTTCTAAGCTCATCCTCGTCTCCCAGCAAAAATACCTTTTGTCCCTTGAGTACGGCGGTCAAAAAATGATTCCCGCTCGCAAGTTTCGACTTGAATTCCGCGACGGAATATACGGTCGGGTTAATTGGGCGACCAATGCTTTTCTCGACGGTAGAGAGACGCGAGAGTACCTCGTCAAGTGTCGCCCTCCCAATAACCATTAGATCGACGTCGCTCTGCGACGTTTCTTCCTCGCGTGCCACCGACCCATAAACAAACGCCACAACGATTTGTTTCGACAAGGACTGCATAGCTGAACGGAGAATACTGAATACGCCAATCGTCTTGTTCACTAAGGCCTGCATCTCTCGAAATAGGGGAGCGCCTCGGTTGGCCTGATAAAAAACCTGACTGCCCACTGACTTGCGAACGATCAGTCCTACTTTTGAGAGGTTTTCAAGTTCGCGTTGCACCGCGCCAACGCTGGCATTTACTTCGCGTGCAATTTGGCGCGTATAGAACGACCGGTCGGCGTGGCCATAGAGTAGTGCCAGTATGGCTCCCCGCGTACGGCCGAATAAAAGATCTGCCAAGCCAGTTGTTGTACTCATTTCGAGAACAAGTGTACTCAATATGAGAACACGCGTCAATGGTTTCGCATCCAAGATGGAAAAACATGAGTCGATCCTTGTTATTAATTTAGCCGACGCTAGGCGAACATCGGCGCTGGTCACAGAACGGTCACAATAATTTGGCCACTCTGGAGTTAAGTTGTTGAAGAATGGTAGGGATAAGGGTGATAGTACGTAGCTGAAAAGGCTGGCATCGGCGGTTCAACTCCGTCCCTGGCCACCATCATTATTCTAAAGAACTTAGCAGTTTCATCTCCCATCGCCAGTCCGCTCTCAGTCCGCTCCTGTGACAGGTCCCCCGTCGGGCTGCTGCTCGCATAAAGGAGCTTGCATTGATTTGTGTCGGACGCGATCCGCCAAAGCGCGTGGCAGCAGCAATAACTTTCGGCATGATTTGTATTCCGTAGAGTTATACCGAAAGAATTTCCGAATCGAGTGCGCCAGCCGTTCGCGCGGAGTTAAACGAATGTGGTCATGCTCACAGTGGCTCAAACCGCTTGTCTTTGGTCATGGCAACAGTTGGGAAGAACAAATTAAGATGTGAGTCCAAAAGTCGAAAGAGAAGCCAATGACTTGCGGACGAACGCGGGCGTTTGTGGCAGCCTTCATGTGCTGAATTCTAGCTACGTTAGCGATCTCTTCTGGGCCGTTCTGAACCCACGATTTCAACCCACAATTCCAACCCACAATTCGCATGTCTGCTTACCTCTTCTCAAGTATTTAGGCGGCCACCTGACAGTCACTGGATCCCGAAGAAGAATCATGCGAATACACCGTTCGTTGTAGTAGCATTGCCGGGGTGAGTAGGAGATTATGAAAGAGCCGCGTCTTTCCAAAGCCGAA
>QHZR01000429.1 GCA_003224755.1 Acidobacteriota bacterium
AGCGGCGCCTTGTTTGAACCTTCGAGTTACTTTTTGACTATGCTCTCGGCGATTCCTGCGGCGATCGGCACCTTGAAGGTCTCATGCTTATAGGCCTTCACCATCAGCAGAATCCAGAGAATAAAGGTGATCAGACCGACGAGCAATCCCAGCATGCTCATCAACCCAAAGCCCAGAAGTCCTCCGATCGTACTGCTCATAACAGACAGCGCGATCTGAATGACTGTGAGACCGCCGAACACCGCAATGGATTGGGCCGCATGGAATCGGACCCACGGACGTTTATCGATCAACAGGAAAATGATGCCTGTGATCCAGCCCGCGAGATAACACAGGAGTCCGGCAACATTTTCGGCAAGACCCTCTGAAGTTGGCGCGACAGCAACTGGGGCGCCAGCTGGCACCATCACCTGGTTGGCTCCACATTTTGGACAGAAACTAGCGCACCCAACTTCCTGACCACACGACGCGCAAAAAGCCATGATGTCCTCCCGGAAGTTTAGTCGGCAGGAGAGTATCAGAAGCCCGCGCGTAACACAATGATCCCGAACGGGGCTGCCTGGCTGCGGGTGGAGTGTGAGCTTTAGGCGAACCGCGAACGTGCGATCTCGCTAAAGGCAACGCTTGGTTCGGTTCTCCCTCAGTGCGAACGCGCCTAAATCGAGATCATTGGCGTTTACAGGCTCTTTCATCCTCTACAACATGCCGGTTTTTTATCCCGGCACACATAAATCGCGATTTCACTTATCGACCCCGTTTTTAAAGCGAAGAAAAGGCGCAAAGTTGTAACATCGCCTGATTGCAACAGTTGACCTCTCGCCAACGAGGGTTGAATTAACAAGCGGACAAAAATTACCGACACATGGCGACGAACCCTCCCTTGGGTCCAGCAGTGCCGACGATCAGTCCTAATCTTGGGCTGATCCCGGTCACGGTCACTCCCACGCCGTTCGGTCCAATGATCGTTTTGAACTTACCGTTGTCGTACTGGAACGCCAGGTCCAGATCGGTGGAGTTTCCAACGATTACGCCTTTATTGTTCACCCCAACCAGATCTGTGAACAGGCTACCTGGATAATTGAGTGTTGCCCATTTACCCTGGTCGTAGATGAATCCGTTCTGCGGCAATTGTCCACCGCCCGACCCGACAAAATAGCTGCCGACGATCATGCCGTGATCGTTGATGCTTGTCGGGAAGGTTGATGACGCGCCGGGAAAGCCCAATTTTATGGTTCCACCATTGCTCCAGCGTTTGAAACCATTTGCTGCGGAGGAAGTGTTGTACGAGCCCACGATACTACCCCAGTTATTAATCCCTCTCGAAAAGAAGCCGCTGTTTTTAAAACTCAGCTGAAGTGGGACGACGCCACTCGAATCGACCAACACTTGGCCCGACGCGCTCGAACCGATACTGACTTTCAGGTCGTTGCGATCAACTAGAGAGGTCGTCCCTCCGATGAGCGTGATTCCGCCGTTTGCCGATCGCATAAATCCGAAATTCTTCACAGGCGTAGTGTTGGTAAAGCCCGTCCCAACAACGGTACCGAAATCATTTACACCGTTTGGAGACATGCTGAATGTGGATCCGTCGCGGAGGGTTGCTGTGAGTGGAAAGAAAGTGAATGTGCACGAACCCCCTCTCAGCTCCGCCAGAAAGACGTCTTCCGCACCAGCACTGTTCAGCGTTAGCCCACCAAAGATAGCGGTGTTCTGAAAGGTGCCTGTCACCAGAACCGAGTCTTCGGACTCTACCCCTATGCGAGGATTATCTTCGAAGGCATTCGTTCCAGCGCCATCGGCCTTCTTAACCCAGGCTACCCAGCCCGTCGGCGCCTCCTTCGCGACAAATAGGTTGTAAGGCTTCGCACCGGTCAAAGAATGGCCCTGGATGTTGAGTGCAGCCTGGAACACTCCCTCCACATACAGGTTTCCCTCCTGGTCATAGGCAATCCCGCTTCCCCCTTCGTCTTGAGATCCGCCGAGTCGGGTTGCCTTCAGCAGGACACCCGAGCTGTTGTACGTTGCAATGACGACATCTTTGTTGTAAGGAACAGTGAATTTTCCTCCAGCCAGGTTCACGTTCGCGCCGCCTGGTTGAGAAGTGACGATCGTCGTGGCTTGCGATGGCGTTCCGGTGTTTATGTTGCCGATGAAGCCGGTAAGGCTGATCTTGCCGTTCGGGCTGGCAGCGATATCCGTCCCAATGGCCTTGTAACCACCGATATCGTTCACCCACTTTACATTGCCGTTGCTGTCGTACTTCACAATGAAGGTATCGTCAGGATAGTCAGGGGCACTTTGAACCGGGCCGCTTCGGCCAGTGAGAGTCACATCGTTAACATCCCGGCTATGGAACGTGGCCATCGATTCAAACCAGCCGGTTACATAGGCGCTGTCGCTAGAGTCCACAGCGACCTTATGTCCGACGCTGTTGGGATTGGCTTGGTTCCATTCTCCCCACTGAAAGTTGCCGTCTTGGTCATACTTCACCAAGTACATATGCCACAGCCCGGGCCCTGGAACCGTATGCTGGGTACCGTCCGCTGACGAGAAGGTCATTTGCGCCCCAGCTCTACCTGTGACAAAAACTGTCCCTGTTGCCGGTTGAACTGCCAAGCCAAAACCATCGTTGTTCACGAACGGCGCGGTTCCGGTTTGCACCCACAGCAGGGTACCTGTCGGACTGTATTTCGCCAGAAAAACCGTCTCACCTAGGCCGACGACCGTCTTGGCAGGTCCGTTAAGCGACTGAAAAGTTGCGGTATCGGTAATCTTGCCGGTCACATAGACATTACCGGCGCCACCGACCCCGAGATCGAATCCGATATCGTCTCCCGCCCCGCCAGCCTGGACTATCCAGAGTAGCTTGCCGCCACTTCCGTATTTGGCCAGAAAGATATCCGCGCCCCCCTGCGAAGACAAAGTTTGTGAACCGAAATGCGCGCCGGAGGAGAAGGATCCTGTTACATATTGGTTCCCAGATTGATCCGTCTTAACAGCATTGCCTACGTCGGATCCGCTCCCACCTGCTCTGATTGCCCGCACCCAGGAGGGGCCAGCCGCATGTGCCAAGTTACCCGCAAAGAACCAAACCGCCAATATTCGGCTCAAAGTACTGAGTCGCTTTTGAGATGTAACGCTATGCATTTCTTACTCCGGGATAGTACTTCGATGGATTCGCTTTTGCCGCCTTCCGTCGAGGGTCGTTACGCATTCGGGCTAAGTAGATGCAGAATTCCACGACAAGGTGGGTATCTAGCTCGTCGCCATAATGCACAATTAAGCTGGGCCGCGTTCCGTGTCTTTTACCGGCAACTTGGAACTGCGATTTGGGATGTCAACTTGTGCTAAATCGCGATTTCACTCAAAACCATTTGAACTCGTGCGTTACGGCTCCTACTGACTGTATGATTCGGCCATGTCGAACGACGAAACACCGAAAGGCAGGCCTCTCGCGCTAGATCGCAACGCCACAAGCGCCTCACCAACCGAACCCGCATTCGTAGCGCGT
>QHZR01000430.1 GCA_003224755.1 Acidobacteriota bacterium
TTTGATCGTCGCCGTCCGGAGTTTGCGATGTGGAAATACCCTGCCCTGCTTTGTTTGATCTGCGCCCTGAGTTGTGGCTCGTGGGCTCAAATTCAACCCGCGGCACAACCGGGCCAAACGCAATCCAATGCAGCCGTGAAGCTAGCGGATGGCACTCCGATTAAACTTCCGCATCGGTCAGATGCTCTCCTCCGCGGACGCGCGCCCCGTTGAAGTAGTTCGATTAGAAGTTGTGGAAGACGTTTGTGTCGGGAACTCCGTTGTGATCTTTTCTGGGACCACTGCTTCTGCGGTCGTTACAAAGATGAATTCGAAGAAGGTGAAGGGAGCACTCCACCAACTCGCACTCAGCGTTGATTCGTTGAACCTGGCTGATGGGACAAAGGCTCTGCTGCGCGGTACGCGCGAATTGCAGGGAGAAAACATCCGCGAGTTCGCGGCCAGCGGTTCGTGCGGCGTCCTCTGGACCTCACACAACATGTACGAAGTACAGGAAGTATGCGACCGCGTGCTGTTCCTGTCACGCGGGAAAATATTGTTAGAAGGCGATCCCAGGCGATTGCCCGAGGAGCACGGCAAAGCCTCCCTTGAAGACTTAGGTAGTACTGTTGCCACAACCGACACGACTGGGGCCGTTGCGACGCAGTATTCGTACGAACCCTTCGGCAACACATCCGCAACCGGCTCGGTCAGCAGCAACGCTTTCCAATACACAGGCCGGGAAAATGACAGCACAGGTCTGTACTTTTATCGGGCGCGCTACTACAGCCCACGCACGCAGCGGTTCATCAGCCAGGACCCCATCGGATTCGCGGGCGGGGACACAAATCTGTATGCCTACGCGTTTAACAGCCCTACGAATTTCATCGACCCGAGCGGGTTATGCGCTCCGGCATGCACGTTGCCGATTGCCGCTGGTCCGCCTGGATGGGTGATTGGCGCCGGAATTGCCATTGCAACTCTTCCGATCTGGGGACCACCCGCTTGGCAATTGCTTAAGGATGCGGCCAATTCTGCGGGTGACGCTCTTTCGCGCGCCACTCCTATCTCGACTCCTGCAGACCCAAATGGCAGGGCGCCGTCAGACGACCCGGGCAAGAAGGACCCGTGTAAGAAAGCACCGAAACGGTCGCCCAATGCCCAACCACCAAAAAACGCTCCCCAACTTCCGCCCAAAGAGATCCCGCCCGGATGGAATCTCCGACAAATGCCTGGCGCAAGTTCGGCATACCCAGATTTCTACCCTTATGGATACTGGATACTGTACAATCCATTCGGTCAGCCCGTTGACCCGAGCACGATGAAACCTGGTCGCAACCCAAAGGATTGGCACATTCCATATCCGGAACCTTGCGAGTAATAAAAATGTACGGGCTTCCAAAGGACTTTGACGGCAGTCGACTGGTCGGACGTTTTCTGCAGCAGATTTGCTACGGGGTGGGCCAAATTCAGCTACGCTTCGATGAGGCGCTTACCATAGCGGTCACAAGTTCCTTTTTGTACAAGAACCCGGCGGCTTCACAGCCCAAAAAGATTGCTATCCCTGGTCCGCCAGCTATCCAATGCGACCTTCTTCATCTCTTGCACCACAGCATTGTGAAAGCATTTGGCGACGATGAAGGCACCCTAACTATGGAGTTTGACGACGGCCATGTTCTGCGGTGCCTCGACGATCAGCCGGGCTATGAGGCGTACGAAATCAAAATGGGTGATGAGTCGATAATCGTCTGAGAGCGGACTCAGCCAAGATAGGTTTCTGCTGATCCTCCAGCAAAGCATTCAAGTTCACAGACCGGGAGCATGACAGCACAGGTCTGTACTTTTATCGGGCGCGTTACTACAGTCCACGCACACAGCGGTTCATCAGCCAGGACCCCATCGGATTCGCGGGCGGGGACACAAATCTGTATGCCTACGCGTTTAACAGCCCGACCAATTTTAGAGATCCAAGCGGACGTACCGGTGAAATCGCTCTTGGAGGGTGTGTTTTCGGACCTGAAGGCTGTGCGGCTGGAGCTGCAGGAGAGGTACTCGTAGACACTGGATTGGCAACCCTGGCTCTCATTCTTGCGAAGACCGCGGCTAGTGGTCCCCCAGCCGGCGCGATCCCCCAGACGACGCCGATCTCGACTCCTGCCGATCCCAACGGCAGGGCTCCGTCGGGCTCCGGCAGCTGTCCCAGCTCCCCCACAAATTTTGATCCTGACGACACGTGGGGCAATCCCAAAACTCTTGCTGATCACTTTAGGAATCACGGAGGTGACTTTGGCGCGGCGAGTGCCGAGGAATATGCACAGATGGCGTCTGCGTTCTTGCAACAAGCCTTGGCTAATGGGTACCCGGTAAAGATTGACCCGAGCAGCGGTGATATCCTAGCGACCGATCCAACTTACAATACCTTTGGTGCCTATAAGTCAAATGGTACGACGAAAAGCTTTTATAAACCGGATCCCGCCAAACACGGTTTCCCGACGAATAAGGATTATTGGAATCATCAACGGGGCAATTCTTGCCCGTAAGACCTGTCATGGCATACACATGTCCAGTCTGTGGTTATTCTGATTTGTCTACGCCGCCTTGGAATGACGGCGCACCTTCATTCGAGATTTGCCCCTCGTGTGGAATTCAATTTGGCTATACCGATGCTGCCGGAGGTGATCCTGAGGCGAGGACAGCTCTTTGGAAAAAATGGCGACGGCGATGGATCGAGACTGGAATGGCTTGGAATAGCATCGGCCAAAAACCGCCATCAGGATGGGACCCTGTGGCTCAGCTAAAGAATATCGGAATCGCAATTGACAGGCCTACAGATACCGGCTCAGCATGCTGAAAATTCCGCGATTTTCGTCTCCTCGCTTCAATAAGTGTCTTCCGAAAAAGCGAAAATGACGGAACCGGAGAATTGCCAAGTGAGGAACAACTTCAGGATCTAATGAACCGGGTTTACCGCAAATATCCTTTCCGAAAAGGGACCCGCAGACGAGGCAAAATCAAGGCTTCTAGCCTTTATGCCTTCAGCGCCGCCATACCCAGTAGTGAATGGGAGGGACCTTATTATTCCCAAGGGTACCGCAGTGACGGCCTACATCAGTGGAGATCTGCTGCTCGATGAGAGCCGATTCGTATCGCGAAAGCCAAGTGCGGATAATGCGGAAGCTGCTGTGCCGGTAATTGCGGCGACTCCAGTCCCGAGCCAGCCGACCGAATTGAACATCTTCTCAGAACCGTTTGGAGCCGAAATTGATCTTGACGGCGCCTTCATTGGAAACACCCCGTTCAGAGTCATCGTTCCGTCGGGACAGCATCTGATCTCGCTGCGTCTGGCAGGCTATGGTCCATGGAAAAAGATGATTTCCGCAACAGGTGGAAGTCTGGAAGTGGACGCGGACCTGTCACCGGGAGGGATCAATGGGGACGTGGTTTCGCATTGTTCAACCGCGGACTGTGTCGATTCTTCTGTGAGTAACGTCGCCAAAAAACCGAATCAAAAACAGGTGCGGCAAGCCCCTACCCCACCGCAGTAATTCAGGCTGGATTGTCAGGCC
>QHZR01000431.1 GCA_003224755.1 Acidobacteriota bacterium
ATTACGTGAATCGCGTTGATGAAGAACTCGGTGGTGATCCGCGCTTCTTTTTTATTCTTCCCAAAGCCAAACAAACCGAGCCCAGGAATGAGGACGACGGACGGATTGGTGTCTCGCAACTTCGGAGAGTCGTTCGTAGCGAAGCTGTCGTAGTAGTTCGTGTACTCGACCCGATATTTGGCGATCTGGTCATGAATGCGCGTTTTTAGCGTATTCGCATCCTCTGTTTCTGGCTTGAATGGAACAAGCATCGGGCAGACGCGCGTGCGGAGAAAATGATCCGGACAACTCGTGCCAAGCGCGCTTAGCTCCTCTGCCCATACAGAGTTTGCAAATGCAAGCGCGTCTTCGTGATCGGTATAGTGAGCGATAACGCAGCGATTTGAGGACACCGCACCGCGCAACGTTGGCAGGATTTTGATCGCGATCTCACCCCGATCTGATGCTGGAGCGCACACAGGGCCACCGAAGAGGGTTCGCTTCTTCTCCTGACGCTGAGCGATAAATTCGCCCATCTGATCGATAGTGCGGATGCTGTTCAGATAGCACTCGCGCTGCGTGTTGCCCCACGTGAACAAACCGTGACCGCCCAGAATAATGCCTTCGGCACCACGATTCTCGGCGACCGCACGATCGAGTTGGATGGCGAGCTCAAATCCGGGCCGTTGCCACGGCAGCCAAATGATCTTGCGTCCAAATTGGCGATTAAATTCCTCGAGCTTGTTCTTGCCATTCGCGCTGGCAGCGAGCGCGATGGCCCAGTCCGGGTGCAAATGATCCACGTGATCGAATGGAAGGAATGCGTGCAGAGGTGTGTCTATAGATGCAGCTACTCTGCTATCGCCGAAAGCAGAAAGTGGATAGTAACCGACCATCTCATCTTCGTAGGCTTCCCCGCGGTACAAACTCTTGAGCTGCTCAAGGCGGTGAAGATAAAGGATCGCAAAACCTGACTCGGTAATAGAGCCGATGTCGCCACCGCTGCCCTTAACCGCTAGAACTCGCACCGGTTTGCCCGTGAACGGATCAGGCAATTCAAATTTAGAGCTAGTATTTCCGCCGCCAAAATTGGTGATCCGCAGATCCGCGCCGAGCAGGTTTGAACGATACCTGAGTAGCGCCAATTGATTAGTGCCGAGACTTCGAGCCTCTTGCTCATCCCACAAGTCCTTAAGTTGAAGGAGCTCCTGAATCTCAGGCATATGCCAACTCCGTGTAGTGTTGGAAGCGCGTGAGATGTCGCTCCCATTTATCAGTCTCGCGCGGCTCAAAAGTCTCAGTAGGGAATGAGCGGTCGATAATGGCGCGAACTTCAGCAAGCGAGCTCGCCGCGCCAGTGGCCAGTATCTGCATTCCAATGTTGCCGAGCGCCGTCGCCTCTGCTGGACCGGCCAAAACGCGCCGCCCAGTTGCATCGGCAGTGAACTGATTCAGCAACCTGTTCTTCGAACCCCCGCCAATAATGCGAATCTGGCGAATATGGTGTTCGGTCAGGCGTTCGAGGTCGTTAATAACCTTGCGATATTTCAAAGCAAGGCTTTCAAGAATGGTTCTCGCGTACGCACTGGGCGTGAGCGGCGGTGGCTGTTGTGTTCTTGCGCAAAATGAGTCGATTGCACTCGCCATGTTCGCTGGATGCAGGAACGATTCATCGTCGGGATCCACTAAGCTGCCGAACTCGGGTTCGCGCCCAGCCAACTCCATGAGTTCGTGGTAGTCATAAACGTCACCTTCGCGCGCCCATGAATATCTGCAGCATTGCAGCATCCAGAGTCCCATTACGTTCTTAAGAAACCTCGTTGTCCCACACACGCCACCTTCATTCGTGAAGTTCAGGCGCAAGCTGTCGTCATTGATAACCGGACTATCCAGTTCGGTGCCAATCAGAGACCACGTCCCAGAACTTAGAAACGCGGTGCCGTCGCGCGCAACCACCGCCGCGACTGCCGAGCCCGTATCGTGAGAGGCTGGCGCAATCACCGGGGTGCCGCTGAGTGCACCTTTCGATGAGAGCTTGTCCGACAAGTCTCCGATCACTGTCCCAGGCTCAACGATCTCAGCCGGGAGTTCCGAAGGTAAACCCAAGGTTTCCATCAATCCGCGTGCCCAGCTTCGCGTGCGCGCATTAACCATTTGGGTTGTGGTTGCATTGGTAAATTCACATACGGCATTGCCGGTGAGCCAGTAATGGAACAAGTCAGGAATCGTGAGCATCTTTCGTGCGGAGTTCAGCAGTCCAGGCGTGTCTCGCTTTGCGGCAATCAACTGAAACAACGTGTTAATCGGCATGAACTGGATTCCGGTCTTTTCGTAAATCTCTCTTTTGCCTACCTTCGCGAGGACTGCATCCATCACGCCGTCAGTCCGTTTGTCACGGTAGTGGTAAGGGTTCTGCAGCAGCTCGCCATGCTCACCGAGCAAAGCGTAATCCACTCCCCAGGCATCCACGCCGATTCCACCCAAGGCCGAACCTTCCAAATGAGAAATGGCCTTACGGATCTCGAACCACAAGCGCGGGACGTCCCACTGCAATCCACCCTCATATTCGACCGGCTCGTTTGCAAATCGGTGCACTTCTTCGGTCGTGATCACGCCCGCGTGGAGATGCGCCAAGACAGCCCGCCCGCTTTCTGCGCCGAGGTCGAACGCGAGATACGGCTTCGATGTCTCAGGCATAGGAAGAGACGTTGTTCATATTTCGGGCCCTTCGTTCGTTCGTAATTCGCTCCATGTAGCCGCTTTCGAGAAATGTCTTCAGTGGATCGGGCGGCAATCCCTTCGAAACCCGCCATTCCTGAATTGCAGGACGCACGTCGGTGTTAAACGCATCCTGCAGTAAAGACTCTGCGCTGATAAGCTCGCACTTCATTTGAGCCTGTGAAAGCATGGCATGATCAACTAAGGCGGCCTTAGCGAACAGCTGTTGCGCCATGGTCACCGTTTGGATAGTTTCCTCGATCTTGCCTTTCAGATTGTGACTCTGATCGATCATGTAGGCGATATCGGCCTTTTGCCCGGTCTCCCACTCGTAATAAAGAATCTCGTGGAAGATTCGAAAGACTTGATAAGGATCAATTGAACCGATGGTGAGGTCGTCATCTGCATAACGTCGATCATTAAAATGAAAGCCGCCAAGCATCTTTTCTGAAAGCAACCAGGCCACGATCTGTTCGATATTTTGCGAATGGTAGTGATGGCCGGTGTCTACGAGCACTTTTGCCTGGGGACCAGCACATCGCGCCAAATGCAGCGCCATTCCCCAATCGGCGATATCGGTGTGGTAAAACGCCG
>QHZR01000414.1 GCA_003224755.1 Acidobacteriota bacterium
GTGCCCTCCTGCCAAGGAGGAGCGAAGTCCGCGGCCCAAACCTCGCCGGTGGGCGGATTCCCTGAAGCGGGACTTCGGACACGACCCGCTCCTCGACCACACGGGCAAAAGGATGAAATGGGTACGGCAACTAGCGCCGAAGCCATCTTGCTAGTCAGAACTTAGCCGAGAACGCCACCGCCTGAATGCCGCGATGAGATGACAGCTTCCGAGTGCTGCACCCTGAAGCCGAACAGCCACAGGGTCGTCCATGTGACGATCTGAATTGCCTCTTTCAACCCACGATAGCTACCCTTCCCGCCAAAATGTAGTCGGTCGGGCCGAACGCGAGATTTTGATTTCCTTATACTTGAACACAACGCGTTCGTTATGGCCCACAGATCAGAAACGGCTTTGCCGAAAGCATTCGTTCTGCGCTTGCTACCGGAATCTCCGGATCAACAGTGTGTGCCGATCTGATCGGTATAAGCCCAGTACATAAATGGTGGCTTTTCCTTTCGTCGAATAGATAACCTGCCGGGTCCTGAGCAGTGGTTCTCCCCGTGCAATGCCCAGGAGCCGCGCTGTAGAGGTGTCTGCCGCAGTAGCGTCGACCTCGTCATCCGTATGAGCGAATTCGATTCCGTAGTCATGCTCCAGAATAGAAAACAGGGAACCACGTTCCACCGACGCGCGAGTCAGGCCAGCGAACTCCTCGGCCGACAAATAGCAGGTCTCCAACGCAAACGGTTCGTCAGCCCCCAGCCGGAGTCGTTGCAGCCTGATCAGACGGGCGCTGGCCGCTAAGGCAAGGCGTGCAGCAACTTCCTGCTCGTCATTGACGATACTGAAAGACAAAACTTTTGAGCATGCCACTAAACCTCTGCTGGCCATCTGCTCGGTGAAGCTAACCAACTTATTAAAATGGATCTTGGGGGGAGCTACAAACGTCCCGGCGCCGCGCCGGCGCTCGACCATGCCCTCGCGTTCGAGCACGGCCAAGGCGTGGCGTGCGGTCATGAGACTCACGTGGTGAATCTTCGCTAGCTCCCTTTCAGAATCAACCACATCGCCGGGTTTTAAGTGCCCTCTTTCGATGCGCTTCAGGATTGCGCTCTGGATCCTTTTATAGGCCGGCGTTCCGTTTGGGCTGCGTGGCATTAATGCTCCCCGAGTAACTCAATCACAAAAAGTCGTCCGTGCCATGATTCTGAAGGAGCGGCGATGTGCTATATCGCTCCTTGTATGTTTGAGAATAATGTTTACCCTAACGTGCAGCCTAGCCAAGCCAGGTACTATATAGCTCCAGAATCACGGAAAGCAACTGTGACACCTTAATCCTTACAGGGATAGTTGTCCAATGCAATAGTTGTAAAGAGTATGGCGGGAGAGAAACCTTCGTCCGGCGTAGTACGCAACAGTTATTCCAATAATCGAATTCTTGACGTCGCCGCTCCGGTTTTTCATAGCCGACGCCAGCAACGGCCGATTGCACGGTCTGCTATATAGAAGCTCTTGCCAACGATCCAAAAATAAATTCGACTCCATACATTTTTTTCTTGACGCCTGTCATCGATGTGCTATATAGCATGACCCTACCATTTTTATCAGTGTGGGGTTGTGTTTTCAACCCAAGCGCTCTCAGGAGGTTCTGTGATGAGGAAAACACAGGCGATGAGGATTGGGCTTTGTCTGCTGCTGGCCACGCTTGTTTTCACCCTGCCGGCATGGACCCAGGAGGTGACCGCGGCAATTGTAGGCACCGTCGCGGATCCTAGCGGCGCGCCCATCAAAGACGCGACCGTCACCGCGAAAGACACCGGACGAGGAACAGTCTGGACTACGAAGACGAACGACGCCGGTGTTTACAACCTGCTTCGTGTTCCCGTCGGCACCTATGAACTAAGGGTGTCGGCACAGGGGTTTCAGACAGTCGCCTACCCTCCCTTTACACTGGTGCTCAACCAGACGGCGCGTATTGACGTCCAAACGAGGGTGGGCCAAGTCACGGAGACGGTGGAGGTCACTGGCGCGGCGCCTGTGCTTCAGACGCAAAGCGACGAGGTGAGCACTCTCATCGATTCCCACACCGTCACCTCTGTGCCCCTGGCTGGGCGGAACTATCTTCAGTTGACGCTGCTCGCGCCAGGTTCAACCACCAATAATCCGCGTGGAATTTCGGAACCTCAGACTTTGGATAATTCCAGCCGTCCGTTTATCAATGGCAATCGCGAGCAGGCGAACCAGTACTTTCTCGACGGCCAGCTAAACAGCGAAGACAAGAACAACGAAACCAGCTTCACGCCGAACGTGGATGCGATCCAGGAATTCAACATCATCACCCAGAACGCGTCTGCTGAGTTTGGCAACTATGAGGGCGGAGTAATCAGCGTTTCCACCAAGTCAGGCACTAACAATTTCCACGGAAGCGTTTTTGAATTTCTGCGAAATGACGCGTTCAATGCAAATCTGCTCTCGAATGGATGGTCGAAGGGCGTATTGGCGCAGGAAAATATTCCGGGTCAGATCGTCCCGGGCCACGCGGCTGATGGCACTATCATCAAACCGGAGTTCCGCTACAACACGTTCGGCGGCACTATTGGCGGCCCCATTATCAAGAACAAGCTGTTTTTCTTTGCCGACTACCAGGGCCTGCGCAATGTAAACGCTGGCGCT
Organism: Acidobacteriota bacterium; assembly: GCA_003224755.1. Lineage (GTDB taxonomy): Bacteria > Acidobacteriota > Terriglobia > Terriglobales > Acidobacteriaceae > Gp1-AA145. The sequence goes on from QHZR01000414.1 coordinate 2,656, forward strand.
ACCGGCGCGCAGCTCTTGACTTCCCGCATGCGTAACGGTGACTTCGGACAGCTTTGCACGGACTTCGGTGGAGCGTTCGATGGCGCAGGAAATTGCACGGGGGGCACTGACGCGATACAGCTTCACGATCCGAATAATCCTGCAACAGCCATTCCCTTTAACAATCTGGCCGCTGCCGGCTTCGCGATTAGCCCCGTTGCCCAAAACATATTTAACTCAAAGTACTATCCTCTGCCGCAGATTGACAGTGTCGGTGGCGGGAACAACTTTTTCTTCAATTCCGGCAACACCATTAATACCGACCAGGGCGATCTGAAAATCGATTACAGCGTCTCGGACAAAGACCATATATTTGGGCGCTGGTCGCAGATGCACCTGCGCAATCCTACCTTTAGCGGCTGCCTTTTCTGTGCCGCCGGCGCTGCTCAGGGCGCCGACCAGCCCATAAGAAACGCGGTCGTGGACTGGACCCATGCCTTCAATCCCAATCTGCTGAACGAGGCGCGTATTGGCTTCAACGCCGTCCGCTTCGATCAAAGTCTGGTGCAGACTTCCTCGCTGGGAAATATTGGTGAGGCGCTCGGCATAGCCGGCGCTAACTTCGAGGTTCCAGGATTGCTCAATATCGCAGTTCCCGGCGTCGGTCCTGGAGCAAACGCCGCTCTGGGACAACTGAACTTGGTTCAGATCTTCCACACTACCCAAGGGCAGTTCAATGACAATCTTTCCATTACGCATGGCCGCCACTCGATTAAAACTGGATTCCAGTTTCAGGTTGTTCTCTAGGTAATAGTCCATTCGACCTGAACCGGAGAAGCTGATTGTGCTGAGCAATCCCTTCGAAGGAAGAGGCCGAATGGACATTCACAAGAATGCCCGA
>QHZR01000019.1 GCA_003224755.1 Acidobacteriota bacterium
CTGAGTGATATCGCAGCGATGGGCGGAGAACCGATGGCAGCATTCCTTTCACTCGCCTTACCGGCAAAGCTCCCGCAAAAGTGGGTGGATCAATTTCTGAAGGGACTCTTGAAGTTGGCGAAACGGTTCAATGTCCAACTCGCGGGCGGCGATACCGCCGAATCTCCGCAGAGCGTGCTGTCCGACATAGTCGTCGTCGGATCGGTCCCTAAAGACAAAGCCATCCTACGCTCTGGAGCCCAACCGCGAGACCGGATTTATGTCACCGGCCAGCTCGGTGGTTCCGCGGCCGCGCTTGCACTCCTTCGCTCAGGAACGCGTAGGCTCGACCCAAAGAGTTTTCCAAGGCACTTTTTCCCTGAGCCCAGAATCGAAGTCGGCCGAGTTCTGCGCGAGAAGCGGATCGCAATGTCAATGATTGATCTCAGCGACGGCCTGTCCACAGACATCTCGCATCTCTGCGAGGAGAGCGGTTGCGGGGCGGAAATCTGGCAAGAAGCCGTTCCGCGCGCGCGAATCGATAAACGCAGCGAGGTTGATCTTGATCTTGCCTTGCACGGGGGAGAAGACTACGAACTGCTCTTCACCGCTCCCGCCAACACGCGTGTGCCGGCTACTATCGTCGGAGTCCAGATCACCGAAATCGGCGAAATCACCCGCAGTCGCCGTCTAATCCTCCGAAAGGTTTCCGGGGCAAACGTCAAATTCAAGCCTAAGGGTTGGGAGCACTTCCGGCGTTGAATTCCAGTCTCCACTTTCTGCTGGCATAGTCGAGGATTGCCATAAACAATTTGAGGCGCGAGGCCGGGAGCACTTCCGTTCTTGAATCCACTCTTCGCTTGCGCGAGCAAGGTCGAGTGGATCACCACAACCCTAGCCGCCAGCGGCGGCGGAATATATGTCCAGCGCGTAAGCGCTGGGTAAGTGGAAACATGAGAGAGTCCCGCAGGGACGGCACGACACGGAAGGGCATTATCGGGTGTCACCCTTCTTATCTCTGTTCTACGACCGGACGGCGGACTACAGTAGGGCCATATGAATCGACTCTGTTTTTTCGTGCTTGTAGCCCAGGCTCTTAGCGCTCAACCGCCCGTGCCTCCCGACAACGATTTCGTCCACCAACAGTTCGGAGATTCCTGCTCTCTCGATCCTCAATGGAAACCTGTCACCGGCGACCTCAACGCCGACGGAGTTGAAGATGTCGTGATGGTCGCGCGCTGCACCAATCCAGTGATTGATCAGGACGAGAAGGACTTTAAAGTCATTGATCCGATGAACTCGTTCTACGGCTACGGCGATCCCAAAGTCACCAGCGGATTTGGCCAGACAGATCCGCGGCTGAAGGGTGTTTCGTTGCTCATCATTCACGGAGCGGACGCCGAAGCCTGGCGATCAGCCACTCCTCAGGCGAAGTTTGTCGTCATCAATATTGCCGTGAAAACGGTTGCGGTGAAGAAAATGAAGATCAACAAAAAGAAGTCAACTGCCGCTATCTACGTGCAGGAAGCGACCGCCGATCAGACGACTTCAGCAATTTACTGGGACGGAAAAAAGTACCGCTACGAACCCATGGGAGCCAGCATGGAATGAGTGTGGGGCGGGCGCCTTCGCCCGCCCACCGCCACTTTACAATTCGAAGTGGAACACATCCAGCACGAAGAACGTCCTGCGGTTTACCAGAGCGATGTGCCCGCCAATCACCGTGTGCATATAGCCTTCCGGAGCAGGCGGCAAATACTGCACAACCTCAACCGGGCAAGGATGCATGTACCCTCTCAGCCCCGGCGGCAGCGTGCCACGGAGTATCAGTTGACGCTCCAGTCCTGGCGGCAACGCATCACGTTTTGCCAATCCGGGGGGAAGGTGATCGTGGTGCCCGCGATACCAATCATGCAGTTCGCGATCATGCTCGCGATAAGAATGATGCTCGTCCCAATCGCCACCGCGATCGTCGCGGCGGTCATCGTCGCGATCGGCGTGCTTTTCGTGTCCACGGCCGTGACCGTGTCCTTCTCCCTGCGCAAGAAGCGTCTGAGTGCTTAACGCGAAGGCTGCCGCAGCTACCAGGCAAAGCCATTTTTTGAAAGACATAACTTCTCCCCTATTGAAATGCGACTCCAGCTTAGGAGGGAAGCCGCAAGGCCAGCAAGTGACTGGAGTACCGTAGCGTCGTTGGCTATTGGTCGTTGGCTGTTGGCAAGACCGGTGTGGAGCCTGCCCTGAGCCAAATCGAGGAGTCGGACACTCCTGTCCGAGCTCTTGATCTGGCTCTCGTCCTGATATTGACTGTGTGTCGGCTGCTAAAAACCGAGTCAATGACGAGTTCCCCAACATTCTGTCGGAAAGATGTCCGCCCACGGTTTGCCAACGACCAACGACCAAAAGCCAACGACGGGTCTTATAATCCCCTGCGATGGACCTCGAACAAAAACTGCAGGAACTCAAGCGCCGCGACCAACTTGCCCAAGAAGGCGGAGGCAAGGAACGCCGTGAGCGCCAGCACAAAGAAGGCAAGATGTCGGCGCGTGAGCGCATCGAGTTTCTTCTCGACGAAGGCACCTTCGAGGAAACCGACCGCTTCGTAACCCATCGCACAAATGAATTTGGGCTTTCGGAACAGAAATATTATGGCGACGGCTTCATCACCGGATACGGCCGCATTGACGGACGCCTCGTTTTTGCCTTTGCTCAGGATTTCACCGTTTTCGGCGGCTCGCTTTCCGAGACCAATGCGGCCAAAATCGTAAAAATTATGGATACCGCCGCGCGCGTCGGCGCACCGGTTATCGGGCTGAACGACTCCGGCGGCGCACGTATTCAGGAAGGGGTTGCCTCGCTGGGCGGCTACGCCGACATTTTTCTCCGCAACACGCTTTACAGCGGTGTGGTCCCCCAGCTCTCGGCGATCATGGGCCCTTGTGCCGGCGGCGCAGTGTATTCGCCCGCCATTACCGACTTTGTTGCCATGGTGGACAAGACTTCATACATGTTCATCACAGGACCCGATGTCATTAAGACCGTGATGCACGAGGACGTGACGAAAGAGCAGCTCGGCGGCGCGGCCACCCACAACGAAACGTCCGGCGTGGCGCATTTTCTGGCGCATGATGATGCCGAATGTCTTTCGATGCTGCGCGAACTTTTAAGCTTCCTTCCCTCTAATAATCTGGACGATCCCCCGCGCAAAGCCTGTACCGATCCTAGCGACCGTGCCGATACGGCGCTCGATTCGATTGTTCCTGCGCAGTCGAACCTTCCGTATGACATCAAAGACGTGATACAAGCCGTGATTGATGACCGATATTTCTTCGAGATCCACGAACACTACGCCAAAAACATCGTCGTCGGATTTGCACGAATGAACGGCCGTTCAGTGGGAATCGTTGCTAACCAGCCTGCGTTCCTTGCGGGGACCCTCGATATCAACGCATCGGTCAAGGGCGCGCGTTTTGTGCGCTTCTGTGATTGCTTCAATATTCCGCTGATCACATTTGAAGACGTGCCTGGATTTTTGCCCGGAACACAGCAGGAGTACGGTGGCATCATTCGCCACGGAGCGAAATTGCTGTTTGCTTTTGCTGAAGCCACGGTGCCGAAGCTCACCGTGATTACGCGCAAAGCCTACGGCGGCGCTTATTGCGTGATGGCGTCAAAGCATATCCGCACCGACGTGAACTATGCCTGGCCAACTGCTGAAATCGCTGTCATGGGCCCGGAAGGCGCGGTGGACATCGTCTATCGCCGCGAACTCGAACGCGCCGCGAACCTGCACAAGACTGAACCCGAGCGGACAGCCAGTCGCGAACAGGTTCGCCAAGAAAAAATCGAAGAATTCCGCGACCGCTTTGCCAGTCCCTACGTCGCCGCCGAGCGCGGCTTCGTGGACGCCGTCATCCAGCCCCGGGACACCCGCAAGAAGCTGATTCAGGCGCTCGAAATGCTCGAAACCAAGCGCGATAAGAACCCAGCGAAAAAGCACGGAAACATACCGCTGTAAAGGAAGCTGTTAAATTCCAGTGTAAACGTGTAACAATGCAGAGGCGAATATAAAGCGAAGCAACCAAATGGACTCACGGAAAGTCGACGAAATCGGACCGTGGACAGAGGTAAAGCTCGATATTCTGAAGCGTTAATCTGTCGAATACTCGAAGATTCTTTCGAGTCAGCAGAACCCATCGTTCTTTCATGTGTACATAGATGCCTTCGCGGGTACTGGCTACCATTTATCCAGGACCAGTGGAGGGATGGTTTTGGGTAGTCCGTTAAACGCGCTCTTGTTACAGCCTCCATTCCGCGAATACCATTTGATTGACCTGGACGGTAACAAAATACAGGGGTTGCGGGACATTGTCGGAAGCCGGCAAGATGTAGTTCTTCGTCACGGAAACTGCAACGAAGTACTGCTACAAGATGTCTTTCCACGCGTGCAGTACAAGGATTTCAGGAGGGGATTGTGTCTGCTCGACCCATACAAACTAACGTTGGACTGAAAAGTGGTTCGAGAGGCTGGTGCAATCAGACTCTCGACACATTCATAAATTTCCCCATCCACGACATTAACCGAACGCTACTACACCATAGGCAAGAAGGAGTGTCGGAAGCGAACATCGCAAGAATGAATTCATTCTGGGGCGATGAGTCGTGGAATGGACTAGCTTACGACCAAAACCTAACGCTCTGCGGAGACGTGGGATTGGAAAAAGTTTCGAATGCAAGATTCTCGGAGGAGTATCGAAAGCGGTTGCAGAGCCTGGCTGGTTTCAAAAAGGTGCCGAATCCTCTTGCCATGCGCAACAGCAAGGGTTCCACGGTCTACTACTTATTTTTCGCTTCACAGAAAGGTACAGCAGAAGAAATAGTGATGTACATTTTTGACAAGTTTGGTAAATAAGCGAGTACACGAATTGTCACTGAACTCCCAAATCGAATGGACTGATGCCACCTGGAACCCTGTCCGCAGCTGCACGAAAATCAGTCCTGGCTGCAAGCATTGCTACGCCGAAACTTTTGCGGAACGGTTTCGCGGCGTGAAGGGACATCCGTACGAACAGGGATTCGACCTTCGACTTGTTCCCGCCAAATTGACCGAGCCCTTTACCTGGCGCCTGCCTAAGCTGGCTTTCGTCAACTCGATGAGCGATTTGTTTCAGCCGGGCGTCCCGGACGCCTACGCTGAGGCTGTCTCGCAAGTCATGGTCCAATGCCAATTGGCACACATACCAGGTGACGGCTCGACTTCTCGGCGCGGCAGAGGCACATCTGGTGGGGGGTAAGCGTGGAGGACCGAAAGTATGGCCTGCCACGGATCGAGCATTTGAGAGAGTCTCCAGCCGCTATGAGATTTCTCTCCGTTGAGCCCCTGCTGGAAAATTTGGGCGAGATCGATTTGACGGGCATTAGTTGGGTCATCGTGGGCGGGGAAAGCGGTCCCGGTGCGCGTCCAATCGAAAAAGAATGGGTTCTTTCAATTCGCGAGCAGTGTCAAGTTGCCCGAGTTCCATTCTTCTTCAAGCAGTGGGGAGGCAAACGAAAATCTCTGAATGGTCGCAACCTCGAAGGACGCACCTACGATGAATATCCTCAGCGCGCTCTTATTTCGTTCCAGAGAAAGCTGAGTGCCTGGCGCGCAAAATCATTTGCGAGTTCCATGCGAAAGACATTCAGTTTGGTCCAGCTACGGCACGTGCCTGCTTAGCGAGTCCTCTTTGACCCACGCATCGGAGAAAGATTCGTTCTTTTTCTAATGCCGGAAGTGCCTGACTCCCGTGAAGATCATTGCCCCGTTGCTCCTGCTTTGGCGATTTCCTCGACCCCGTCGGGAAACGGGAAGAACGCATCGGAAGCCGCGACCGTGCCTTTCAACGGCAGTACTGCTTTTTGCGCACCCAGGCGGCATGAATCCACGCGGCTCGTCTGTCCAGCGCCGACGCCGACAGTCTGGCCATCCCGAGCGTACAAAATTGCATTCGATTTCATGTGCTTGCAGACCTTCCAGGCAAATAGCAGCGCGCGTTTTTCTTCCGCTGTTGGCGGACGCTTTGTCACGACTTTCAAATCAGAGTCCTTCAACTGGTGTAGGTCCGCATCCTGCACCAGCATTCCGCCGGAGATATTCTTCAACACCCATTTCTGGGGGCTGTTCGCAATCTCAACTAAGCGGAGGTTTTTTTTGGCGGAAAATTTCTCGATTGCAGCTTTGTCGAACGCTGGCGCGGCAATCACTTCAAGAAACAGCTTGGCCATTTCTTCCGCGGCTGCAGCATCAACGGGACGGTTTACGCCGATCACTCCGCCAAACGCTGACACTGGGTCGCATTCGAGCGCGCGCTTGTACGCTTCGGCAAGTGTCGTTCCCGTCGCAGTTCCACAGGGATTGGTGTGCTTGATGATTGCGCAAACCGGTTCCTCGAATTCCTGCGCCAGGTCCCACGCGGCTTGCAGGTCAACGATGTTGTTATAGGAAAGCTCTTTGCCCTGTACCTGGCGCGCGTTGGCGACTCCCGTGCCCGAGGCGTCGGAATACATTGCTGCTTTCTGGTGAGGATTTTCGCCATAGCGCAAATCGGTAACCTTGCTGAACGAGAGACGAAGCTTGTCCGGAAACCCTTCCGCCGGTTTCAGGGCGAAACTTCCATTAGCGCTGACGCGTTCGAGCGTCGAAGCAATGGCCGAATCGTAGGCCGCAGTTGTGGCAAAGGCCTTCTGCGCTAGTCGCCATTTCGTGTGCGACGAAAGTGACCCGCCGGAGTTCGACATCTCGGCGGCAATCGCTTCGTAATCGGCGGGCGACGTGACGATGGCAACATCGTGAAAATTCTTCGCCGCCGAGCGAATCAGCGAAGGCCCGCCGATATCAATGTTCTCGACCAATTCTTCGAACTGCACGCCGGGCTTGGCGGCAGTCTTCTCAAACGCGTACAGATTAACGACGACCATGTCAATCGCCGCGATGCCGTGTTCGGCAACCGCCGCGCGATGTGACAGATCTTCGCGCCGGTGCAAGATCCCCCCGTGAACTTTGGGATGCAGCGTCTTCACGCGGCCGTCGAGCATTTCCGGAAATCCGGTCAGGTCACTGATGTCTTTCACCGTGATTCCCGAATCGCGAAGCAGCTTGGCGGTGCCGCCGGTAGAGATCAGTTCCACTCCCATACCCGAGAGCTTGCGGGCAAAATCCGCCAGGCCGGTTTTGTCGGTGACACTGAGAATCGCGCGCTGAATGGCTTGGGACATGGGAACCTCGGATGGGACCTGATAACTTCGGAACAGGAATTTTATCAGCAGGAAGCACGGGAATGCAGAAGTAAGGACATAGAGTGCCGCGCAATATCTAACAGTTCCCCGCAAACATGATTGTCATCCCGAGCTCGCACGCTGACAAGCGAGCGAGAGAGGGACCTTACGATGCGTACGGACCACCACGAACGTGGTCGCGATGCAACCGTGCTACGCCTCGATATGGCGCAGCCAGACCTCATTCTCGGCGCAAGGTTCCTCTCCTGCCATCCTTCGGCCGGCAGGTTCGGGATGACAATTACTTGTGAGCGGGAAGGGAACGGGGAATCTGCAGTCTTACTTCTGCAATCTGACTTCCAAGTTTCTGTTAATCTCTTGCCGACATTCTTATCGGAGGCCGTGCCGATGCAAAGAAACAAGTCCGCAGTTGCGACTGCAATGCTAGTACTTTCCTTTACCACTTGCGCCTTCGCCGCCGACCAATACGCCGTCACCTACGAGCGCAACGTTGCCGTCAAGATGCGCGATGGTGTGACTTTGCGCGCCGACATTTTTCGGCCGAACGCCGATGGCAAATTCCCCGTCCTGCTGCAGCGCACGCCTTATAACAAAGACAATGGCGTGGGGTTCGGGATCAAGGCCGCAGCGCACGGTTACGTGGTCATTTTTCAGGACGTGCGCGGGCGATACGCCTCCGAAGGCGACTGGTATGTATTCAAGAATGAACCGAATGACGGATACGACACCGTGGAGTGGGCAGCCGCGCTTCCATACTCGGATGGCCGCGTCGGAATGTTCGGCGGCTCTTACGTGGGCGCTACGCAGATGTTGGCGGCGATCGCCCACCCGCCGCATCTCGCTGGAATTTGTCCGGTGGTGACCGCCAGCAATTATCACGAAAACTGGACGTACCAGGGTGGCGCGTTCGTGCAGTGGTTCGATGAAGACTGGACCTCGGGGCTTTCGCAGAACGCTTACGAGCACCTAGTGGGCGGGCAGAATGATCCCGTCGGCGGAATCTGGACACTGCCGCTAATCAACTATCCCATTCTCAACCTTGAGAAGCGACCGGATATAGGTTCAAATGCGACGGTCGCACCGTACTTTCTGGATTGGTTGGCTCATCCGAGCTACGACGATTACTGGAAGGCGCTTTCGATCGAAGAACATTTCGCGGACATCAAAGTACCAGCGCTGCACATCGCCGCCTGGTATGACCTGTTTCTTGGCGGTTCGTTGCGCAGTTACGTGGGCATCAGGGCGAATGGTGGGAGCGAGGAGGCGCGCAAGGGACAGCAGTTGGTAGTCGTCATTGGCGGGCATGCCGGTCCCGGACCTAAGGTAGGCGACGTGGATTTCGGCCCGAATGCTAAGGAACCAGAGGATGAATACGAGTTGCGCTGGTACGACTACCTCTTCAAAAACGTGAAGAATGAGTTTGCTTCTGGCAAGCCGGTCAAGATTTTCGTGATGGGCGCAAACCAGTGGCGCGAGGAAGATGATTGGCCACTGGCGCGAGCCAGAAGCGCGAAATATTTTCTGCACTCGTCCGGCAAGGCGAACTCGCTGCGCGGAAATGGAACGCTTTCAACAACGGCTCCAGCAAAGGAGGGGTTAGATCAATACGTCTATGATCCCGCGCATCCCGTGCCCACAATCGGAGGTCCATTGTGCTGTGAACCTCAGCGCTGGCCTGCTGGACCTCGCGACCAGCGCCCCGCCGAGGCGCGCGACGATGTCCTCGTCTATTCGACTCCGCCGATGAGCAATGACATGGAAGTCACTGGCCCGGTGACGCTTGAACTTTATGCGAAATCGTCAGCCGTGGACACCGACTTCACAGCCAAGCTGGTGGACGTCTGGCCGGATGGCTTTGTGCAGAATCTGGCAGAAGGAATTATCCGCGCGCGCTATCGCGATTCGCGAGAGAAGCCTGAGATGATGACGCCGGGGCAGGTTTACAAATTCACGATTGATCTGTGGGCGACGAGCAACGTCTTCAAGAAAGGACATGTGCTACGGCTCGAGGTTTCGAGCAGCAATTTCCCACGCTTCGACCGTAACCTGAACAATGGCACGACGAGATACATAAGAACCGGAGACGGCCCGTCGGCAGACCAGTTTGTGACCGCGACGAATGCCGTGCTGCATGACACGGATCATCCGTCGGCGCTAATTCTGCCGATCATACCTGGAAAATAGTGCTCTTCTCTGCGCTCTCGGCGAAACCCCTGCGAACTCTGCGGTTAGAGTCTTTCAAAGCTTTTAACCGCAGAGAACGCAAAGTAACGCCACGGAGAACGCAGAACAACCTCGCGAGTAACTTGGGATCTGACGGAAACATGAATGACGACCATCGGCATCATTTCCGACACGCATGGGTTGCTCCGGCCTGAGGCGCTGGCGACACTGCAAGGATCCAACTTCATCGTTCATGCCGGCGACATTGGAGATCCCGCCATTCTCGACAAGCTGAACGAGATCGCGCCGGTGACTGCCGTGCGCGGCAACGTGGATAAAGGAGCATGGGCGCGCAAGATTCCTGTGACGGACGTCCTCGAAGTCGAGGGCGTGACGATTTATGTGTTGCATATTTTTGATGAACTCGATCTAAAGCCGGAAGCCGCAGCATTCGCGGCAGTCATCTACGGACACAGCCATATGCCCAAGCAGGAGACAAAAAATGGCGTGCTCTACTTCAATCCCGGTAGTGCGGGTCCAAAGCGGTTCGATCTGCCCGTGTCGCTCGGAAGATTGATCGTCGAGCGCGGGAAGATTCAGACCCAAATTATCAAATTGATTGATTGACGGGGCTCTTCTCAGCGTCCTTTGCGGATTTTCTTTGCGACCTTTGCGGTTAAAGGCTTTTTCAAAAAGATCTTAACCGCAGAGTTCGCGAAGGACTCGCAAAAGACGCAGAGTAAAGAAAGCCCCCGAAAGACCGTCCGCGCGGGCTTTTACCATTAGCTTTAGAATCACTCCGGAATGTCGCTGAGGTTTGAAATCCAAACAGCCAGAGTTCCTGCTAGACTCGGGCAGCTGACCACGTCTCACGGCACAATTCAAACCCCCGTATTCATGCCGGTTGGCACGCAGGCCACCGTGAAGGGCGTCCCGCAAGATCTGCTGGAAGAACTGGGCGTCGAGATTCTTCTCGGAAACACTTACCACTTGTATCTGCGGCCGGGCATTGAGCAGATACGCAAGTTGGGCGGGCTGCATCGGTTCATGTCATGGCGGCGCGCCATCCTGACCGACTCAGGGGGATTTCAGGTTTTCAGTCTCAGCGATCTGCGTAAAGTCACTGAGGAAGGAGTGACATTTCGTTCGCACCTCGACGGCTCTTCGCATTTTTTGGGTCCCGAGCAGGCGATGGAAGCTCAAATAGGGCTCGGCGCGGACATCATTATGGCGTTCGATGAGTGCACGGAATATCCCGCAGTCCCCTGGCGCGCGCGGGCCTCCATGGAAATGACGTTGAGGTGGGCGGACAGAAGCAAGAAGTATTTTGAGGAGCATAAGGGAGAAGTGCCGTGGGCTTCCGATGTCCACGTAGGCCCGGACGCCCTCGTCCGGGCGGGCGAGCTTGGCTCGCCAACACGCGCCGAGCAGAACTCGGCCGCGCGGGTGAGGGCACCCGCCCCTACGTGTGCCGGGGTGACTCAGGCTCTGTTCGGCATCGTCCAAGGCGGAATGGACCCCGCCCTGCGCAAAGAATCTGCTGAGCGCACTATTGAGATTGGTTTTGACGGCTATGCCATCGGCGGATTGAGTGTGGGTGAGCCGCGTGAACTCACTCGCGAGATCGTTGAAAGCACGCTCGAGCATCTTCCCAAAGACAAAGCGCGTTATTTGATGGGCGTGGGAACGCCCGAGGAGATTGCGGAATACGCCAGCCTGGGCATAGACATGATGGACTGCGTGCTTCCGACCCGCGCCGCGCGGCATGGATTGCTCTACACGTCGGAGGGCAAAATCTCGATCAAGCAGGCACGTTATGCTGGTGATCCCAGCCCGCTCGATCCAAACTGCTCATGCCGTGTGTGCCAGCGCTACTCGCGGGCCTATCTGCGTCATATTTATGCGGCGAATGAAGTTTTGGCTCAGGTCCTCAATACTGTCCACAACCTGAGTTTCTACCTTGACACTATGCGGCGTGTCCGGCATTCTATTTGACTTGGGAATGCGCGCGTTTCTTTGCTACCGGCAGTTGGAAGAATAGCCTGGTTTGCCATTCCAGTTTGTACCTGGTCGTAAACGTCCGGTTCTAAATATCCCGCGATCCATCGCAGCGGACCGAGAGCGCCGAGGCTGAAGTTCCCGGCGACAGCGGCTTCGAGCGTGAGCGCGGACAATCAGCATCCAATGCATACATACGGATTATTGTTATTGCAGGCGGGCAGCAGCCCGGGCGCGCTCGGCGGCACTCTTCTCATCCCGATCGTTTTTATTGGGCTTTTGTATGTAGTGATGATCCTGCCGCAACAACGCCGTCAGAAAAAATGGCGGGCCCTCTTGAGCGAGTTGAAGACCGGGGACAAGGTCACGACCAGTGGCGGCATCCGGGGAACGGTCGTCGCGCTGAAGGACGATTACATTCACCTGCGCGTTCCGCCGGACAATCTCCGGATCGAGGTCAGCAGGGCATCAGTGGCGGCTGTCACAACGCCCGATGAGGGAGAAAAGAAGTAACAAGAAAAGTTTCAAAGTTTCGAAGGTCTGAAGGTTTCAAAATCGAAGCCGGCCATGAGAAACATTGAAACTTTCGCAACATTGAAACCTGCGTTCGGAATGCTCGGGGAGTAGCTGTACTTCATGAACAAGAATCTGGGCTGGAAGCTGATCATCATTGTCGCGGCGGTGCTGCTGTTTGTGTACGGGATTTTCGGAGTCCCGGCCGGGCTCTCTGGCGACGCCTTGGCGAACGCGCTGGTGTCCCCTTCGGCGATGCGTCACGGCATCAACTTGGGTCTCGATCTCAAGGGTGGCACGCATTTGATCTTGCAAGTGCAGGTCAACGACGCCGTCAATTTTGAGACCGACAACGCCATGGAGAGCCTTAAGGCGGCGTTCAAATCCGCAAAGATCACCTACAGTGAGATCACCAAACCCGATCCGAATAATCATGCCGAGCAAATCGTTATTAAGGGCGTAGCACCCGAATCGCGGTCGCAACTACAGGAATCCGTGCAGGCGAAGCTCGCGGACTATGACCTGAGTCCGGGAACCGAAAATAGCTGGACTGTAACCTTGCGGCCGCAGGCTCTGAACGCTTTAAGAGACGGCGCTGTGGACCAGGCAATCGAGACCATCCGCAGCCGAATCGACGAACTGGGAGTGAACGAGCCCATCATCGAACGTCACGGCCTGGGGCAATACCAGATTTTGGTGCAGCTCCCCGGCGTGGACGATCCCGCGCGGGTGAAGGAAATCATGCAGTCCACCGCCATGCTTGAGATTAAGCTGGTGCTGGGCGGGCCGTACTCGAGCGAACAAGAAGCGCGCTCAGCTCATCAGTCCGATGACAGTCTGATTCTGCCAAGCAGCGCCGTATCGCGCTCTTCAGGCGACACAGGTGAGGAATGGTACGCGGTGACGCGGACTTCGGTCGTCACCGGGCGCGACATGCGGCAGCAAGGCGCAAGCGCGAGCCGCGATGAAGAAAATGGAACGCCTGACGTTATTTTCAACCTCACCAATGAGGGCGGCAGGAAATTCGCGGAGTTTACCGGCGCTCACATCGGCGACAAACTCGCCGTAGTTCTCAACAAGAAACTGCGCGAGGCGGCCACAATCCAGTCGCAAATTCACGACCAGGTCAGGATTACGGGCGGCTTTACCGAGCAGAGCGCGAAAGACCTTGCGTTTGTTTTGAATGCCGGAGCGCTGCCGGCGGGCATCACGTATCTTGAGGAGCGCACGGTTGGTCCGTCGCTCGGAGCAGACTCCATTCGGGCGGGTGTTCGCGCAGCCATTTTCGGAATGGCCGCGGTCCTCGTATTCATGCTGATCTATTACCGCGCCGCCGGTGTGAACGCAGACGTGGCTCTGATTCTGAACCTGATCATTCTGCTGGGTGTCCTGGGCTTCATTGGGGCCACCTTGACTCTGCCCGGAATCGCGGGAGTGATTCTGACGGTCGGCATGGGCGTAGATTCGAACGTACTGATTTTTGAGCGCATACGCGAGGAACTCAGGAACGGTAAAACGCCGCCATCAGCAGTCGAACAGGGATTTGGACATGCATGGATCACGATTGTGGATACGCACGTGACCACGATCGTGTCCGCTGCCATTCTGCTGATCTTCGGCACCGGGCCGGTTAAAGGATTCGCGACCACGCTGATCATTGGTTTGTTCGCAAATCTATTTACCGCCGTGTTTGTGTCACGCGTGATTTTTGATTGGGTGCTGAGCCGGAAGGCAGTCGGCGAAGCGTTAAGTATCTAAATTCTATGAGTGTCATCCCGAACTCGGGCGCCAAAAGCGGCCGAGAGAGTGACCTTACGATGCGATGGGATTAGTAACGGCGCGAACCGGATGCCTCGTGTACGTGGCATGGTGGGACCTGACCCCAGCAGTCAAAACTGCAAGCTGACGTCAGGTTCCTCTCCCGCCCGCAAGCGGGCGCGTTCGGAATGACAAGTTCTTAAGTTTTGAAGGGGTCTCAGCAGCGTGGAATTTTTTAAGAGCGCGAACATAGATTTTCTCGGCAAGAAGTGGTATTTCATCGCCTTTTCGCTGATCTTCAGCGTGGCGGGCGTGCTTTCCATGGTGTTCTGGCATGGTATTCCGCTGGACATTGATTTCCGGGGAGGTACCCAGGTCAGCGTCAAGTTTTCGCACGCTCCTGATGTCAATGCGGTCCACCAGACAATGGATCGCATTGGGTATCACAATGCTCGGATTCGCACCTTGGGCGGCGCAGGCAGCAACGACTTGCTGATTGATCTTCCGCAGCAAGAGTCGAGCGCGCAGGCACTAGATCAGGGTAAGCAGCAAATCATTAATGCGCTGCGGACGAACGCACCGGCCGACAAGCAAGACATCAACAACTCAAGCTCCTTGGCGCTTTCGGCCTATCTGTTGCAAACCGATCCTCTGCACCTGAGCACTGACGCCCAGAAGCAGTACGCGGCCATCGCGCAGAAGATTGCTGATTATCGCGACAAGACTAAAGGCGGCGTGCTCTCGAGTTTCGGCGATCTGAAGGGACTCGTTGATCCCACGGTCGTGACTGCCTTGCAGCAGGGGTTCTATCTCTCCGATTTCGGTGTCTATAACGTAGCGATTGTTGGGCCGCAAGTTGGCGCTCAACTCCGCAAGCAGGCAATGCTGGCTACGGCCTACTCGCTGGCGGGAATGCTTGTGTACTTGGCGTTCAGATTTGAGCTCATCTATGGCGTGGCTGCAGTGATTACCGTGTTCCACGATACGCTGATCACCGTAGGGGCATTCTCGTTGACGGATAAACCTATATCGCTCACGGTGATAGCGGCGATTCTGACCCTGATCGGCTATTCCAACAATGACACCATTGTGGTGTTTGACCGTATCCGCGAGAACCTGAAGCTGATGCGGCGTGAGAAGCTCGCCGACATCGTTAACCGCAGCATCAACCAAACTTTAAGTCGAACCATCTTGACGGCGGGTTTAACATTTCTGACTGTACTTGCCTTATTTCTTTTTGGCGGCGAAGTGCTCCACGGGTTTTCCCTTGCCCTGGTTATCGGCATCTTAATCGGGACGTATTCTTCGATTGCGATTGCCGCGCCCATTCTGGTGGCCTATCAAGATTGGCGGCAGAACCGCAGCAAGCCTGTAGTCGCGCTGGCGGGAAAGGGTAAGGGAAGATAAGGTTTAACGTTCGAGTTGTTGGGTTGCTCTTTGGCAGTGGCAGTACGCTTTTCCGGCCCTTGCTTTCGTCAGAACACGGCGGGAGCAAAACTGGGTCGGCTGGTGTCTAAAGCACCGTAGCTCTGTGCCGGGAGAAAACTATGTTTGAAGACAGCTTGATCGAATCAGGTAACAGACTGAGAACCAAGCGCGGCAGAACCACGACGATCTCGTTCATTCTCGAGGCGATTGTGATCGGCGTCTTGGTGCTGATCCCGTTGCTGTTTACCGAGGCGCTGCCAAAAGCGCAGCTGATGATGGCGCTGGTTGCGCCACCGCCTCCTCCACCCCCGCCTCCGCCGCCGGCAGAAGTCCATATCGTCAAGAAGGTGCAGACCGACATTATCAACGGACAGCTCCGTACTCCCACCAAGATTCCAAAGAAGGTGGAAATCATCAAGGAAGAGGAAGCTCCGCCGCCGATGACGGCCGGCGTAGTTGGCGGAGTCCCGGGTGGCGTCCCCGGCGGCCAGATGGGCGGAGTCATGGGCTCGATAATCGGGTCCAATGCCCCTATGCCGAAGGTAGCCGCCCCGCAGCGGATACGCGTCTCTCAGGGAGTGGTTTCAGGCTTGAAAATTAAGGAAGTGAAGCCTGTTTACCCAGCGATTGCGAAGACCGCCCGTGTGCAAGGCAGTGTGGTGTTGCAGGCGGAAATCAGCAAAGAGGGAACCATCCAAAACCTCCGCGTCATCAGCGGTCCTCCGCTTCTGATCCAATCGGCCCTCGAAGCCGTGAAGCAGTGGCGTTACAGGCCGTACATTTTGAACGGCGAACCTGTAGAGGTCGAGACGATGGTGACGGTGAATTTCTCGCTGGCGGGAGGTTAGGCGAGGCGGGATTGCGCCGATGCACGCGGATAGTTTTCATTGGGAATCCGCGGATACTCGGAGGTTCGACTTTGTGCCTATCTCTTTTTGGTTGGTTTATCCGCGTTGATCTGCGAAATCCGCGGCGAAGTTTTTAGTTTTTTGGTTCGGCAGCACACATAAGATTCTCGAGGAGGAAGCAACTCATGATTGCAGCAGCGCACACCCTAACTCACATGCCTACGCTGGCGACCTGGATCTTGCAGGACCAACAGGTAGGATTTGACCTGCTTTCGCTTTGGCACCAGATGGGGCTTTTGGCGAAAATCGTGGTCGGCATTCTTTTTGTCATGTCCGGCTGGTCGTTCGGCGTGATGATTGATCGCTACATGGCGTTCAACGCGGCCCGCAAACAGTCTCGGGCCTTTGCTCCAGCAGTAGCAGGCGCGCTGCGGGATGGAAAAATTGACGAAGCCATCAAAGTGGCCGAGCGCAATAAAAAGAGCCACTTGGCCAAGGTCGTGACTGCCGGCCTTATGGAATTTCGCGCACACCAGGACTCAAGCGACATTCCGGGCGAAACCATTGAAGCCTCGAAGCGCGCCCTGGAACGCACCGAAGCCATCGTCCATGCTGAGCTCAAGCGCGGATTGGGCGGGCTTGCGACCATCGGCTCAACCGCCCCGTTCGTGGGACTGTTCGGCACGGTGGTCGGCATCATCAACGCGTTCCGCGAAATCACGACCCAGCGCCAGACAGGTATCGGTGCCGTGGCTGGCGGTATTTCGGAAGCTCTAGTGACCACAGCGATCGGGCTCGCCGTCGCGATTCCTGCCGTCATGATGTTCAACTATCTGACGGGCCGCGTGGAAGCTTTCGACGTGGAGATGGACAACTCCTCGAGCGAGCTGATTGATTACTTCCTGAAGCGCAGAGGAGTGCGCCGGTAAAACGGCCCACGCCTGCCCGGACGCCCTCGTCCGGGCAGGCGGGTGAGGGCACCCGCCCCTACGCGAGTTGGAATCATGTTGAGTTGCAGGGTCCGGCTGAGGGGCCGGACCACCTCCTCAGGAGAAAAACATGGCAATCTCGGTAAGAGACGAAGGTTCAAAGGTCAATTCGGACATCAACGTCACACCAATGGTGGACGTCATGCTGGTGCTGCTGATCATCTTCATGGTGATCACGCCTATGTTGCAGAAGGATGTTTCGGTGGACCTTGCACAGGTTAACAATCCTGAGCAGATGACCGATGCCGACAAAGAAGACGCGCTGGTGGTGGCGGTTACGCGCCAAGGCGATGTTTTTTTCGGCCGCGACCTGGTGAAGGACACCAGCCAGCTCACCAACAGGATCAAAGATCGCATTGCGAATCGGGCGGACAAGCGAGTTTTTCTCCGTGCTGATGCGCGCGCCCGGTATAAGGCCGTGGTAGACGTCGTGGACAACGTGCGTGCGGCGGGTGTGGATGATCTCGGTTTGATCACCGAGCAGAAAAAAGACCATCCACCGGGAACCCCAGGTGCACCGTCTACTGGCGGATCTGAATAAGACGAAGGAGATTTCTTTATGGCAATGACAATGGGCGGTAAGGGCGGCCAAAGCTGTGTCATCAACGTGACCCCCCTGATTGATGTGCTGTTGGTGCTGCTGATCATCTTCATGGTGATCACGCCAGTGGTTTCAAAGGGCCTGGACGCATTGGTGCCGCAGCCGCCGCCGCCGAACCAGAAAGCGCCGCCCCCGGACCGCACGATTGTGGTGCAGGTGATCGACAAGGGAGCGGGTAATCAGCCTGGCGTGAAGATTAATCAGGACGACGCGACCTGGGACACGCTTCAGGGCCGTCTGCAAGACATATTCAAGACCCGTGCCGAGAAGGTGATGTTCGTCAAAGGCGACGACAATATTCCGTTTGCCAATATCGCAAACGTTATTGATATCGCCCATGCGGCCGGTGTGGACAAAGTAGGCCTGATCACGGCGAAGATCGAGGCCGGCGGCTAGTCTCTGCTCACGTGGGGGCGGGTGCCCTCACCCGCCCGGCCGCGCTACGCGCGGCGATGACGGCGAGCAATGCTCACCCACCTGGACGAGGGGCGTCCGGGCCCACGCGTGTATTTGCTGAGATTGTGCTATCGTATGCGGCTGGCTTCACGCCGAATCCCGTCGAGGGGAATGAACAAATGAGAACGACTTCAAAAATTGTTGTCTTGGCTGCGGCCGCGGCGCTTATGTTTGCCGCCACTGGCTGCGACAAGCTCAGGGCCCGAGACCAACTCAACAAGGGTGTGGCTTCTTTCAAGAACTTGCGCTACGAGCAGGCCACTGACCATTTCAAGAAGGCGGTCGAGCTTGATCCAAGCCTTCAGAATGCCAAGCTCTACTTGGCGGCCGCCTACTTTGCGCAATATATCCCCGGCGTGGATTCTCCCGAGAATCTGCAGAACGCGAACCTGGCAATCGCGCAGTACAACGCCGTGCTGGATCGGGATCCGAACAACATCAACAGCATTAAGGGGATCGCCATCCTGGATTTGCAGATGAAGAAGTTCGATGACGCCAAGAAATACTATCGCAAGGCAGTCGAGCTTGATCGCAACGACCCCGAGGCGTACTACTCCGTCGGTATGATTGACTGGACCCAGGCTTATCAGACGCGCACGGAAGCCCGTAACAAGCTGGGCATGCGGCCGGACGAGGCGATAAAGGACAAGAAGGTTTGTGTTCAGTTGCGTGAGCAAGACGGGCAGGTGATTCAGGACGGTCTGGACAATCTAAACAAAGCTATACAATTGCGGCCCGACTACGATGACGCCATGGCGTACCTGAATCTTGTGTATCGCGAAAGAGCAGACCGAGAGTGCGATACGCCGGAGCAAAGTGCAGCCGATACCAAATCCGCCAATGAGTGGTCTGACAAGGTCATGGAAGTGCGGAAAGTCCGGTCTGAAAAGCAGGCGAACAAGTCCACAGGAATCACTCTGGATCAGCCGAAATAAGCGGAGGTAATTAGAGGGAATCAAAGCCTCTCCTGGCGGGAGGCTTTTCTTTTGTCCTTCACGACAGCTGTGAGCAGCGAGCTGCGAGCAACCTAGACTCGCCATTTGGCCTAGAAGTCATCCCTCAGAGCTCACAGCTTGTTTTGCTCGAAGCTGGCCGCTGATCGCTCACGGCTTGCTCACCCAAACCCGGCACACAAAAATATTTGGTCCGAATTCCTGCGGTCGGTTACATCCGTATTGCTCAAGCAGCGTCCGAAACTCAGGTTCCTTGTCCACGATGTATCCCGCCTGAAACAGCCAGATTTGCCGGTCTTCATCGAACTCACGGTTCTGAGCAAGTGTTCGCTGCAACTCGCGTATCTGATCGGGAAACGTGTCTGCGCGAAAGACCCACAAGGGTGGAAGCAAGGTGAGTGACTGGTAGTTCCCGCAATCAGATGGCAGGAAAAGTTGGAATGGCGGCGCGGTCTGCACCACATTCTTGTGGCAAATGTAGTATCCGGCCAGCAGCCCGCTCTCGTAGTCAGCAAGAATGATCGAATGCGCGGGCACAGACGCGTGGATCCAATCCGCCGCCGCGTGCATGAAGGCCTTCTTCTGATGCTTTGCCGGAATATAGGCGCCCGCTGGAGCAATCGTAAAATTGCAGATCGCGAGCGCCGCGGCAATTGTAGTCGGCCTCATCCATCTGGATGGCAATTTCCAGTTGGCCAGAATGGTTGCGATGGCCGGCATAGCAAAAATCGCCAGGTAAGAATTGTGCCGGCTGGCGCCGTAAGGATAAGCACCCGCCAAAGCAGCGCCGCAGTTGACGACAAATGGAAAGAGGAGCAGCATTCCAAGTTGTCTCGGAGTGGGTCGTCGTTCGCCAGGCGGCGTCACCGTATAGAGGCGGCCCTTCAGAGTCTGCCCTGAGCTTGCCGAAGGGCCCGCCCCATTTCGAAGTAGCAGAGCCACCGCCATAAAGAAAAGCAGCATGCCCACAATCGCGACCGCGCCCTGGCTAAATAAAAAACGGAAGACACGGATGTTAGATTTCAAAACGAAACCAAGCGCGCTCTCCTGGCCGCGCTGAAAAAGGGAGCCTCGCAAATAGGATTCCGCCACATGTTGCACCATTCCGACTCTGCGGATGAGTGTGATATGCGTCTTCCAGAAAAAAGCAGCCATGGCAACGCCGCCAACCTGTCCTGCCGCCCATACTGAAGCGACAGCGGTGCGCGGGCGCAGGGAAGCTATTCGCAGCAGCCCATAGCAGCCAACGCACAGCGCGAATATCAGCGTGCAATAATGCGTCATCAATGCGAGATATAGACACAGGATCGAGACCAGCATGAGCACGGGAGAGTCTTCCATAAACCCGCGGTCTAGGAAGTAGAGAGTCGCGGCCATGAATGCCATGACCAGCGCGTATTGCCGGACCTCGAACGACAGGTAAATTAGCGCTGGGGAAAAAAGAAACAGTGAAAGTGCGATGACTGCGGTGCAAGAATCGGTGATGCGCCGGAGCCAGGCATAAAGGAACCAGCCAGCGGCGGTCCCCGCGATCACAGAAGGAATGCGCAGAAAGAATTCGGTGCTTGAAACCATTCCCCAGTAGTGCAGAAGGATGATCAGCAGCGGCGGGTGCGCAGTGCGCAGGCTTGCCTGGTACGTCGTAATGAACGAAGACTGCAACGAGAACAGATAGTGCATCGCCTCGTCAGCGTTCAGGAACCTGGAATGCGCGCCAGCAAGACGGATAAGGAATGCTGCCAGGATGATCGCCGCCGGCGCGATTGCGGCAAGATGCATGCTCCATGCGGCTCGCGGCGCTGGATTAGACTCTGGAGTGGATGGCATAACGTGAGAAGTCCTATAGTACGTGAGGTGACTACAGGGACTGGCAAGCTTTAACTAGAATCTAGTTGTAGCCTTGGCCCGGAGCCAACCGCTTCCAGAGTTTCGGAAACTCGTGAATGCTGCGTCACGGTGGAAGAGCAGCGCTTTTAGCGCCGCGTAAGAGGCTGCAAAAGACTATGGGCTTTAGCCCCTGACGGTGTAAACAAGATGACCATAGGCGAAATGCGCGGAGCGCAAAGCGCAGCAGCAAACCACTAACCACTAGCAACTAACCACTGCTTCCCAATGTTCAAAAAAATCCTGATTGCCAATCGCGGAGAAATTGCCGTTCGAGTGATTCGGGCCTGTCGTGAGCTCGGAATTCTGTCAGTCGCAATCTACTCCGACGCGGACCGCGCTGCCCTGCACGTTCTTAAGGCCGATGAGGCTTACTACGTGGGCCCAACACCAGCGTCCGAATCGTATCTAAACATCGAGCACATCATCGCTACCGCACGGAACTGCGGCGCTGAAGCCATCCATCCCGGCTACGGATTCCTTTCTGAAAATGCGGAGTTTGCCCGCGCCTGCGCTAGGGCGGGAATCAAATTCATTGGACCGCCGGCAGAAGCGATCGAAATCATGGGCTTGAAAACACGAGCAAGGCAGCAGATGGAAAAGGCCGGAGTGCCGTTTGTGCCGGGGACGTCGCGCGGTGTGGAATCAATTGACGAGGCCCGAGAAGTGGCGGCGCAACTTGGCTATCCGGTCATGTTGAAAGCCGCAGCCGGAGGTGGCGGCAAGGGCATGCGACTGGTCGAGAGCGCTGCAGGGATGGCTTCGGCACTCGAAGCCGCCCAGAGTGAAGCGCAGCGCGCCTTTGGGAGCAATGAAGTGTATCTCGAAAAGGCAATCACGAATCCGCGGCACATTGAAATCCAAGTGCTCGCGGACGAGCATGGACACTGCGTTCATCTCGGCGAGCGTGAGTGCTCGATTCAGCGCCGCCATCAGAAGGTCCTGGAAGAGTCTCCATCGCCGGCTGTGAGCGCCACGATGCGCCAAAGTATGGGCGAGATTGCAGTCAAGGCAGCCAAGGCGGTCGGCTACACGAATGCGGGCACCATCGAATTCCTTGCCGACGCAAGCAGCAATTTCTATTTCCTGGAAATGAACACGCGCCTGCAAGTTGAACATCCGGTCACGGAACTGGTCTGCGGCGTTGATCTCGTGCATTTGCAGATTGGCATCGCCGCCGGCGAAAGACTTCCATTTTCGCAACCGGACATCCAACCACGCGGGCACGCCATCGAGTGCCGCATTTATGCAGAAGATGAAAATTATTTTCCAAGTCCCGGCCAAATTACCGCTCTTTCAGAGCCCGCCGGGCCGGGCATACGCCTGGATAGCGGAATTTACCAAGAATGGACTGTCCCGGTTGCGTATGATCCGCTGCTGGCAAAGCTAATCAGATACGGGGGGAACCGTCCGCAGGCAATTGGCCGTTTACGACGAGCAATTGACGAGTGCTTCATCGGCGGAATCAAGACGAACCTGCAGTTGTTCGGGCGAATTCTGTCCGATCCGGCATTCGCGGCTGGCGACACCGACACAGGATATTTGGAACGCCTTTCGAAACTGGGTACGCCAGCAGATGAGAGCGATCAGGAAGCGGCTGCAATTGCTGCCGCGCTTTTTGCAAGTATTGAACCGCGAAAAAACGGACCGGGCACATCACCGGCCAATGCTTCGTCAGGTTGGAAGAGAGCCGCCCGGACGGAATCGCTCGGGTAAACGTGCATTACGAAGCCAACATTGCCGGCAGGGTTTATCGGTTCGACCTTGAGAAGTCGTCCGACGCGCAGCCAGAACGCTGGGTATGCCGGCTGGACGGGCGCGAGGTCGTGGTGGACGCGGTGCAGATCGGCGCAGACACTCTCTCCATCGTCATAGACGGAAAATCATTCGAAATAAGACGCGAAAAAGAAGGAGAGATTCAGCAACTTGTCGTTCGTGGCAAAAAATACGACGTTACGCTTCAAGACGCGCGATCGCTCAAGAGCAGGAGACGAACAGGATCCGCCGATGCCGGCCCGCTGAGGCTTACGGCTTCCATGCCCGGCAAGGTCGTGCGAGTGCTTGCCAAAGAGGGCGATGCCTTGAACGCCGGCATGGGCATTGTTGTAGTCGAGGCAATGAAGATGCAGAACGAAGTCCGCTCGCCGAAGGAGGGAACGCTAAAGAAAATGTTGGCGCGAGTGGGGATGAATGTGAATGCCGGAGACGTGTTGGCGGTGTTGGAGTGAGCCACCATCGTTCAGCACTCAATAGTCAACGACGCCCTGAAAAACGATTTGTCATCCCGAACGCGCCCGCTGGAGCGGGCGGGAGAGGGACCCTACGTCGATTTCGTGCCGCAGGTTGTCAACAGGATCGTCACGAGTGGTGACAGAATCCCCGCTGGCCCCGCATGCGCCGATGCAGATCCATTGCATCGTAAGCGCCCTCTCTCGCGCAGGCTCGAGTTCGGGATGACAAAATATCTTTGGGGCTTGCTCAGTGCTGAATGCTGAGTGCTATCTTTCCAGCAATCGCTGCGCGAAATAATTGTCAATCTTCGCCTGGTTGCGCATGACTTCGTAATAGGCTGCCTTCAGCAGTTGTTCCCGGTGGTCCTGCAATTGGGAGCGAATTTCCTGTTCTACCCGCGGATCAGAAAGCTCGCGCTGTCCGGCAGGCTCAAGCGCGATCAGTTTCACAATTTGAAAACCACCCACCTGCTTGGTCGCAGGGTTGGCCAGCGGAATGATCGGCGTGTATTGCCCCGGCTTCAACTTAACGACGCTCTCGCGCGTCGCGGCGTCAGTCTGCTTCAGCGCTGATTCCGGAGCAATGCCAACATCCCCGCCGTTCGCCGCCGTAGCGCCGTCCTCGGAGTAGGTCATCGCCAGGCTTGAGAAGTCCTCTCCCGCTTGCAGGCGGGTCAACACAGTCTCGATTTTCCTGCGAGCTTCGGCCTCGTTGCGTGCCTTATTTCCGCTGTCCTGGCCCTGCGCACCCGGCGAAGCGGTTACCAGAATGTGCGCCAGATGATACCGAGGCTCAATCAGATTGAACTCTGCTTTGTGCTGGTTGTAGTACGCGGAAATGTCTTGCGGGCCGATATTGATTTTGGACGTGATTTCCTTATGTAGGACCTTCTCCGCCGTCAGCGTACGGCGAATGTCGTGGCGGAAATCGTCGAGCGAGAGCTTGCGTTCATTCAGGCGCTGCGCGAATTCACTGGCGCTATATGGAGACTTGATCTCATTGAGTTTGCGGTCAACCTCTTCGTCAGTCGCGAGCAGGCCGAGCTTGGCGGCGCGATGCATCAGGATTTCATTCTCAATCAGCTCGCGCAGAATGCTCAGGCGAAGACTGGTCGCCTGCTCATCGCTCAAGGGCTGGGTCGAGCCGGCGGTCTGGCTCTGAAAATACTTCTCGACATCGGAGGTGTAAATCTTCTGGCCGTCCACGGTCGCGGCAACATCGTTGCCCACACTTTTCAAGCCGCAAGATACTGCTAGAAGTGCAAGCGCCAACAGCAATCGCATCGTGCAGACTTTCTTCACGAAAGTTGAATCCAATCTGTTCTCCATTCGCGGGCGTTTCATCGGGCTAGGTTGGAGCCGCTTGTCCCTGCAGCCGCCGCGGTGGGGGCCGTCGCAGAAAGTCCCGCTTGCTTAAGTGCGCTGTCGAAAATTTCCCGGAGCTCAGCGGCGGGGCGGGCACCGTCCACAAGCTGGCCATTGACGAACATGGCTGGCGTGCCACTAACGTCCAAGGCCTCGCCTTCCTTCACCGATTCCTTCACCGCGCGGTCATCCTGGGCCTTCACGCAAGCCTGCAGCTTGTCCTTGTCCACTTTAAATTTTCCTGCTTCATCAATCGTGATGCGATCAAGCGCGGTGAATTGATTTTCCAGTCCCTTCTCCGAGTTCACAACATCACGGTGCGCGTGAATGTAATCGGCAAAGTCCCAATAGGCGTCGCCGCTTTGTGAAGCAAGGCAATCCGCATCAACGGCGGCGTGAATCGCCCAGGGATGGATCTCCGATAGCGGGAAATCTTTGTAGATGAAAGCTATGCGGTCGCCATATTCCTTCAAAAGCTGCGGAAAAAGGGTCTGGTGGGCGTGCGAACAGTAAGGACATTGAAAATCGTCGTAGTTAACGACCACTACCTTCGCATTCGGATTCCCGCGGATCGGGCGTCCCTTGACATCAATCTTTTTCATGACCTCGGCGTAAGGGTCCTGGCCCAAGTCCATCTTGGTCATGCGCATGAGCATCTTCTGGTCTTTCGAAAGCAGAAAATCGTAGTGCTGCTTATGACCTTGGTCGTCGAAAGTGACCGTCAGAGCGTCGTAATTTGGAAAGTCGCTCGAATGTGGAGCGGAAACTGTAACCTTCACACTCGGAGGAAGTTTGTAGGTAAAACGCAGCTGCCGCTCGATTTTTTTATTGAGCTCATTTGGCGCCTGGGCCGAGCAGCCGAGACAGATCAGTAGAACAAGAGCAAATGTATGCTTCAAACATTTCACCAGAAACCGCGTCAACATTGGGGATGATCGAATGTCCGATTATCTCACAGACTGTGGCGGTGCCCTCCATCCCCCGGCTTCACGTGGGACAGGCGTCTCGCCTGCCCTGGTGAAGGATTCTCCCCTCGTTGGGACTGGGCCGATCTGGACAGGCGAGACGCCTGTCCCACGTGTGCCTTGCCGCTAGGCGCTCTTGCGAGAATTCGGAACGGCAATCTGATCAGGTGTGAGCAGCGCATTCATCGAGCCGGAGCGGAAGCCCTCAAGATCGAGCGTGACAAACTTAAAGCCCAGCGTCTTGAAGACCCGCGTGAACTCCGCCGCCATTTCCGAGGTCAGAACGCGGTGCATTTCTTCGCGGGCGATCTCGATGCGAACGATCTGTCCGTGATGGCGCACGCGGAATTGGCGGAAGCCAAGCCGGCGAAGATAGTCTTCGCCTTGCTCGATTGCCCTTAAAGCCTCCGTCGTTACCGGCTGACCGTATTCAATTCGAGAGGAAAGACATGCCGAAGCGGGCTTGTCCCATATGCGAAGGCCGGCTTCCCGGGCCAGCACGCGGATTTCTTCTTTGGACAGACCCACTTCGAGTAGTGGCGCCGCCACTCGATGCTTCGACGCGGCCACCTGCCCCGGACGGAAATCGCTCTTATCGTCAAGATTCACTCCGTAGGCGATAGTCTGAAAGCCGCGAGCGGAAGAAAATCCCTCCATCACAGTGAAGAGCTCGTCCTTGCAGTGAAAGCAGCGGGAGGAATCGTTCCGAACGTATTCCGGCCGGTCGAGTTCGTCGGTACGAATCACCTCGATTGGAATGTTGTTTTCGCGGGCGAAGGCGACAGCATCATCACGCTGAAACCGCGCAAGGCTTGGCGAGTCGGCGATGACGGCCAGCATGTTGCTTCCGAGGGCCTGATGAGAAGCCCACGTGAGGAACGCGGAATCTGTGCCGCCGGAGTAAGCGACCAGCGTGCGCCCGAGCGAACGCAGATGCTGGTCGAGGACGAAACGTTTGGCGATGAGTTCGGGTGCAAGAGCCACAAGGGATATCTTACGCTGAGAACATTAACCGGATGTGGGCACGAAAAATGCCTACAACAATGAGCCCATGCCGCGAATCCCATATGTGCACCTAAATGGTGTAGAATGGTGCGCATGGTCCTAAGAAAGCAGGTTCGCCGAAGCGTGACACTGCCTGCACAAGTTGCGAAGCAAATTGAGGGCATAGCCAAGCGACGGCGTCTCAGCGATAACCGAGTCCTAGTG
This sequence comes from Acidobacteriota bacterium, assembly GCA_003224755.1. GTDB lineage: Bacteria > Acidobacteriota > Terriglobia > Terriglobales > Acidobacteriaceae > Gp1-AA145. The sequence continues at coordinate 26,616 of QHZR01000019.1, forward strand.
GAGCTCATTGAGGAAGGGATCGAAGTCCATAAACAGAAAGAACGGGCGTTCTTCCATCTTGCAGAGCGGTTCCGCGCAGCCAACGACTCGGCAGAGGTAAAGCGCCTTGGTGATGAGCTGGGGCGATTCGTCTTCGGTGAATAATGCCGCAAATCGAAGTCTGGGCACGGCTTCCTGTTGCCGTCCGCGAGCATCTCATCGAGCGAATGCACGATCGCAAGATTAGCATCGAGGATCTCAATCGCCTGCGAATTTGGCTCGCATCAAAGCCAGCCGTACCGGAAGGGCGATGGTACAAGGATTTCGGCACTTTCAAGGTTTGCGGAGAAGGAGCCTACCCAAAGACATTCCTGCTTCCCGGCCAAGTAGCCGCGGGTCCGCAGCTCTGGACGGCGCTGGCTCAGATTCAAAACAGCCGTTCGCTGCGCCTCAAATTCCCGAACGCTCCCACGTTTGCGAGTGAGAACGTGAAGCGATACTGGTTCTCGTTGCGCACGGAGGCGAGCGCAAACCGGCGATATTCAACGTTCACACCGCAGCAATCCCAGTTATATGCGAGTTCGGCAGAACCGTATTGGAGCTGATTCAGCCGTGCGTCGAATCCAAGATTGACCGCCCCGCTGAACCCACGCTTGTTAGGGCTGCCATACCCGAGGACAGAGCGGAACTGACTGAATTTTTGCGCGATTGGGGTCGTGTTCGAAGTGGAGATCTCTCCCGGTGTGTGCAGCAGCGCGTTGCCCGCCCCGATCGTGAACAGTCCGAAATGATGATTAAACAGTATGGTGCTGGTATTCACGCGTCCCGCGCGAAAATCATAATCGGCGTCCCACTCGATGTCGCTGCGCGTATTCAAAGAAATCCGTAAACGGGAAATCAGTGGAGAGAGCCGGCGCTCATCGGTGAGAAATGCGATTCCGGTCAGGTCAACTGTACTGGTGAGCACGTTGCGTCGCCCTGGCACTAACGCTCCCCCAAAGGTGGGATCAAGAAAATACTTCTGCGCCAGCTCCCACGTCACGATTTCACGAGTGGATGGCCCCGGCTGGCAGGGGCGTTGGGCTGTGGCCTGCGAATGCTCCCAAGGAATGCGGCTTGGCGGAGGTGCTCCGCCGATAATGAGCGCCGGCATTCCTTCCGAGGGGCACGTCTCCGGCTCAGAAGACATGCGCTTGGCATAGAGACGGTTCACCAGCGCGTACTCGACTTCGTTCGTATCGCTGAGAATGTCGCGGTCATCAAAGCGCAAGATCTGGGAGAAGTTTTCCACTCCGGTCACGTACGTGTAATTTATGCGCGGCTCGATTACGTGTTTCCACTTCCGGCCGAGGAATTCTCCATCGAAAACGCGATCAAGTGCCGGCGGGCGCACTTCGAGCGACGCTTGCAGAGATTTGCGATTGATGGTCTTAGACAATACGGTTCCCACATCGGTGAGCGCAATCCCTCCCGAGGGCACTAGTTGCTGGGTATAGATTGTGTCGCGCGCGGAAATCTCAGGGCGAAAGCTCCAGCCCCTGGCGAGCAAAGGCAGGGCCAGCGCGGGGCTCAGATCGAAACGGCCAATCAGCGGCGCAGTTCTGAACGAGGGCTCGCTGCGTGACAGGCCTTCAGCGTCAAAGTCGAATCCGCCGTGGAAGGGAGAGTTCCACAGTTGTTGATCCACGCCTGTAGCTTCAACGCCCGGCGCATGCAGAATCGTAATCACGTCACCTTTCTGGGCGCTCTGAAAGTTCTGATAGCGGCTGGTGCTGGCGTTGAGAAACAGACTGCCGGTTGTGTTGGAGAGAAAAGCGTTAGACCGCACTTCCGAGTTGACCGCCTGCGCGAAAACATCGCTAAAAGCTAGCCGGAACACATACGAGCTCAGGTAATCAATGTTGGCGACGGCGCGAACGTTGTGTTCAAAAGCCCCCTCGGAATTGAGGCGGATTTCGGTGCCGCCCTGGTTGGAGACGCATGTTGTCGTAGCCCCTGTGCAGTTCACGCCCTGCACCCCGCGATCGAGGACGCTGAAGAAAGTGAGATCGGCGAACGAATTTTCTGTCGGTCGAGCGCGAAATTCCCCATCGGGCGCCCACCCGCGTTTCGAAAAATATTCGGCACCGGCCAGCAGGTCCATGTCCCGGCGAATGGCCCAAAAAACCGATTCGCCCACAGTGTAACCGCGAGTTGAGGAACGACCGATATTGGGAATGAGGAACCCGGACTGCCGCGGAGCTTTCTGAACCGGGTGAGTCGCAAATGGAAGATAGAGGACTGGTACGCCCTCCAGTCGAAAATTGGTTCGATAGATTTTGGCATTGCCTCCGGCTTCAACGTCCACCTTGTGAGCGGCAAACAGCCACTTTGGACGCGGCAACTCGCAGGTGGTTATGGTTCCGTCCGTGACGATGTAATGGTCGGGCCCGGGCTTTTCGACCAAGCGGCCATGAAAAAAGAAAGCGTTTGACCCAGTCAGGACGTTGCGGTTATTACGAACCTTCACACCGATGGTGCCGGTCACGTCCTCGAACTTGCCGCTTTCGGCTTGCAGGTTGTAGGTGCCGCGAGCAGCTTCGATATGTTCATCGCTAGGGCCGCCTTCGAGCACGAGGTGGCCTTCGGCCTGGGCATCTCCGGAATCTTCGTTGTAGGTAACTTGGTCGGCCGATAATGTGTACACGCCATACAAAATCCTGACCTTGCCCTGCAACTTGTAGATCGATCCGTCTTTCTCCTGTTTTATGGCCTCAATGGTCACTGGAATGGATGATTTTTGGGGAGCTTGGGGGAGAGCCTGTGCCGAGGCTGAAGCGGGAAGCAACTGGCTGGTAACTAACTGAGGCGTGAGTAGCAGATGACAAACCACTGCCGCCGTGATAACCAAGCTTGTACGAGCTCGCATCGGGAGCGCACGCAGTCCAGACGCCGGACTTGCGTGAAGGTAGCACGTTCCTCACTGCTGAGGCAAAGAGCAAGGATCAATTGACAGCATCAGGCATGGATCCACTTGAAGGACAATTCGAACCCGAACTGAAGCCGGCATATTTCGATCCCGATGCGCCCGATATGAGCGAGCAGGAATTTGCGGCAAGCCTGGAAGCCGACATCGAGAAGCCGACGTTTGTACTGAATGAGGCGGAAGGGCCTACGGTAGGTGAACGCATATCTGGTAGTTCACCTCAGTTTGAATCGTGTTCCGACGCACGTGGGGACAGCCGCCCTCGGCTGTCCGGTCGAGTGGAACTCGACAACTCGACCGTCGAACAAGCGCAGCCTAACCTGCCGGTTGATTCCATCATCCCCGACTGGCGCGATCAGGTCAGCGCCAAGGTAAACAAGTACAAATCGAGCAAAGCGCCGAAAGTGCGCTATCCGTCGCTGCAATTGCAGTTCGACCCTCCGGCACCGCGCCGACGTTGGGGAATAGACATCGAGCCCGACCTGCCGGCTGAAACCGCGGCAAGGGACTTGGAAATTCCCCAAGCGCCACAAGTACCGCAAGCATTCGTCTCTCTGGAGGCAACCGCGCGAATACTCGAATTTCGGCGGGCAGGGCCTCCGCCTTTAATGCAAGACGAACTCGCAGAACCCGTGCTCGATCGACCGCGAATCGTGGAGGCACCTGCGTTCCTGCCGCCACCACCCGCGTTGGGTGGAATTCTGATTGAAGAAGCGAGCGAGCAGGAATTGGAACGGCGTCCGGGCTTCGATATGCCGCTCCAGTCGGCGACACTTTCGCGACGGTTACTTGCGGGAACCGTTGACGGTTTGTTTGTTGCCGGAGCATTGATGGTATTCGGGTACATTTTCCTACGGTTCAATGGCCCGATTCAGCAATGGAAGGTGGCGCTTCAAGTCACAGCAACACTGGTGGCCGTTTTGTGGCCCACATACCAGTATGCGTTCCTGGTTTTTACCGGAACCACGCCGGGCTTGCGTCTTGCTCACGTTGCAGTAACTCACTTCGATGGCACACCAATTTCGCGAAAGCTGCGGCGCTGGCGGGTACTGGCGTCGTTGCTCTCCTGCGTGTCACTCGGTCTTGGATACGCCTGGTGTTTCTTGGACGAAGACCAGCTCTCCTGGCATGATCGCATCACCAGAACGCATCTGGCTCCGGTAAGTTCTGCCCCTCATTCCTAAGCCGGGTATGCTAAATTCCTAGAACCACGCGCGATCACCTTCGTTCAATGTCCAGCGCTCCCAACCATCGTCGGCCAGCAGTCAAGGTATTTGTGGCGACGACCGTCCTGCTGAGTTTCATCTCGTTCTGGCGGGCGGCGGCGATTGTACTTTCCGATTTGGGTTCTTCGGCCTACTACGTTGGTGGAGATGCGGAGAAGGTGATTGGCAAGAGCGCGCCCTGGTTCATTCTCGCCGTAATGTTATTCGCGAACTGCGTCCGCGCTCTCTACATCGAATCCACGAGCATGTTCGTTCGCGGAGGTGTTTATCGCGTGGTCCGGCGCGCCATGGGTGGCACGCTCGCGAAGTTTTCGGTTTCAGCGCTCTTGTTCGACTACGTCCTAACCGGACCTCTCAGCTCAGTCGTCGCGGGCCAATATCTCGCGGGTTTCATGCACGATATTGCTCAGTACGCTGGTCGTCCCTTCCGGTATTTTCCCGACAACGCTTTCGCGGCTATTTTCGGCATTCTGGTGACCACGTATTTTTGGTGGAAGAACACACAGGGCATTCATGAATCCAGCGGGAAAGCCCTGCAAATCATGATGGTCACCACCGTGATGGTGGTGATCTTAATCACCTGGTGCACCGTCACCGTATTGCATGGGCCTTTTCAGGTTCCGCCAAACCCGCTCAAGTACGGAATTCTCCTCGACCATGAATCGCTGGGGTGGATGCATTCATTGAAGGACACCAGGCTCAGTCACCTGACAATGTTCATCCTGTTTGTGGGATTCGGCCACTCGGTGCTGGCCATGAGCGGCGAAGAGACCTTGGCGCAGGTGAATCGCGAAATAGCGCATCCCAAGCTGAAGAACTTGAAAAAGGCCGCGGTTGTGATCGGCATTTACGCGCTCCTGTTTACCGCGCTCACATCGTTCTTTGCCGTGATGATCATTCCTGACAAAGTACGGCCGGAATACTTTGGCAATCTCATCAGTGGAATCGCCATGCACCTGTGGGGGCCACCATGGGCGAAATTGTTGTTTCACGCATTCGTAGTACTCGTCGGCGTGCTGATTCTCTCAGGCGCGCAGAATACATCCATTGTTGGCGCTAATGGGGTCCTCAATCGGGTGGCAGAAGACGGCGTTCTGACCGACGCATTCCAGAAACCGCATCCACGCTTTGGCACCAGCTACCGCATCATCAATTTAGTCGTCGGAATGCAGTTGCTGACCATTGTTCTCACTCGCGGAAATGTCTTTACGCTTGCCGGACTATACGCATTTGGCGTGGTATGGAGCTTCGCCTTGATGGCGTTAGCCGTGCTCGTACTGCGCTACACCGAGCCCGCAAAGCGCGAATGGAAGGTGCCCGGAAACATACCGCTTGGCAAAGGCCGCGAACTCCCACTCGGCGTAATTCTGATCGCGACTGTCTTGTTCCTGACCGCTATCGTCAACTTTTTCACGAAGTATCAAGCCACTATCGGCGGGGTTACCTTCAGCTTGGTTTTCTTTGGCCTCTTTACATATTCCGAGCGGCGCGTGGCGAGAGAACGTGCGGGAAAGCTGGAGAGTCTTGACCAGTTCCGCGTCTATGGAAACGAAGAGCCTGAGAACGAAACTCTCGGCGTGCGGCCAGGCAACATTGTGGTTGCCGTGCGGGACCCCAAGAACCTCTATTACCTGCGCGAAGTGCTCCGACGAACTGACACCAACCAGCAGGACGTAGTCGTTATGACCGCGCGCTTGTATCACCGCGACTCGTTCGGCGACACTTCCCTCGAAACCGGCCAGGTGTTCGATCACTACGAGCAGGAATTGTTCACAGCCGCGGTAGCTGCCGCAGAAAAAGAGGGCAAGCCGATTTCCTTGCTCGTAGTCCCGGCCACTGATGTGTTCGATTCCATCGTGGTTACTGCCCAGAGGCTGGAGTCAAGCCGCATTGTCTGCGGACTTTCCAATAAGCTGACACCGGACGAACAAGCCAAGCTGACCGGTGACGCCTGGGAGCGCCTGCCTGAACCGAAACCACGGTTGGTCATGGAAGTCCGTTTGCCAAATGGCGTGGCGCGTGAATATTATCTAGGGCCGCATACACCCCGTCTCCGGGACCAGGATCTCGATCTGCTTCACCGGCTTTGGCTGGAAATTACGTCCGATCCACGTTTCGCGGGCGCTCACCACTATCATGTGATCGCCGTGGCTCTGGAAGAACTGGAGAGTGAACTTAGGAGCGAGAGGCGGCCTGAAGTTTTGGACAAGCTCTGGCGTGAACTGCAGAAGCGTCCGGATACGGAAAGTTGATTTTTGAAGGTGCTTGGTTCGACGACTATTCACGCCGGGAAGCAAACCGCCTGCGAACATTTCTCGCCGCTTGCACGTGCATCGTCCACGTAAGTAGAATTACTTCGACGTTGAATCCCGCCACTTGGCGGGAGCGGGGGACCCGCAACGGAATATCGGGGTCCCTGGAACGCCCGGTTTTGGCGTTCTGGGGCAGAATTCCGACGGGGCGAATCCGTTAGGCCGGCCCAACCGGCGCACGGTAGGACACCTTTCAGTCCGAGCCCGACAGCTAACCTCGCAAACGCAGAAGGGAGTGCTCGCGCTGATGTCCGGCCGAGTCCAATGCAAGCCTCACAAGATGGTTCCAATTCCAGGGGTATGACCCCTTCTACGCGGGTATTGGTGGCATCCAGCGCCATGCTCGCCTTCATTTCTTTCTGGCGCGTGGCCGCAATCGTGCTGAACGACATGGGTTCGTCGGCGTTCTATGCCGGCGCAATTTCCGAACACTTCGTCGGCAAGACTGCGCCCTGGTTCGTCCTCGCCATCATGCTGCTTGCAGGCACGGTGGCGGCGCTCTACATCGAGAGCTGCGGCATGTTCGTGCGTGGCGGCGTGTACCGCGTGGTCAAGGAGGCCATGGGTTCCACCTTGGCCAAGTTCTCGGTCTCCGCTCTGATGTTCGACTACATTTTGACGGGCCCAATCAGCGGCGTATCGGCAGGTCTTTATCTGGTCGGCCTGTTGAACGAACTGCTGAAACATTTCCATTCTCGCTCTCTTCTTCCTATGAATGGCGCCGCGGCGGTGTTCGCGATCGCGGTCACGATTTATTTTTGGTGGGAAAACATCAAGGGTATCCACGAATCGAGCGAGAAGGCCCTTCGCATCATGTACGTGACCACCGTCATGGTGGTGCTGATGGTGGCTTGGTGCTGTTACACGCTCTTTGTCAGGGGTGCGCATCTTCCACCCCTGCCGCATCTTCACAACATTAGGTTCTTCGAGGGACCGCATGGCGGTGCGCTGGGATGGCTCCACAACAGGCCTTTACGCTATGTGGGCTTCATCGGAATACTGATCGGCCTGGGCCACTCCGTTCTCGCTATGAGCGGCGAAGAAACCATGGCCCAGGTCTATCGCGAAATCGAACACCCAAAGCTTCCCAACCTGAAGAAGGCCGCCACCGTCATTTTTTTCTACAGCTTGATCTTCACCGCAGGTGTGGCGTTCTTCGCGGTGATGATCATTCCGGACTCGGTGCGCGCTGGATTTCAGGACAACCCCATCGGTGGCCTCGCGATGTACTTGGCTGGGCCATTGCCGTTGCGGCTTGCCTTTCGTGGCTTTGTCGTGGTCGTAGGTGTCCTCATGCTGGCTGGGGCAGTGAACACAGCGATCGTCGGCTCGAACGGCGTTTTGAATCGAGTCTCCGAGGACGGAATTCTCCCCGAATGGTTCCGCAGGCCCCACAAAAAGTTTGGAACGTCGCATCGCATTCTCAATCTGGTGGTCGCGTTGCAGCTGATAACCATCATTCTGAGCCGTGGTGACATTTTCGTGCTGGGTGAGGCTTACGCGTTTGGCGTTATGTGGAGCTTCTCTATGAAGGGACTGGCGGTTCTGGTACTCCGCTATAAAGAACCGGGGAAACGAGAGTATCGGGTGCCGCTAAACTTTCACATTGGGAACACTGAGATTCCGCTTGGGCTCGCGTTCATTACCGTTACGCTGACTGCGCTCTGCATTATCAATCTGTTCACAAAAGAAGTTGCGACGATTTCCGGCATCGCCTTCACGATTGTGTTTTTCGCGGTCTTCGAGATCTCTGAGAAGGTGACGCGCAGGCGCGCCGGGGCACATGCCGAACTCGATCAGTTCAACATAGAGCCCGGCGATGATCTTACGCCGAGGGCTCTGGGAGTGCGGGCGGGCAACGTTCTGGTGATGGTCCGAAACTACAACGCCCTTTATAACCTGGGAGCGACACTCGACCGCGTAGATGCTCGCAAGCAGGACGTGGTTGTGCTGCACCTTCGGTTCCTGGGCCGCGCCGATGCAGGAGAGTATGAGCTGGAACCGGAGCAGTTGTTCAGCTCCGAAGAGCAGACTCTATTCACGCGCGCCCTGGCGCTGGCGGAGAAGAAGGGAAAGGCAATTCATCTTGCTGTGGCGGGTGCAACCGAGAAGTGGGACGCGATCCTGCGTTCAGCTCAAAGTCTGCAATCGGCAGTGGTGGTGCTTGGAGTATCTCCTAACCGCTCGCTGCCGGAGGAAGCACGCGTCGCCGGACTTGCTTGGGAGCGACTCGCTGATCCCAAGCCGCAGTTGACGTTGGTAATTTATTCCCCGGGTGGCAGTGAGCACATCTTTTATCTCGGTCCGCATGCGCCTCATCTTACCCCGAAAGAAATTGATCTGCTGCACGGAATCTGGCTCCAGCTCAGCAATGACGTTGCGCCCGAGGAAATTCACCACCACGATGTCATCCACTTTGCACTGGAGGAACTGAAGCAGGAGATGAATGATTATCAGCGCGATGGCGTGGTGAACCGGCTGCGTCAGCATCTGCAAACGATCAAACAACGGCGTGTGCCCAAGGCTTGAGATCTGCACACGCCTTGTGAGTCGGGCACTCTTGTCCGACCAAAGTCGTGCACGGATGGCTGTGATTGATTATCTGGGAGCGAATCTGTCTTTGCGACCTTTGCGAGTCCTTTGCGATCTCTGCGGTTAAACGCTTTTGAATTTAGCACCTGACATCGGGTGAATCTTTTAAAGTAGGTCGGACAGGAGTGTCCGACCCACACGAGCTCTCCCCTGCTAACATTCTCGTGTGAACTCAATTACTGCCGTCCGTGTGCGTTTCGCGCCGTCCCCCACTGGACACCTTCATGTCGGCAACGCCCGCACTGCTCTCTTCAACTGGCTCTTCGCACGTCAGAAGGGCGGGACAATGGTCTTACGCATCGAGGATACGGATGTAGACCGCAGCGAAGCGCGGTTCGAAGATCAGCTCATTGATGACATGAAATGGCTTGGTCTGGATTGGGACGAAGGCCCCGATGTCGGCGGATCATTCGGCCCTTACCGCCAGTCCGATCGCTTGCCGATTTATCGTGAGCATGCAGAAAGACTGTTGAGTGAGCACAAAGCCTATTTATGTTTCTGCACAGAAGCAGAGCTGCAGCAGGACCGGGAACGCGCCACAACAGAGCATCGGCAGCCGATTTATTCTGGCAAGTGCAGGACTGTTGATCCCGCGGAAGCTCAAGACAGACGGGTCTCCGGAGAAGCCTGTGCGATCCGGCTACGCATTCCGGAACATCCGATTCGCTTTCACGACATTGTTCACGGCGCAGTCGAATTTTCCAACGAAGTTGTCAGCGATCCCATCATCCTGCGCTCATCGGGAATGCCGGTTTACAACTACGTGGTTGTGATTGATGACGCGCTGATGAAGATCACGCACGTAATTCGGGGCGACGACCATCTCTCGAACACGCCAAAGCAGGTTACGCTCTACGAGGCGCTGGGCTGGCCGGTGCCGGAGTTTGCGCATCTATCGACGATTTTGGGCGCGGACCGCGAGCGACTCTCCAAACGCCATGGCGCGACATCGATCGCAAATTTCCGTGACATGGGAGTTCTGCCCGAAGCTCTGGTCAACTATCTGGCTTTGCTGGGCTGGGCGCCGTCCGGAGGCACACGCGAAATCTTTTCACGTGATGAGCTGGTCAAAGAATTTTCGCTGGAGCGTGTCACGCCTTCCCCTGCCGTTTTCGATATGGAGAAGCTGTACTGGCTGAACCGGCATTACATCAAGGAGCGGCGGGCAGCCGATTGGGAACAAACGATACTACAGCCCGCTATCGCCAGTTCAATAGAAGACCTAGTCTATTTTTTGCGAACTGGCGGCGCTACAAGGCACAACGAGCTAGTAGCCCAGCTCAATAGGCATTCGAATGAAATTAAGATGGCGGTGGGCACCTGGGGGTATTTCCAAAGGGCAGGGCAACTTCCCGAGATACGCTTGGTTACCAAGGAGAACCTGCTCTGGGTGTCGAGGATGGTGTACCTCTTGTCACCTTCTGTCGACCGGCTGGAGCAGCTTCCCGAGCGGGCGGCTTTGATCTTTAACTATGATGCGAAGGCCGCGCTCGCCTCCCCCGACAACGCGGAAGTCCTCGGTTTGCCGCACACCGATGCTGTCCTCACGCGCTTCACCGTGAAGATGTTTGAAGATGAATCAGCAAGCGAAGGCAAACTCACCGCCGAGCGATTCAAGCAGATTGTGAACGAAGTCAAAGCCGAAACGGGTGCGAAGGGCAAAGAATTGTTTCATCCCATTCGCATCGTGATGACTGGGTCGCACTCCGGCCCCGAATTCGACAAGTTGATTCCGATACTCGAAGAGGGCAGCCATCTGCAACTCCCGAAGCATGTGCTCAGCGTAAGGGAGCGGGTCGAGGAGTTTGCCAAGGCGAGAGGTAAGTAAAAAAGGACCACGTGGGGACAGCCGCCCTCGGCTGTCCTGGCGAGCGATGCTCGCCGTCTTACCGATTCAGGGGGAACGCGCACAGTTACATGCGGAGCCCTGCTCCGCTCGGACAGCCGGGGGCGGCTGTCCCCACATGAGTGGAACTCAGAGCAAATCTTTCAACGCCGGTTTCAGCTCAGGAAATGCAAACGCGAAGCCAATTTTTGCCAACTTTTCTGGCACCACTCTCGCACTGGCAAGCAATCCCTCATCCGCAAGCTCTCCGAACAGAAGCCGCAACGCGAACGCTGGTACCGGCAGACGCGCGGGGCGCTTTAGCGCCTCTGAGAGTGCACTCGTGAACTCCGCATTCGTCACCGGATTCGGTGCGGTCATATTCACCGCTCCACGCAAGCTGTCGTTTTGCAGAATGTGATGAACTGCCGAAACCAGATCCGCAATATGAATCCAGCTCCACCACTGACGACCGTCGCCGATTCTGCCGCCTAAACCAAGGCGAAATGGCAGCAGCATTTGCTTCAGCGCGCCACCTTCCCTGCTCAACACGATCCCGGTTCGCAGATTAACCACGCGAATGCCGACATCCGCCGCCGGCTCCGTTGCGAACTCCCATTCGCGGCAGACCTCGGGGAAAAATCCTTCGCCGGAGAGACTGTCTTCCGTCAGAACTCCATCGCCGCGATTGCCGTAATATCCAATCGCGGAAGCGCAAATGAGAGTGCCGGGCTTGCGCTCAGTCTTAGCCAGGGCCATCGCCAGAAAATCAGTCGTGAACACGCGGCTTTCGCGGATGCGGCATTTCTTCTGCTCGGTCCAGCGCCCGGCAACGTTCTCGCCCGAGAGATGGATGACTGCATCGAATCCCGAAACCAAGTCCGGGGAAATCGTGCGTGTCGGATCCCACTGGGCCTCATTGTCATTGCTAGGCTTCCGCCGAACCAGGCGCGTGACCTCGTGCCCCTGCGATTCCAATGAAGCCACGAGTGCCGAACCAATCAATCCGGAAGCGCCGCTGATCAGCACGCAGGAGGACATGCGGCCATTCTAAATCGGACAAACAATCCCGTCTTTCGCATGCCGATATAATCAGAAGAAGGAAATACGCTACTGGGAGTTGTCGGACAAAGCTTGCCTGAGCTGTCGAAGCGACGTCCGACCCACACGTGCATCGCCATGGCTACTCTGCGCGAACAAATCGCGACCAACGTCCTCACGGTAACGAAGTTCCGCGAGCTGTTGCGCGACATGCGCGAGAACCGTCCCAACGACGATCTCGAACTGGTGCGCAAGGCCTACGAGTTTTCGCAGAAGAACCATTCCGGCCAACAACGCGCTTCGGGCGAGCCGTATCTCGTCCATCCTCTCGAAGTCGCGCTGGTTCTGGCAGAAATGAAAATGGACGCCGTCGCCGTAGCCGCCGGTCTGCTGCATGACTCGGTCGAAGACACCTCCGTCACGATCGTTGACATCCGCAAGGAATTCGGCGAGCAAGTCGCCCACATCGTCGAAGGCGTCACAAAAATCAGCCAGATTGACTTCTCCACTCGCGAAGAACAGCAGGCTGAAAACCTACGCAAAATGATGCTCGCCATGGTGGACGACATCCGCGTCGTCCTCATCAAGCTGGCCGACAGGCTGCACAACATGCGCACGCTCGAGCACCTGCCGCCCGACCGTCAGCAAAAGATCGCGCAGGAAACACTGGACATTTACGGCCCGATCGCTCACCGCTTGGGGATGGGCAAAATTCGCGGCGAGCTGGAAGACCTGGGCTTTCGCTATCTCGACCCAATCGCCTACGAGCAGGTGCGGGACGCAGTGGCAGCGCGGAGGAAAAAAGGCGAGCAATTCCTCGCGAGCGTTGAGCACGTGCTACGCGACAAGCTCAAAGAGGCCGGAATCACCGCCACGGTCGAGAGCCGCATTAAGCGCCTTTACAGCATTCACAAGAAACTCTTAAAGCAGCGCATCTCCGTGGACCAGGTTTATGACCTCTACGCCATGCGCGTGATCACGCGTTCCGTCCAGGATTGTTACGGCGTACTCGGTATCGTGCACAACGTCTGGCGTCCGGTGCCAGGGCGGATTAAAGATTTCATAGCGATGCCGCGTCCGAATCTGTATCAATCGCTGCACACGTCGGTGATCACCGACGACGGTACCAGTTTCGAAATCCAGATTCGCACCGAAGAAATGCACCGCATGGCGGAAGAGGGAATTGCGGCGCACTGGAAATACAAAGACGGTCCAGTTTCCGCGCAGGACGAGCAGCGCTTGGCGTGGTTGCGGCAGGTCGTCGAGTGGCAACGCGATGTTTCCGATCCCAACGAGTTTCTTTCCACGCTGAAAATTGATCTTTTCCCCGAAGAGGTTTACACCTTCACGCCGAAAGGCAAGGTCGTTGTGCTGCCCCGCGATTCCACGCCGATTGATTTCGCCTACACCATTCACACCGAAGTCGGCCACGCCTGCGTCGGCGCCAAAGTGAACGGCCGCATGGTGCCGCTGCGTCACAAACTGCACAGCGGTGACATCGTCGAGATCATCACTCAGACTGGCCACAAACCGAGCCGGGATTGGCTGGGCGTGGTGCGTTCGTCCCGCGCGCGCAACAAGATTAAGCACTGGCTGAACATTCATCAGCGCGAGCGAGCCATTGAAATAGGCCGCAAGCTGGTTGACAAAGAAGCGCGCAAGTACCGCATCTCGGTCAAGGATATTAAGGACGAACAGTTCCAGCGCATCGCGTCCGACTATGGCCTTGGCGGCCCGGACGACTTGATGGCTGGCATCGGCTATGGCAAGTATTCCGCGCGGCAAGTACTCGGCAAACTGGCCCCTGCGACGGAGGAGCCAACAGCGCCTGCGGAAGAAGAATCAGCCATTGGGAGCGTCGTCCGCCGAGTTTTCGGTGGCGATCACAGCAATGCCATTCGCGTAAAGGGCCACGGCGATCTACTGGTTTATCGCGCGCGTTGTTGCAATCCCATCCGCGGCGAAGCCGTTGTCGGGTACGTAACTCGCGGCAAGGGTGTGGCCGTGCATTCGGTCAACTGTCCGAACGTTCTCAATTTAATGTACGAGCCGGAGCGCCGCATTGATGTCGAGTGGGGCAAAGAGGAAGGCGCGCCCTCGGCATTCCCGATCAAACTCACGGTTTTTTGCGATGATCGCTTTGGGATGCTGAAACAGATCACGGCCGTGATCAGCGATACGAAAACCAACATCCGCAACATTGGCGCGCGCACCGAAAACGGCCAGGCGAATGTTGATATCGTGATCGAGATCGAAGACCTGAAGCACTTGGAAAATATCATCCAAGGTGTGAGGAAAATTCCCGGTGTGCACGACGTGCAAAGGTTGCAGAGGGTGTGAGTTACTCGATGAGCACCGATTTTTCCCGCTCGCATAAATGAGTGTCTGTTCACTCGTCTTGAGCGCTGGTTCCATGCTTGCACTTTTTTCCACTATCAGCATCATGCACTCGAGAGGAGCGTGGAACCCGTACTCCACCTTCTCCCATGTTTTAGCGCAGTGCTACGGATTGGCCAGTTTGAGTTCTTGCATACTCGCGATAGTTGGGATGTTCCGTGATCGCCGTGTTTGGATGGGCGGAATCGCACTCCTGGTCGGTATGTTTGCAGTATTCATCCTACTGACAGCGGACTGAGTACACAATCATGTGACAATCTTCATTCTCCAATCTCCAATCTACAATCTGAAATCTGAAATCTGAAATCTGAAATTCAAATTATTGAAGTTAACGCAGAAAAGGCAGCGTAAGGCAAACGTATTTTGCAAGACTTTTTCAGAAAAGACCGACATGCCGAAACCGTCCGTGCACCAGCTCCGGAGGAGCGGCATAAGTTAGCCCCGGGCGTAAGCCCTGGCTGGAGTGATAAATTGATCAAGTCCCGAAGGGACGGCAGACAAAAGCATGCGAGACGTAATCTCAACTCCCGGCGCTCCGAAAGCTATCGGCCCATATTCGCAGGCGATCCGTGCGAACGGATTCGTGTTCGTTTCCGGTCAAGTCGCCATTGACCCCGCCACCCAGAACGTCATCGCGGGAGATGCAGCCGCGCAAACCGATCGCGTGATGAAAAATCTTGCAGCGATCCTGAAAGTTGCCGGAAGCGGATTGGAAAAAGTTGTCCGTGCGACTGTATTCCTAAAAAGCATGGGCGATTTTGTTGCGATGAACGAGGTTTATGGACGCTACTTCAGCCAGGCTCCGCCCGCGCGATCGACGGTGGAAGTATCGCGTCTCCCCAAAGATGTGTTTGTAGAAATTGACGTGATCGCGCTGGCCGAATAGACCAGCGGACCGCCTTCGTGTAACTTAGTGTCCTTCGTGGTTGCTGTTTTCGAAATTCATTAACCACCAAGGACACGAAGGAAAATCAGGAGAACAGATGCCGAGAAAATTTCTGCTAATCGCAGTCTCTATATTCATCGCGGCCATGTGCGTTGCGCAAACTCAACCGAGCCACACCCCAACAAAGAAGCCCACCACCGCTGCCCATCCCGCCGCAACTGGTCCAACCAAGGTCACTGGCGGGGGCACCAAAACGGCATCTGGGCTGCAGTATTGGGACATCAAGGTCGGCACTGGCGCGGTCGCCGCCGCCGGACAAAAAGTAAAGGTTGACTACACCGGATGGCTCACCAACGGAAAAAAGTTCGACAGTTCCGTCGGCACCGGACATCCATTTGAGTTCACACTGGGGGCGAGCCAGGTAATTAAAGGCTGGGACGAAGGTGTCGCTGGAATGAAAATCGGCGGCAAGCGCCAGTTGCGCATCCCACCAGATCTGGCCTACGGAGCCGCTGGGGCCGGTGGAGTCATCCCGCCAAATGCCACATTGATTTTTGATGTGAAGCTGCTGGGAGTGGAGTGAAGGGATTTGGTAATTGGGTAATTGGGAAACTTACGAACCATGCAGATCCGGCTCAAATTACCCGATTACAAAATTACCCAATTAAGCTTTCTGGACTTTTCCGCTTCTCAGGCAGGACGTGCAAACGCGGATACGCTTGCTCGCGCTCTTCCCCACTTTGGCGTGGACCGGGCGCAAATTGACGTTCCAGCGCCGTTTGGTCACATTGTGGGCGTGGCTGATGTTATTTCCAAATTGCGGCCCCTTGCCGCATATCTCGCAAACTTGTGCCATGACTGCTCCGAATGAATTCTGATTTCGCTTTGAAACTATAGATTTTAAGCTATTTTGCGGATTTTGGCGAATTGCGAACCCTCTACCGCCGAGATCGCCGAGAACGCGGAGCAAACCCATGCGAAATTTGGCCAACGACCGGCAATTAGCAACCGACGACTAACCACGTTTTTCTGCGGTAGTCTGAAGATCGCATGTCCTCCGCCGATCCCAAGTCCGTCAAAGTCCATCTGACCGCAGGAACCGGTGTGGAAATCGAGTGGAAGGATGGTCACCAGTCTCGCTATACGTTTCCTTTTCTCCGAGACGCATGCCCATGCGCCTTATGCGACGAGGAACGCACAAAAATCGGTCGTCGGCCTGGCGAGGAGCCGCACCCGAAGTCGGGAGAATTGCCTATGTTTAAGGCGGCAGCAAAGCCAGTCTCGGCTGAGGGTATCGGTAAGTACGCGATCAAATTCAAATGGAATGACGGCCACGAACTAGGAATTTATTCGTGGCAATGGCTGCGACAGATTTGTCCTTGCGAACAGTGCCTCACAGCAAAAAAGACCAAAGCTGGTTAACCCTTGGACCGAGCCGTTACTTCGGTGGTTGTGCGGTCTTCGCTGCTGCCTGGAGGGCTTTTTCCATCTCCGGATGCTCCGCCAGAACTTCCACCATTGATTGCCGTCCCAGTTCCTCGCCCTGTTTCTGGCCGGCAGCTTGCAGTTCCTCCATCACTTTGGGTAGCGTCGCTAACATTTTTTGTCCCAGCGGTGTCTCGTACAGACGGATCAGGTCCTTGACCTCATCATCGGAATAGTACTTGTCGTAAACAGGCACCGCGAGATCGAGAATCGTTTGCTGATCGAATTTGGAGTGGAACTTGACAAAAAATAGGTCGATCAGCTTGTCGCGATACTCGCCGGGAGGGAAAGAATTAGTCATCAAAGGCTTGATGTTCCCCTCCATGCTGTCCATGGTCTGAGTGGCGAGCGCTCCGGCGTGAGTTAGTTCTAGCAAGCGGCGGATGTCGGCCTCCTTCGCCTGCTTGAGGTCGATCTTCGCCCGGCTCGCCTTCGCCGCTGAAGCAACGCTTTGGCCGGCGTCTTGGTTGGAGCCCGCTGGCGAGGCATCCTGAGCGCAACCGAACGCTCCGAGCAGTAGAACGGTCACGAAAACAGCAGCCGAACATTTCATAGAAGCTCCTGATGCCAAGGATTGCGTCGATCTTACGCGGAGGTCCTGGCACGCACGAGATCACTTTCGACGGTGCACTCTAGATCAACACATTGCGCTATGCGGCACTCATACCCTGCGCATTGTAGATGGCTGCTGAGCGCCGATGGCCCGTTGAGTGCAGTTAACAGTGGGGAGTGCAGTTGGGCTGCGGAGTGCAGTAGGCTATCGAGTGTAGATGGCCCCTGCCAGATCACAGATGGCCTAGAGCACAGATAACTACGCAGCACAGATACCCGCGAAGCGACCCAGAGGGGACTAGGACAGCCGCGAAGCGGCGCTAGATTGCAGCCCGGGCCGTAAGGCCTGGGTGGGACGTAGTCACGAATAGCCCCGAAGGGGCGTGAGTGACTAGTTCCAAATGTAACGCTCGTCATAGGGCACATTATTCTTCTTCAAGAACGCCACGAGTTCCTCCTGAAATGAACGTTTTCTGTGGTGCATCTCCTGGTTCGCAATGTATTCCGTGACTATTGGAACATTGGACTCGCTTACGCTGAACACCCCGTATCCAGCTGCCACCCGAATTTGATGCGCCACTTCTGGTGAATCCATCTTGAAGAGTTGGTCTTGATCACGCGTGCGATTTCTGCTGGCGAATGGACCGGACGAATTCGCGCCAGTACATGAACATGGTCGGGAGTTCCATTAATGATGAGCGCGCTACGCGCATTTCTCGGACAATACCACCGAGATACGTCGTTCTTCATTTCATTTTCAGCACGAAGGAACGACAGCCGCTGATTACGAGAGAAATCCGCGTAGATTTATTTGCGTTTCCGCAGGTTTGGGACATAGTGTTTCGACCCTTTCGCGGCTTATTCTTTCCAGTCCGCTACCAGGCCTAACGGCCTGGGCTGCAATCTCACGCCGCTTCGCGGCTGGTAGGCTCGTGGTCTGCAGCTTTCGGAGTCGCGGCAAGCCCGTTGCTAGGGGATGGCTCTGCTGTGCCTTTCTAATTGTGCCGAAAACTGCAAGCGAATTTCGGTGACGCAGTCACATTGATTGTGTGATCGCTGAACACTAGACCTTTCCGGATGGACAAATTTGTCCCTGCCCGCTTGGTCCGCACAGAATCGCACCACTTACAATCCTGTAAAATTCAACCAGCGTCTCCGGAGCCGTTCCTTCTTTGTCTTTCCTCTCCCAACTGAACCCGCAGCAGCGCGAGGCTGTTGAAACCACGGATGGTCCCGTGCTCATCCTGGCCGGGGCGGGCAGCGGAAAAACACGTGTCATCACCTACCGAATTGCGCACCTGATCGAGCACCTCGGGGCGACGCCGGAATCCATTCTCGCTGTAACCTTCACTAACAAAGCCGCAGCCGAAATGGGCGAACGCGTCGAAAAAATTGTGGGAGGAATGTCGGTGGCGAAACCGGTCATCGCGACTTTTCATTCTTTCTGCGTCCGAGTTTTGCGGCGGGACATTGAAGCGATGCGCATTCCGTCCACGGCTCCCGGGCAGCCGCCGATCGGCCACACGAAGAGTTTCGTCATTTACGACGAATCCGATCAGCAGCAAGTCACGAAATCAATCATGAAGCGGCTGGGAATTGACGACAAGGAATTGACTCCGCGAAATGTGCTTTCGCATATTTCATGGGCGAAGAACCACATGCTCGACCCGCAGGAGGTGTATCTCAATTCCGCTGACCCGAAGACGGAACGCATCGCTCACATTTACGAGGAATATCGGAAAGAATTGCGTCGTGCGAACGCTCTCGACTTTGACGACCTGCTGCTCGAGGCGGTGCGGGTACTGAAATCGTCCGAGAAAGTCCGCGAGTACTACAACAAGCGCTTTAAATATTTGTTAGTGGATGAATACCAGGACACAAACCGCCCGCAATACGAACTGATGCGCATGCTCGCGGGTGCCGGGCACAACGTGTGCGCCGTCGGGGATGAAGATCAGTCCATTTACTCTTGGCGCGGCGCGGATATCCGCAACATCCTCGAGTTCGAAAAAGACTTTCCTGAGGCCAAGATCATTCGCCTGGAACAGAATTACCGCTCCACGCAAAACATCCTGCAGGGGGCATCGGCGGTTGTCGCGAACAATGTGCGGCGCAAGGGTAAGAATCTTTGGACCTCACGCCAGGGCGGCACGAAGATCGGCTACTACGAAGCTCCCGACGGCGAGAATGAAGCATTATTTGCTGCGGACTCAATCGCACGCTACATTCGCGAAGCCAATAATCGCGGGGATGACCCGCGGGCAGCTGTTCTGTATCGGACCAACTCTCAGTCGCGCCTGTTTGAAGAAGCCATGCGGCGGTATCAGCTCAAGTACCACGTGGTCGGCGGCTTTTCTTTTTACGAACGTTCCGAGATCAAGGACCTTATCTCGTACTTGAAAGTCATTCACAATCCGGACGACTCGGTTTCGCTCCTGCGAGTAGTTAACACTCCGCCGCGCGGAATCGGAAAGACCACGATGGAAGTCGTCGAACGCGTGGCGCTCGAAACTGGTCTCTCATTGTGGGGAGCGGTTGGGGAATGCATTTGTCGCGCACTGCTGCCGCAACGTGCAACAGCGGCGCTAAAATTGTTCGCTGATTTGATCGAAGACGCAAAGGCGATGCTCGCGGGAACATATGCGGAGAGATTACGGGAAACCACGTCGCCTGAATCAGCAACAGCCACGTGGAGACAGCCGCCCTCTGTCCGGCGGAGCGAAGCTCTGCAATTTCCGCAGCAGTCAGCATCCGGGGATGATCTCACCGAATTTGATCCATCTGCTTTCGACTTCGGCGGAGGCGAACACTTTCACGCTGAGAGTTCTGGCAAAGAAATCGAGGACGATTCGAAGCCGGATTCGAATGAAGCCGAAGCGGTCGAAGGCTTCCGCGCCCCCGGTGGTCCGGCGAACACAGCTGAGATTCTAAAATTCCTGATTGACCGTACCGGCTACATCAAAATTCTCGAAGCGGAAGACACGCCCGAAGCCTATTCCCGCATTGAAAACCTACGCGAGCTGGTCAACGCGGCGATGGACTCCAAAGACCGCGGCGAAATGCTCGATCAGTTTCTCGACCATGCGGCCCTGGTCAGCGATGCCGATGCCTACGACGAACGTGCGCAAATCACGCTGATGACTTTGCATGCGGCAAAAGGCCTGGAGTTTCCTCTGGTCTTCTTGTGCGGCCTGGAAGAAGGCTTGTTCCCGCATTCGCGAACTTTTCTGAATCCTGACGATATTGAGGAAGAGCGGCGCCTCTGCTACGTCGGAATGACACGTGCAATGGACCAGCTTGTGCTCACCCGCGCCGTCTATCGACGGCGATATGGGACAGACATGCCAGAGGCCAGCGTGCCTTCAAGATTTCTGGAAGAAATTCCGGCGGAATTGATGGAGGAGTTGGGCCGTGTGGGGCGGGCGCCCGCGCCCGCCAGAGAAAGGTCATATAGCGGAGCTCAACGATCTAGGGAGTCCGATCGAAGGCAAGATTGGCGGGCGGGGGCACCCGTCGCACACAGATCCGAAACGCACTATGCCTATGAAGACGAAGACCAGTCGGCAGCCTGGAAACAAGCGCCGGCTCAGGCGAAGGCGGGCTCCGGCACAAGATACAACTCCATTGACAACATTGCCGAGTTTTTTGCCTCACGCGGCAAGAAGTTCAGCATCGCCAAGCTGCCGGTCGAGGAGGCCAAAGGCCGCCGCGGATTTCGCCCCGGACAGAAAGTGAAGCATCCTAAATATGGTGAGGGGACTGTCTATCAGCGCGAAGGAGAAGGCGAAGACGCCAAGATTACGGTACAATTCCCTCGCTTCGGATTGAAGAAACTGGTGGAGAGGTACGCTCAGCTGGAAAATGTCAGCTCTTAAGCCATCAGCTGTTAGCTTGTAAATCTCACTGCCGACTAACTGCTCTCTGGTCCTAGCCTGTGGGATCTGAAGACTTTGGAACTCGAGCAGAATTGATGGGGTGAGCACGGACTTGAGCAGTTCCACAACCTCAGCCCCGAAGGGGCGGAATATTGATAGCCCAGGGCGTAAGCCCTGGGTGGGCTTGGTATATTGACAGAGTCCCATAGGGACGGCACAGGGATCGTCTGATAATTTTGTACGTGGGTAGTTACCAACTCCCCAATTCACCAAATTACTTAATCAAGAAAACACTCATGGCAAATACAGCAACGCTCAGCAAAGACGAACGCAAAAAACTCAAACGCGCTGCCCGCAAAAAGCGCAAAACCGAGCATCCCCTTAAGCCCCGCGAGTACGCACGCGGATCTAAGAAAAGCAAAGTGAAAAAGCTTGTGCGCGGACAAGCGAAGCGGTAAGCACTGGAACGGGAGGGCATGACTTTAGTCGTGCCGCTATCCGACACGACACTTTGGCTTTAGCCCCAAGACGGGCGGCTAAAGCCGCTGTAGGCGGCTGCGCTGTTTCGGCACGGCTCAAGCCGTGCCCTCCCGGCCAGCGAATAGGACAAGAAGCGCACTTTGGCAGAAACATCCACTACCGAGCCAGCCAGAAGGATCGCTGGCACGAACCAGCTTCTCTGCTGCAAATCCATCGACAAGCTGATCTCCGAGGCCGACCGGCCGGAGCATCGTCTTCGCAAGACTTTGGGACCGTGGTCTCTGACTGCTCTCGGTATCGGCGCGATCATTGGCTCCGGAATTTTCGTGCTGACGGGAACGGCCGCTGCGGGCGAACACTTTGAAGCGCCGTCGGTTCTGCACGCGCAGGTCCTTGATCTAGTTCTCAATTTTTTGCGCACGGGTAGCACAGCAGGCGCGCTCATGCATGGCCGCCCTGCCGCCGGCCCCTCTATCGCCATATCTTTCATTTTGGTTGCGATTGCGTGCAGCTTTGCCGGCCTGTGCTATGCGGAACTGGCGTCGATGATTCCGATCGCCGGCAGCGCCTATACGTACTCTTACGCCACGCTTGGCGAAATTTTTGCCTGGATCATTGGCTGGGACTTGATCTTGGAATACGTGGTCAGCAACGTCGCTGTAGCTGTCGGGTTCAGCGGTTACTCCAAAGCGCAGCTCGCTGCTTTTGGCATTCACCTCCCCGACAAGTGGTCGAGCCCGGTTTGGGCGGCGGGCAGTTGGACCGGCGCGTATTTCAATCTCCCCGGGTTCCTCATTGTTTTCGTTTTAACCCTGCTTTTGGTTCGCGGGGTCCGCGAATCCGCTGAAGCCAACAACGTAATGGTGACAATCAAGATAGGCGCGATCCTTACATTTCTGATCGTCGGCGGAATGTTGGTGAACAAAGCCAACTGGGTCCCATTTGCTCCATCGGGCTTTGCAGGAATCGTCACCGGTGGCGCGATCGTGTTTTTCACCTACATCGGTTTTGATTCCGTCTCCACAGCTGCTGAAGAATGCGAGAAGCCGCAGCGGGACCTGCCCTTCGGGATCATTGCTTCGCTTGTGGTCTGCACTCTCTTGTATGTAGGTGTCGCAGTTGTTCTGCTGGGGATGCTCAAGTACACAACCTTCGTTTCCGGCGAGGCCGCCGAAGCACCGGTGGCTTATGCGTTAAAGGTGCTGGGCGCTCATCCCATCTTTCGTTCCATCATCATCCTTGGCGCGCTCATGGGGATGATTTCCTCGATCCTGGTCTTTCAATATGGCCAGGCACGCATCTGGTACGCCATGTCGCGAGACGGCCTTTTGCCGAAACTTTTCTCTGCGGTCCATCCGAAATTCAAAACCCCGCATTGGTCCACGTGGATTGCTTGCTTCGCCGTAGGAATTCCAGCCGGCCTGGTGGACATCGGCGACGCGGCTGATCTCTCCAACATCGGTACGCTCTTTGCATTCGTGCTGGTCTCGTTGGGAGTAATTCTCCTGCGCCGCAAGCAGCCGGACCGGCTACGGGCGTTCCGGGTCCCGTTGGTGCCATGGTTCCCCTTGATATCGGTTGTGCTATGCGGCGGACTGATGACGGGGCTGACTCTGATCACGTGGGTGCGCTTCGTTGTATGGCTTGCGATCGGACTAGCGATTTATTTCCTCTACAGCCGAAGGCACAGCGAGTTTGCCAGAAGCTGAGCTGAGCTGCTGTTGTGCTCAGTTGCTTCTCTCCATCTTGAAGTGTCCGGCAGTTCTATCGAATGACGATCAACAAGACATAAAGCAAGCTGATAATCGCCAAGAACTCGAAAAACTCTTCGCCAATCATGCACGTTTGATGTTCTTGCGAACGGCAAGCTGGATCGGGTTGTTTACTGATGTTTGTGTCCGAAATCATTTACGAGACAGTGAGGCAGGACAATCGCGTGGACACGCCAAAACACGATTTTGAGTGTAACGGGATGTTCCGACAGTGATCGTCAGTTGGTGGTCGGGCGCTCAATGCGCTCCACGGTGTATACCGGCAAGATGTCCTCTTGCCGATTCAGTTCGAGGCCGAGTTTGCTGAGGACCGCGAAAATTTGTTGGGAGGCCGGCGAAGTGGTTCACATCCGGGGTAGCGTTCGGTGGCGGAGGGGCAGACGCATAGGGAACCAACCTTCCGTGTTTACGGTGAAGAGCCCGCTCAGCGACGTGCGGCTCACGACAGGCAGGTCCGTCCAGTTCGCAATGTAATGGGCAAGGTCGTCCATATCTATGGCTTTCGCGTTCAAGGGATGGCCGAAGCCGGGAACAAAGTTATGGCAACCTTTCGGATCGGAATCGAAGGTGCAGTCTTTGTCGGTGATGGCTGACTTCTGAAGCTTCGCACCACTGCTGGCAACGGTGAGAGCATAAACTGACACCGTTTTATTCTCGACCCGCGTCGCGAGTCTGAAACGATCGGCTAGCAATCCGCGGATCTTTTGCTGAATTCGGCTTCGCGAATCACTGTTCTGAAGACCCGGGATGATGGTACTGGCGGTCGCTTTCCCTTCAATATCGTACCTATCACGAATGGTCCAGTCAGGAAGAGGGAAAAGACGCGGCGACGGGCTGACCGGCACGTCGTAAGCGTAACTCAAGAGCATGATCACAGGGACCGCCCTCGCAACCAAGTCGCCTTTGGGCAGCAGCCTCATGCGAAACCAGGGATTTTGCGCCAATTGAGACGATTGCACCCTTCCGAACATGCCGCGCCTTACTTTGGCTCTCCGAAAGATGGGTCCTTAGGACGAGGGAAGGAGTTCTTGGGGTGGTTCTGCTGTCTAATGTAGGTGAGCCATTCTCGTGCAAGAGATTCAGCAGGAAAGAAACCCGCTGGCATTTCCTGCGACGGCAGATCCTTCTCTGCACGTTCAATGTGCGCGTCGCAGACATTCCACAGAGGCAACCCCCAATGGTCGGAGTAGACAGCCTCGCACGGTCGAATTGAGCCATACCACCCGGTATTCGAATTCATTGGTGAGAGCGGCTCATTCGGATCGGGGCGTCGAACGACGATCACCTGTTGAAGCCAGTCGAGGATAAAAGACTTGGTATCGATGATGCAGCAGTGAGGAATATTGTTCTGCACCAGGTAAACCCAAGGCGCGCCCTGCGCATGATAACGCTTATAAAAGTTGTATGGCTTTACCGTCCCTCCCACGGTGTCTCTTCCGCCCACAATGATTAGTTCCGGTACGGCAACAGCTTTTTCATCGAGCGTTATCTTGTCAACATTCTCTGGGTCCGCCTGTCCGGGATTAGTAAGAATTGCCGCCACTACACGGTCCGGGGCATAAGCCACAAAATGACCAAAGTACGCGCCCGTTCCTGAGAACCCCAGAACGATCAACTTTGCGTCCCGCAATTCTGGATGCCCGCTTTCCGTTCCGAGTGTGTTGAGGGCAGAGAACAGAGATCGACCCAAGCCGTGTTTGGGATTCATATCCATCTCACCCTTTTCCCCGGTTTCGGGCTGGCTCGCGGGGCACTGGATCGCCAATACCATCGCCACGTCATTGCGCTTCGCAAAGGCAAGGACATCAGGGTCGGAATAATAGCGTGTGATGTCGGGGCCTCTGTCGTAGGTGACCCAGGCTGCCTTCACTGCTCTGTGGCCTGCTGGAAATGAGGCTTGGTAATCGCAAGGCTGAGCGATATTCTCGCCCGCTCGGGGGATTTCGGTCGCTTTGTACTGGTGGAGTTGCGCCACGGCAGACGCAGAGCCCAGTAGCAACCCTACAGGCAAGAATCTTTTCATGAGTGGCCCTCCATCATAGAAGAACGTCGCCATAGACGAAATGTTTGTCTTTTTTGTTGGGCTGTGGTCGGCGACAACCGCAATTGACGCTATCAGGCTGGTTGCAGCAATCATGTCCCCAAAGTAGCGGGTTCGGTGTCTAATTGTCAGAGAATCCGCCGGGAGGTGCCCTCTTGAGAGTCCATCCTAATCTCCTTCTGTTGGGTCTTGTTCCGCTGCTTGTCGCGTTTCCGTTCGGACTGAGGACGCAGGAAAGTGATTGTCCCAAAGGACCACCCTCCCTTTCTCCATCGAAGCCGGTTTACTCCGACGCTATGCGATTGAAACAAACTCTGGAAAGCCACGGGCCCGCTGTGTGTTTCCGACTAGGCTCGGCAGCATATTCCGAGTAGATGAAGGCGGTGTCCTCCGTAGCACTGTTGAAGGGGAGGCAAATTTTCGGACAAATCACGGTGAGGTGGACGCGGTCTTCATGCCGAAGCCCCAAACCTTCGCTGATTTCAAAATCACGGAACGTCGTGAGGGTGCGGGGTACCTGTACACATTTGGCGGCACACCCCGAGTATGGGAGACCAATCGTTTCGGAAGCGCTCGTCGGATGCATTTCCTTGACCAAGACAATCTGTTGTTCTTCATCAACGAGCCAGCCCTGATGCGTCGTCTTGAGCAAGTGCTACCAGTTCGACACCGAAGGCTTTAGGAGGCGAGGGAGCGACTGTTGAAACACCCCCATTTCACTCACGTGGATCGTAAGAGGGTTGTCCTTCGGGCTAAGATGAAGGAGGGGTGACGGCGCGGGTTTTTATCGTTTCCCCGCTTGGGCCCGTATGAAGTCCAACGATGTCAATACTGGGCTACGGCATCCCCAGCGAACGCCACGCGACAAGTTTATCTAGGAATGAGGCTGATGTAGCCCTTAGGCTCCGTAGTTGGGGCAACATCGCGGCTACAATTTATCGTCCGCTGGCTATTTCTTTTCGGCTTTCAGCTTTTTTGCGATCTGTTCCATCAGCCTGGGCTTGAGTTCGGCGAGAACGCTGTCCACGATGCTGGCGAGAGATTCGCCTTCAAGCGAAGAGTCGGCCGCCAGTTCAACCGAACCTTCGGACAAGTCAACAGACCCACCCTGTCCTTCGGACAAGGGTGGGGCAACCGCTTCTGAGGAGGGTCGAGACTCGGATGATGGGCGTGGTTCTGAGAAATCCTGCGCGGACTCGACAACTGGGACCGGCAGACTCGTTTGAGCAATTTCAGCAACTGAGGCGGTGAGTGCGGCTGTAACGTGTGGGCTCATCACTGTGTCGCGTATCTGCTGCCAGTTTTCCCATGCCGCCGCCGCTTCAGACGGAATTGGCGGTTCGGGTGTAGTTTCTGGGCTGACGGAAGTGGATTCAGCAATCGCGGGAGTGCCTGCCGATGCGGCTGCCGCGAATGCCGATGTAGCAGGCTCATCCGACGAGAATTGCTCGCCGGCAGATCCGGGATTCGGACTCGACTCGGGTGCAACGGATTCTTGTGCGGCTGCAACCGGCTCATCATCTGTCATTGATCTGACTGAAATCTCAGCCGGAGGAGCCGCTGCCTGCGACGCTTGCATTTCGCGCTCGAGTTCGAGCGAAGCTTCTTCAGTGGTCAACGCAACGTTCTCGGCCACCCAGCGCGATTTGCTGGCCGCCGCTTCACCAACTGACGTGGAGACTGCATCTGTTACTGTCGGCTCAAGCGGTGTCGGCTCGATCGTGGATGCGGGCTCGGCCTGAAACTCTACCGGGAATTCTTTCTCCACCAGAAATTCGGGCGTGGGCTCCGCGACAATAGCGGAAGCCTCGACTGTCTCCGGCGCAGTAGCCAGTGTTGCTCCCTCTGAGGCGTCCGAGAATTCTTGTTCCGAAACTGCAGGAGCACTGGCCGTAAGTTGCTCAGCCGCGTTCGAAGCTTCGGCGGCAATGGGTTCCGTGTGCACTTGCCGTTTCTTGACTTCGGCAAGATATGCGATCTGGTCAGTGTTTGAATCGTCGAAATTTTTGGCAGGATCTTCGCTATGCCAGATGCGCGCTTTTTTGGGCTTTTCGTTCCCACGCCCGTCGGCAGGCACGATTCTGTCTTCCAGCCGGGTCAGCGCCGCCAGCAGTTCACCGGCATCGAAGGGTTTCACGATGTGAGCATCAGCCCGCACCCGCTTAGCTTCGTCGGCCTTGAACGGTTCCATTTTGCCGACCGTTAAGAGCACGGGAATCTTCATGGTCTCGGTCGATTCCTTCAACCGTTGGCAGACTTCCAGGCCACCATATCCGGGCATATAGACATCGAGCACGATGAGATCGGGTTTGCTTTCGTGGATCTTTTTCAGCGCCGCCGAACCATTATTGACGGTGATGACTTCGTAGCCCGCATCCATGAGGATGCGGCGGCCCATATTCTGGGCAGTTACGCTGTCATCGGCAAGCAGTATGGTGCGCGCCAAGGTTTGTCCTTT
>QHZR01000416.1 GCA_003224755.1 Acidobacteriota bacterium
GTGACTCGAACCATAGACGAAACCATCTTCCCCATTTGCGCAACCCAGGCTTGTCCCTGTTCGCGTCCGAAGTAGCGCTCGGCCGCGATCGCGTATTCGGGCACGACTCCTTCTACCGGTTCCATGCGCGCGGTGCCTCGAACCAGCAGCACTTTGTGAGGAAAAGTATTGTCGTCGATGGTCAACGAGACCTTTGGATTTCGCGCCAGCGCCTTGAGCTTCGGCGT
>QHZR01000417.1 GCA_003224755.1 Acidobacteriota bacterium
AAAACCCACCCAAGCGGAGCTTGGATGGGGCACACGTTGGCATTCCACACCGATTCTGCGCTCAAGCCACCGATTTCTTACCTGCAGCAACACTGCAGTCTTCGCCGGTTGTGGGATCAATTACCTTGCCGATTTGCGTAATCTTGGTAGCAGGAAAGCCACTGAGTTCAGCGTGCCTCCGGATGACTGCTTCATCGTTCGCCAGATATATACAGAACGTTTTGTCGGCAGCAACAAACGATTCTGACCACTGAATATC
>QHZR01000418.1 GCA_003224755.1 Acidobacteriota bacterium
AGCTGCGCCAGTACCTCGTTGGACTTAGCGGCGGCTTGCCGCAACTGCTCTCCCTCCAAAGTGCCGACTTTCGGAATATCGCGTTCAATTATGTATTTCTTCATAGGGTCTGTCCTTTTATTGTTTCGATTTACCTGGGACTTTCCACTGTGAAAGCCCCAGGGGTTTGATCTGCTTCGGCCATCTTCGTTACCGATTCACTTCACCTCGACCGTGACGCGCATCCAGGGATGAATGCAGCATTGGAAGTGGTGAATGCCTTTTGACAGGCCCGTGACTTGAGTCTGTCTTCCTTGAATGATTCGCGTCTTGGCCACATCCAAGGTGGAAAAACCACCAACGCATTCCGGAACAACTCTATCTCCGGCATTGAGCCCTTCAATAAAACCGCCGCCAAACTGCTTCACTTCGGTAAAGGTGTGAGGTTCGCCACCCTGGTCGGACACAAAAAGTGTTCCACCCTCTTTGACTTTGAGTGTGTCGGGCTCGAAGTCCCAGCCCTGGTCCGGCCTTCCAGCCGCTGCCTTTGCAAACAGGTCCTGGAGCGTGGTAGCAAAACCAAGCGGTGCCAGCGCGACATTCTTACAGAAGTCATTTCCAAGGGCCGCATTGAAGGTGAGTGGATCGCATTCGTCCAAGGCCACAATTTGTGCCGAGGTTGATGTTTTCTCCGGCGCGGCCGCAAGCGTCACTGCTGCCAGCGTCACGCAGGCAACGATTAGAGCGAGCTTTGCTGCATTGTTTGTCATGTTGTTTCTCCTAGTGTTGTTTTTCGTGAGGGTGGAGCCGACGACCGAATTGGAACGTTGGCTTATGGTTCTCCGGTCGGGCTACTCTTGTCCCGCAATCTTCGCTTTTCCTAGCGGGACCGGGTGGATCAATCCGTCAATCACGACTCCCTGAAGAGACCATTCATCCCCGTCACGCTGGAAACGAAGGACACTTCGCTCGTCCTGGAAGCGGTCGCCGGGGGCGGTCAGCAAAAAGATGGTCTTTAAGTCTTGTCCCCTGAGGCTCACAATTTGGTTCGATTCGTCGAGCGACACTCGATAATCGCCCGCGGGAAATATCTGCCCCGCGGCCGCGAACGCGAACGGTACACTCACCTGAGTTGAAGGTTGCGCACTGGCCGAAATAGCTGCCAGCACCACGGCCAAAGCTCCGAAACTTCTGATAATGTTTTTCATCATTTTCTCCTCTGCGATCTCGATTACTGGTTCAATATGGAGCAACGCGGTATGGAACACTTATCCGCGCGTCCGGCTTTTTTGCTCTCGCGAATGTGGAGCGAGATGAATTGCCTGAAAGTCCTGTAAGATTTGCGCAGAGTACGGCGAGGGCTTGTATGGATGTGCTTTCTGAAGTCTTAAGGGTAGTGAAGCTGCAGGGTGCGTTCTTCTACAACGGAGAATTTTCATCTCCATGGTGCGTCAACGCAACTTCGGCACGTGCGCTCGCTCGCCAGTTTGCGCCTGCGGCAGAGCACGTAATTATTTTTCACTTGCTCACTGAAGGACACGCCTTCATTCGACTGGAGAGTGGCGAGCGGGAAACTCTGAACCCTGGCGATCTCGTCATGATTCCTCACGGTGATCCACACGTGATGGGCAACGGAGGCTTGACGAAAGGGGTAAACGATTCAGAACAGTTGGCCGAGATAATCCACCAGGGATTGAAGTTGTGGCGGCTGGGTGGAGGAGGCGAAGTTACGAAGTTTGTCTGCGGCTACATGGCATGCGATCCTGAGCTCAGCAAAGTTTTTCTCAGCGGATTGCCGACGCTGTTTAAGGTCACTATTCGCAACGATACTGCGGGCAGGTGGCTGGAAAATTCCATTCGCTTTTCCGCAAATCAGGGCGACCCTCTTAGCGCGGGCGGCGAAGCCGTATTGGCGAAGCTGTCAGAAGTGGTGTTCATCGAGACGCTGCGAGCCTATATCGCGCAATTACCCGCCGAGCAAACCGGCTGGCTGGCAGGCGCGCGCGATTCGGAGGTCGGCAAGACGCTGGCTTTGATGCACCGAAGGCCCGGGCATCCGTGGACCCTTGAGGCCTTGGCAAAAGAAGCCGGAATTTCGCGTTCGGTGCTGGCAGAACGATTTCGGCATTACCTCGGCGAACCGCCTATGGCCTACCTCACCCGTTGGCGGCTGCAGCTCGGCGCGCAGATGCTCACGTCAACCAGCTATCCCGTCGCACAGATCGCCGGCGAAGCGGGCTATGAATCCGAAGCTGCCTTCAACCGCGCATTCAAGCGCGAATTTGAAGTTCCTCCTGCGCGCTTTCGCACACAAGCGAGAGCTGCACACGCCAAGGCGGCTTCGTCATCAAGGTGATCGAAGTAATCTGAATGTGCGGGTATTCCCTCGCCAAAGACAGCACGCCCCAGGCGCGTTTACCCACGCAGGAGCTTTCGCGCAATCGCGCGAACAGTTGTGATGGGATGAGTTGCCAAAGTGCAGATTTGTCCTAACGGACTCTGCGGCTCGTGGAAGACGCCCAGTTGGGCTAATACTGTTGCGCGATCGTAATAGATCTTTTCGCCGGCCAGGCGATCGTCCTCATAGAACGTATAAACGCCACAAAGGGAACCTCGACTTACCGCCCCGTTGCTGGAAGACCGCGCCAACTGCCGAGTTGCGTTCCGCGAATTACGACTTCAACCAGAATGGCGTCCTCCGTGACATGCCGGCCCTGGACCTGGATTTCCAGGTCGGGCAGCGCCTTCATGAGCTGCTCATAGAAAGCTTGGACTCCGTCGCGACCCAAGTAGTGTTCGCCCCAGGCCTCATCGTCGTAGCGCGCGGTATCGCCGAAGGTGCGCAAAACACCTTCAACATCGTGCGCGTTCTCAAGGCGAATGTGTTCGTCGACGATAGCAATGCGGGCCGAACGCCTGTTTTTTGGTGCACCGGCTAAAGAAGGTAGGCTTGCCATATTCACCTCCACGCGGGGTCAACGGATACTCAGATTCCGTCGAACATACTATCAGTGTATTGAATCCCACATTACCAGCAGAAATTGCTTGACATCCGACTTAGTGTTATAGTCATATATAACACCATAACGCATAGAGCCTCATCACAGCTCCAGCGTAAGCAAAACACCCTTATCCGAAACAAAGAAATGAATTTCGAGGAGAAACGAACATGAAATCCCGACG
>QHZR01000419.1 GCA_003224755.1 Acidobacteriota bacterium
GCCGTCCACCGAGACTAGTCCCGGCCCGGCGCTCGCGTCGCGTAAGATTTTGCCTCGCTTTGTCATGGTTCCTCCAAGACCTCTTCCTTGTCCTGCGCGACACGCCTGTGCCTCCAAAAATCGCGCCAAAAAACCTTCTCTATGCCTGCTTCTCGGTTTGTGGCAGAATTGCTCAATCCGAAGCAGGCCGTATGGGGCACTAGCCTGCACTAATTCACCCTTTCGTGTCCTGACGGAATTCTTAAGAACTCTAAAGAGGCGCTAACTTCGTGAATTACAAGGGACCTGCAGTAGATGTAGAAGAAACCACGGGACGCCTTTGGCGTTTCTCCGACTACGAATTTGACGAACTGCGCCGTGAATTGCGCACGAAAGGCAAGCCGGTAGAGCTCGAATCGAAGCCGCTGGAGATTCTGCTTCAGCTTCTTCTTCATGCCGGGGAGGTCGTCACCAAAGAAGAATTGTTGGAGTCGGTCTGGCCCGACGTGATGGTGGTGGATGGCTCGCTCGCCACCGCCGTTTCGAAGCTGCGCAAGGCGATGGGGGACGAAGACCATCCGGCGGTGGTGACGGTTCCGCGCGTGGGATACCGGCTGGCGGTGCCGGTTTATTGCAAGTCGGTCGCTGCCCCTGCCGGCCCGGAACTAGGATTCAGATCGGGTGATTCGGTGCCGGGAAGAGAGCAGTGGCTGCTTGTGCGTCCGCTGGAGCGCTCGGGGTCAAGCGAAGTTTGGATTGCCGAGAATCCCAAGACGCGCGAGGAAAGGGTGTTCAAGTTTGCTGCTGACGGTGTTCGCCTGAAGGGGCTCAAGCGCGAAATTACGATCTCACGGTTTTTGCGGGAATCACTAGGCGAGCGGCCGGAATTTGTTCGCGTTCTTGAATGGAATTTCGAGAGCGCGCCGTTTTTCCTGGAAAGCGAATATGCGGGTCCAAACTTGGCGGAATGGGCCGAACGACAAGGCGGCCTGGCAAAGGTCCCACTCGGCATTCGATTGCAGTTGGTGACTGACGTGGCTAAGGCGGTGGCGTCGGCACACGGAATTGGCGTGCTGCACAAAGACTTGAAGCCCGCCAACATCCTGGTTGTGCCCGCGAAGGCAGGCGCCGGGTGGCAGATCAAGGTTGCGGACTTTGGAAGTGCGTCGTTGTTCGACCCTTCTCGGTTGCAGGCTCTGGGGATCACCAATCTCGGGTTTACTCAAACCGTGTCGCCCGAGACCGGCTCCCTTACAGGCACGTTGATGTATCTGGCGCCGGAGGTGCTGGCCGGCCAGTCGCCCAGCGCGTCTTCGGATGTGTACGCGCTGGGAGTGCTGCTGTATCAATTTCTGGTTTGTGATTTTCGTAAGCCGCTTGCGGCCGGCTGGGAAGCGGAGATTCAAAATCCACTGCTGCGCGAGGATGTAGCGGAGGCGGCGTCCGGCGATCCCGCCAAGCGGCTGAGCAGCGCTGCTGACCTTGCCGAACGCCTCTTGACGCTCGATCAGCGACGGGGGCGGCGCGATGAACTCGAAGCGACAAAGCTACGCGCCCAGGTCGCCGAAAGGAAACTGGCAGAAGCCCGGGCACGCCGGCCATGGGTGGTGCTTGCGGTCATTACGCTGGCTGCCGGATTGGGCGTGAGTTTCACCTTATATAGAAGAGCGGCGCGCGAACGCGACCATGCCAGCCGGCAAACTGCGATCGCGACTTCAATCAACCAGTTTCTTTCTGACGATCTGTTGGGGCGCAGCAATCCATTTTTTAGCGGTAAGGCAAGCGAGTCGTTAACGGACGCCATTAAGCAGGCGTCGCCTTCGATTGATCATCAATTCAAAGATGAACCCCTGGTCGCGGCACGGCTGCACCAGACCATCGCCCGCGCGCTCGACAACCGCACCGATTATGCGGACGCCCGCAGTGAATATGAACATGCGGCAGCGTTATTTCGGGAGGTTGATGGCGAGCTGTCTCAGGACGCAATCATCGTAGAACTGCAGCGCACTACCGCGGAGGCGCGGAGCTACCAGAAGGACTCGCAGCCGCTGGCCAAATCAATTCTTGCGCAACAGGAAGCTCTGATCACGAAGTTGCCACACCCACGCTCGGATGTTCCGGTGTGGCTTGCCTCCGCGCGAGGAATGGTGGCCTTGATTGATAATAACGCCAAAGCTGCGGCGGAGAATTTTCAATCTGCGGTCGAAAAAGCCGCAGTGCTGCCGGCCTTTGATGAGAGTGCACGCCTGACTTTTAAGCAACGCTTAGGGTTTTCGTATATTCGCCTGGGTGAAGGAGCCAAGGCGGAACAAACGTTTCGTGAGCTTATTCCGGCATTTGTGCGGGTGAGTGGGCCCGACAATCCTAATGTCTTACGCGTGCGCTTGAATCTGGCGCAGGCTTACATGATCCAGAATAAGCATGCGGATGCGGTAAGAGAAGCCAATGCCATCTATCCCGACTTTGTGACGCACCTAGGCCCGGACCACGACCTCACGATGCAGGTCCTGACCACACGCGCGCAGTCCGAGGGTGCATTGGGCATGTGGAATGATGCAATCCGCGACGACATGGCGATCCACGATCTCGCGGTAAAGAAACAGGGGCCGCGCTGGTTTTATGCACTGGCAACCTTATCGGACGCTTTGCAAGCGATGTGCCGCTCCGGCCAGTTTGCCGAGGGCGAGGCGAATTCCCGCAAAGCTTACGAGGCTTCAGCAAAGGCATTCGGGCCGAAAGCGGGACTCACAGGCGGTGTAGCGGCGACGCTCGCGACTTGTCTGATCGGACTCAGCAGATTGGATGAAGCCAGCAAGCTTCTTGAGCAAATTGACATTCCTACAGTGACACAACTCGCCGGCGACGCTGATTGGGGCGCGGGCGTGGCCCTGATGCAGGCGCAGATCGCGTTTAAGAAAAAAGACTACGCGACTGCCCGCAAAGACCTTCAGTTGGTGACGCCGGTGTTCTCTCGGCCAAACGCGGAAGCGTATGAGAAGCACGCGGTCGACTCTCTTACTGCAGAGCTGGAGCGAGTGCAGAAGAATTAAAGTGAGCGAAACGCCTTCGCGCCGCTTTACCGATTCAAAGTGCTTCTATAAAATCTAGAGTTTGCTGCCAGCGCCATTTCAGCCGCAAGCGGATCCTGCCCCAATTCGGGAAGCACAATGAAAATTCACGAGTATCAGGCCAAAACGATTCTGAAGAGATTTGGTGTGGCCGTGCCCGGCGGCGAAATTGCCGACGATTCGACTCAGGCGCGAGCGGAGTTGTGGTCAAGGCGCAGATTCATGCTGGCGGGCGTGGCAAGGGTGGCGGCGTGAAGATCGCAAAGTCGGTGGAAGAGGCGGGCGAGCTTGCCTCGAAGATGCTGGGCATGACGCTGGTTACCCATCAGACTGGGCCGGAAGGCCGGCTGGTGCGGCGCCTGCTGATTGAAGAGACGCTCCCGATTGAAAGAGAACTTTATCTCGGGATCGTCGTGGATCGAGCCGAGGCAAGGCCGGTTTTCATGGCATCGGTTGCCGGTGGAATTGAGATCGAGCAGGTTGTTGCGGAGAATCCGAACGCGATTTTGAAGGAGTACATTGCTCCCGGCATGGGGCTCGAAGCATTTCAAGCCCGAAAGCTGGCATTTCAATTAGGACTGAAGCAGCAGCAGATAAATCAAGCGGTTCAGTTTATGGGCGGACTCTACAAGGCCTTTGCGGAAACCGACTCGTCGCTGATGGAGATCAATCCTTTTATTACATGCAGCGATGGACGGTTGTTTGCGCTTGACGCGAAGATGAACTTCGACGACAACGCGCTGTTCCGACATCCCGAATTGAAGGAACTGCGCGACATCACAGAAGAAGATCCGCTGGAAGTGGAAGCCTCCAAGTACAGCCTCAATTACATCAAGTTGGATGGAAATGTCGGCTGCATGGTAAATGGCGCCGGTTTGGCGATGGCGACGATGGACATTATTAAGTACGCGGGCGGCATGCCCGCGAATTTCCTCGATGTTGGCGGCGGAGCGAATGCCGAGCAGGTGACGCACGCATTTGAGATCCTGCTGAGCGACAAGAGCGTGAAAGCTGTGCTGATTAATATTTTCGGCGGAATTCTCCGCGTGGATACATTGGCGCGGGGAGTCGTCGAGGCTGCCAACAAAACGCACATTCAGCTTCCGGTCGTATTGCGGCTCGAAGGCACGAACGTGGAGCAGGGAAGAGAGATATTGCAGCAGTCGGGATTGAACTTCATCGTCGCGGAAACCATGAAAGATGCGGCGGAGAAAGTGGTCGCGGCGGCGAGTGCAGCATGAGCATTCTGGTAGATAAATCGACGCGGGTCATCGTGCAAGGCATCACCGGACGTGAAGGCACATTTCACGCGAAGGGGTGCGCGGAATATGGAACCAAGATTGTGGGTGGCGTAACGCCCGGCAAGGGCGGCACCACGCACGAAGGCTGGCCCGTCTTCAACAGCGTACAAGAAGCCGTGGACAAGACCGGAGCCGATGCTTCGGTGATCTTTGTGCCTCCGCCGTTTGCAGCCGATGCGATCATGGAAGCTGCCGACGCGGAGATCGAATTGATTATCTGCATCACAGAGGGTATTCCAACGCTCGATATGGTCCGCGCCTGGGAATTCCTGCAGACGCGGCGCGCCCGATTGATTGGGCCGAACTGCCCGGGAATTATTTCACCAGGGAAATGCAAAATCGGAATTATGCCGGGGCGCATTCATAAGGAAGGTTCGGTAGGGATTGTTTCGCGTTCCGGCACGCTGACTTACGAGGCGGTCTATCAGCTCACGACGCGGGGCATCGGGCAATCAACCGCAA
>QHZR01000420.1 GCA_003224755.1 Acidobacteriota bacterium
TGGTCCAAAAATCTGCACAGGTTGAGAGGATCGTCCCTGCTGTGCTGCCCAAAATCTTTTCGCATCAATCTCCGCGCGCCTGTCGCGCAACCGGCGGTGCCTCACATTTCTCACCTCTGTGCAGCTTTGCAACACAGCGCGCTGATGTCTTCTCAGAAACGCATTATCGACTTTGAGGCAGACTTTCAGCCCTTAATGAAGAGTTGGACGCGCTAGGTCACACAGCTACACGGCCCGGAATGGTGCTTCAAATGAGCACAAAGGGATCAAAGCAGGTGCCTACAGTTTCGACATTGACGTGAGAAATGACGAACCATGAAGTCGCAGTTCGGCTAGTTTTAAGCCCTTTTTCGCTCTCGGCGTTCCCCGTGAGCGGGCTTCGAGTGCTGCGCTCGATGAAAGAGAAAGCAGGACGGGCAGAAGATCGAGCGACATGCGCCAGAGTTTTCCGCGTGGGGTTCACACAATTCACTGCCACAGTCAGAGCATTGTGTGCTGGCCATTCGTGAACAGGAATAGCCGACTGCATCTGCTGAATTTCTCATTTCAACGACTTCGCAGCTTCCTACATGGAGGACTCTTATGCTGAAGGGATCAGAGGGTCTATGGGTACCTGGCCGCAATACTTACGCGCTCGACGCTGACGCGGTTCTGGCGCTCAAGGTGTTGCTTGCGAACGAGCGTTCATTGCGGCCATTCCCGTGATCTTCTCAGGGTCTACGTAGTCGCGCAGTCCGGCTGTAGTCGGATTGGGCTACTGCACTAGTTTGAGGGTTAAGTGGGGGCGTGGATGCATTATCAGCGTAATGTTCGGGACTTTGTAATGTATTCCGGTGGTTTGTCCGACAGCGACGAAGTTGGCGGGCAGCACTGGATAGAGATTCAGAGTATCTGCGTTGGATGTGTTTGTGGCCTGCGTGATGAAATGAAGGGTGCCCGAAACTTTAACTGTCTCGTTGGTGACTGAATCGAAGAAGGAAGTGTTGAAGCTGACGGTACCCTTCGATAAGACGGTGCCCGCCTCAGCGGTGATGGACAACATGGTGCTGACGACAAACGCGACCGACAGTCCTAGCAACACGAAACTGGATTTGCGAAGCATGGAATTTCCTCCTTTGCGGTGAGCGTTACAACTCCCCTTGCCCGTCGGGAGCTTGGGCAAGGCTCGATTGTCTCGGAAACCGGACGTGGCTGCGGCATTCAGGGGATGCGTGGGCGGGATAGCCGCAGCAAATACGTAGGTATTCTCGTTGTTTGCCCGACAATGTCAAGCGGAAAAGCTTGGTGTTCTGAGTGTGAACAACTTTGCATCGCGTGAGCTTGGGGAGATTCGCTTAGTTCGCCGTGATCTCACAAGAGCCGTGAATGCCAAGCATGCGACCGCTCTTGCGTTTGGTAGTACAGCCTCGATTTGTTTTCCAAGTTCTGCGAACGAAGCGAACGGATTCCCGTTGCGTGAGAGCAACTAAGCACGGCCGTGCTCGATTATGGCGAGTGTCCGGAATCCGTCATATTTCAGTTCAAAGAAGCAATCGGGGTCATCGAACGGCAGGCTCCGGCGTCGCAACGGCATGGGCTGGAAAGGAATCGGCATCTGCTCTGCTTCTACAATAACAGCCGCTCGGACGTTCCGCCCATGCGGGAATCTCGCGTGCGGGTGTCACCCGGCATCACTGCACCGCCGTATCTGTGCGCCATGCGCACGGAGCCGCTGTGAGGCGCGGCGAGCCGTGCTCATGCCAATCCCTCGCCAGTGCGTCTGCTGCGCTCCTGACTCGAAGCTGGCTTTTAGGGATTGATGGTGAAAACAGCAGTATTTGAAACTGGGTTAAAAGGGTCCCCGAGGGTCGCAACTGTCACCCCGGCTGTGCCAGGAGTGGCGAGGTCTGCGGCAGTGATGGTCGCAGTGAGTTGCGTACTACTCTTGAATGAGGTGGCCCTGTCGCCACCATTC
Organism: Acidobacteriota bacterium; assembly: GCA_003224755.1. Taxonomy (GTDB): domain Bacteria; phylum Acidobacteriota; class Terriglobia; order Terriglobales; family Acidobacteriaceae; genus Gp1-AA145. The sequence continues at coordinate 1,955 of QHZR01000420.1, forward strand.
CAATCAACCACCGAACTGGACGCGAAATTCGACCCATTTACAGTCAAGAGAAGAGGTGGACCGCCCGCAGTCGCGCTCGTCGGAGAGATTGAGCTGATGTGCGGCGTTGGTGGAGTTCTGAACGTGGGTCCACCGCAACCAGGCAGTAGTAAACTAATTCCGAGTGCCACCAGAAGACGCAGAGAATGATGCATGATGTGCTCCTTGGCTGGCCTAAATTCCCATGCTTGCCAGCCTCGTTCTGGCTTCGTGGTCCAGCCTCGCTTGAGTGTTTCCGCACTCACGGGGCACTTTCAGGAAGGTCGCTGAACAACGCGAAATGTTGAGAGCGGCTGGCTCTCCCAAACCGGTGCGGATTATGCTCCCGCACGGGACTACTTTCAAGGGGTAGGGCGTTGAAAATTGGCAGGATTTTTGCGTTACCTGTCCCGACAGCGGCAGAAATCTGGAATGCCGGTTTAATCGCGGCGGACGATACGTGTATGGCGTACCTGATAGCTTGCGCTGATCTCAGGCGCTTTCTTCCGGAAGCCCGGCACAAACGAAAACCCTCGCGCAAAGCTGCCTATGCGACACGCGATGCATTGAAATTCTGACTTGACAACCCCTTGCAAGAGCGTACCCTGATCCCGCACGCTAGAACCCCAAAGACTCCTCTCCTATTGAAATGCAGTCCGACTGTGCGACCCTCGCGCGTTGCTTGGGGAGAACTAATGAAATTCAAATTGCTGGCCATGTTCTTACTGGTGGGTGCGGCTAGCGCCCAAGAGAAACCTGCAATCGGAGGCCATGTACCCGATGCTCCGAGCATGCACAAGTTCTGGAACACCGAGAACAAAATTGACTTCTCGATCTTCGCCGGACAGCTTGCGGCGGATGCAATCACCACTCAGAGAGGTTTGAGCGAGGGTTTCAGAGAAATGAACCCGCTGATGCGGCCACTGGTTACAAGAGGCGCGGCAGGTCAGGCCACAGCTTCAGCACTAAGTTTCGGCGCTGGTCTGGGAACCGTCTATTTGCTCCATGTAAAGCACCACTACCGGGCCGAGCGCATCACGCTGCGCCTTATTCTTGCGGGAGAGGGTGCTTTGGTAGGGCACAATATCGCGCTGCTGAGTGGACGGCCTTAGTTTCGCATGCTGTGTTTCGCGGTGCGATCTTGAGCGTTCAGGGGCGTCGCCGCGAAAGCGCCGTCTGACACAGCATTCAGCGTCCTACCCGCAACAATTTGACTTGACACCAGCCGC
>QHZR01000421.1 GCA_003224755.1 Acidobacteriota bacterium
AGCTGTATCCTGAGGCTAATTTCGAGAAGAAGGATCAAGATGAGAGCTAGCCCAACCAGTCCCGTAACGACTGCTAGCATCTTCTGACGTCGAAATTTGCCGAGCAGCCGACCGGCTGTACCCACGTCCGTTCGGCGGCGCATTCCCTCGACAACAAATATCAATGTCATTCTGCTGGAAATCGTGCTTTCAAACAGCCGGCGAAATGTATGCAAGAGCTCCTGGCCTTGCGCCATCATAGCGTCAATTCGACGCCGAATTCCGACTACAAGAGGAACCGCTGTCACTGGTCTGTCCAACTCTTGATCCATGAATGCCTCTGTCGCTTGGCAGCGAGCGACTGTTGTGGACGAAGAGCGCGGCTTCTACTGCTCCTCTCTTAACAAATGGCTTAGACTAACCGAGCTGCCAGCTAATTCATGCAGCAGCATTACAATCGTACCTCGCATTGCATCGCATCGAACTGCGCTCCGGAGCGCATCGAAGTTAGTTTCTAGAGGCGATGTTAAGATTAACCACCGAAGGGGATAATCCGCTGCCACTTTAAATCAATTTGCAACCGAACTTCGACCAGCCTGGCATCTCGTAGCTGGCACGTGGAGCGTAACAATGGGGCAAGCACCCACATACGGCGGCATTAACCGACGGCGGGCTGCGAAAAGTCCTCATCCAGGACCAGCTGTCATGAGGGCTGGTAAATATCTCTCCGTTGTGTGCTTATTCTTCGGAGCTGCGTTCGCCGCGTTTGTCTCGGGATCACTTGAGCAACGAATCGGAAATTTATTTTTCTTTGCTTTGATACCCACGGTCGGTCTCTACGTAGGCGGGCGTGTTCTAGGTCAGCTGCTGGTGTTCGGCATCGAGCTATGTGATGTGATTATGACACGCTGCTCTCGCTATGCCGTGCGTTTGGCAAGCGATCTCTTGAGCTGGACAGACTCGCATGTCTCAAGCTGGTTGAACTCCCGCACCAAGCCAAGCCAGCGCAATTCACACCCGCGTAGCTCACAACTCGCAGCTTCCAATGACGATGGATTTCGGACCTGAGCTGCGCCGTAGCGGTTGGAGACGGTGGTCTCTGATCATCCTAGGCGTGTTCTTGACCGCGGCTGCATTCGGCTGGCTTGTTGCGTCCGGATTTTATTGGCCACCTGCTTCTCAGCGGGAAGAGCCGACCCCCGGACCGGCTATTGAGGCCGTGGTCGAGCGGATTATCGGCGTTGAATCTGACGACGATCCAAACGCCAAGAACAAACGTTCTAGCGCAACCGGGCTCGGTCAATTCCTCGACGAAACTTGGCTCAACATGATCCGCGCGCACCGACCAGATTTGGCTAAGGGACGCAGCCAAGCGGAAATCCTAGAATTGCGGCGGGATGCGAAGATCGCGCGTGAGATTACCGCGCGATTTACTGAACGGAATGCCGAGATACTGAGGAAACGGGGTCTGCCGGTGACGCCTGGAACGCTTTACCTGGCTCACTTTGCTGGTGGCGCCGGAGCTGTGGCGATCTTGTCGGCGATGGAGGATGCTGATGCTGCCCTGGTTATGGCGACCGCTGACGCGACCGGTCGGACCACGCGAGAAAAATTGATCAAGGCAAATCCTTTCCTCGAACGGTTCACGGTGGCGGATCTTAGGAACTGGGCCCACCGCAAAATGCAGGTTCCTGGTCTATAGCTGCCAGAGGGGCGAGCGCCCCGACATAATCCTGATGGATCTCGAAATGCCCGTCGTGGATGGCTGGGAAGCCACGGGAGGCTCAAGGGCGATCCGCAAACTCGCGACATCCCGATCATAGCTCTGTCCGCGCATGCGCTCGCCGGTGAGCGCGAAAATGCCCTCGCCGCGGGCTGCAACGAGTTCGACACCAACCCGATCGAATTCTCACGCTACACCCACCGCGTCGCCATCTCCAACCGCCGACTGATTGCTGCCAACGCGAGCGGCGTCACCTTCAAATACAAGGACTACCGGATCAAAGGGCCAGGCCGCTACAAGACCATGACGCTGGCGACCCACGAATTCATCCGCCGTTTCCTTCTTCATGTCCTACCCAAAGGGCTCCATCGCATCCGCCATTACGGGCTCTTTGCCAGCACCTGTCGTGCTGAGAACATCGCACGCGCACGCGAGCTGCTGGCTACAGCTGCACCCACGATCGAAACCGCGCCTGACAATGCTGAGGCAGACAAATGCCCCTGTTGCGGCGGCCGCATGGTCATCATTGAGACCTTCGAGCGCGGCTCCCACCCGCGCTACCGAGCATCGACGCCAACCGCCACCATCCTTTCAAATTGCTTGAAGCGGGCGACTAGACTGAAGCGACGCTTTTGATTCTTCGTAACCATTGAGAACCTCCGTCATACGAATTTTAAAGGGGGCGATTGTTCCGAGATTTGCCGCGACTGCTCTATTCTTGTGAACGCCGCGTCATACGCACAGATTTTACATGTGCCGTTCTTTGCCCCGTTTGGGTTGAAGAGCGCACCAAACTCCTGATGGAGTTGTTGAAAATACCCAAAAAACCGAATTTATCCCCCCCCCCCGCGAGGCAGCGGGCGAACCGCTGATGCTGTCTCGCTTCGAGGAAAGGATAGCGTTCAACAAAAGTTAGCGTCGGGCGCTACCGAATTCACCAGATCAGGGCTCACAGGAAATATCAAATCCGTGACCAGGTCGCCGGCCGTACGCCATTCTGCATGAGTGGCTGAAGGCGACCGGCGCCGAGATGAGCGAGGCATCACCATCCGAACCGCACAACGAACGCGATCGAAAAGGAGCGCGTCTTCGTGAAAGCTGGGAGGAGCCCCTAATTTGCTGCCACGTCTTGCCAAATTTGCCGTGACGATTACTGGCTGTACCGGCGTTGCTTTCGCCCCGCGGTGAATTGCTACCTGTTTCCGCTCATTTGTTTTTGAACTTCAGCGACGCTGCTCCGCCTTCACTTCGTGGCGTGCTCGCATACGCGACCCCAAGACGTTTTCCCTTCCGGCTCATAAGCAGGAATTTGTCCTCGGGCATGTGACGTTCGTTCTTCAGCAGCTTTTCCAGATCAGCCTTGAACGCGGCCT
>QHZR01000425.1 GCA_003224755.1 Acidobacteriota bacterium
CTAGCGTGTCTAGAACGAGAAGCACGACCAAAAACACTGCTATCAACATTGGGATGATTTGTTCGCCGTGGAGCAGAAACGTTGCGGTCAGGTGCATCAGAAATATCCTCGAATGCGAAGCGTACCTATTGCGAGGGACGATTCGATGTCACCACCCAGGACTCATCGGATGGCCAATTTCTAGGCTTGTACTCCGGCGTGCGCCTTCTCCCTGCGCTCTGCGTATAGCGGAAACACCTCCGCCAACTCCAGCACTTTTCGCCGAACTTTACCGAGCACCGACGCATCATTCCGATTGTTCAGCACCTCCGCAACCCATCGCCCGACCTGGCGCATCTCGAGCTCCTTCATGCCTCGAGTGGTCAGCGCTGGCGTGCCGATGCGGACGCCGCTGGGCTTCATCGGCGGATTGGTATCGAACGGAATGGCGTTCTTGTTGACGGTAATTGCGGCCTCGCCCAACGCCTTTTCTGCTTCACTGCCCAGCATGCCTTTGGAGAAAACGTCCACCAGCATCAGGTGAGTGTCAGTTCCGCCGGAGATAATCCGGAAGCCTTCCGCCGCTAGAGTTTCCGCGAGCACTTTCGCATTGGCGACGATCTGGCGGGCATAGTCGCGGAACTCCGGCTGCAAGGCTTCCCGGAAACACATGGCCTTAGCAGCAATGATGTGGACCAGCGGCCCGCCCTGCATGCCGGGAAAAACAACTTTGTCTATCGCCGCCGCAAATTCCTGTTTCGAAAGAATCATGCCTGCGCGGGGACCGCGCAGAGTCTTGTGCGTAGTCGTTGTCACGATCTGCGCATGCGGTACCGGCGAGGGATGCACTCCTCCGGCAACGAGCCCCGCGAAGTGAGCCATGTCCACGAGATAGAGCGCGCCAACTCTGTCGGCGATCTGGCGCATGCGGGAAAAATCAATGATCCTGGGATACGCGCTGCCGCCACCGATGATCAGCTTGGGCTGTTCTTTCTCTGCCAGCTTTTCGAGATCGTCATAATCAATCGTCTCTGTCTCTTTGGTGACGCCGTAAGGGACGATTTTGTAGGTCTTGCCGGAAAAATTCAGATGATGCCCATGCGTGAGGTGCCCGCCGTGCGCGAGATTCAGGCCGAGGATGGTGTCCCCGGGCTGCAGCACAGCGGCGTACGCCTCCATGTTCGCCGACGAACCGCAGTGAGGTTGCACGTTGGCGTGTTCCGCGCCGAAGAGTTGTTTCGCTCGCTCACGTGCCAGGTTCTCGACGACGTCGGCGTACTCGCAACCGCCATAATAGCGCTTGCCAGGATACCCCTCGGCATACTTGTTCGTGAACACCGAACCCATGGCTTCGAGCACGGCTTCGCTTACGAAATTCTCCGAGGCGATCAGCTCTAGGCCGTCGTGCTGGCGGCGGGTTTCGTTGTCAATGGCAGCAGCGATATCGGGATCGGCTTCATATAATGGGCGGGACATTTTGGTGTTCATGGAGTTCTCAGCAGAGATATTGTAACAAGCACTCACCGGGTGCCCCGTCCAAGCTTTGCTTGGGCGGGATGTCGTAGGGAACTAATTCTTGTACACGTCGGGATTGTGCAGTTCCATAAACCTCTCTGGATGGGCCAGCGGCCTAAAACCGAACTGCGCGTAAAGCCCGTGCGCATCGCGGGTGAGTAGCGTCCAGCGCCGAAGGCCTTGCAATTCCGGGTGCCGGAAAATGCATTCCATCAGAAATTTCGCCAGGCCGCGCCCCCGATGAGATTCGATGATGAACACGTCAGCCAGCTATGCAAACGTAGCGTAGTCACTGATGACGCGAGCGAATCCGACTTGCTTCGCACCCTCAAAGACTCCGAAGCACAGGGAATTCCGGATTGATCGCGCAACCACTTCCCGCGGAATGCCTTCGGCCCAGTAGCCTGTCGAAAGAACCTTGTGAATCAAGTCCTCGTCGAGCCATGCGGCGTCGGTAGTTACCACGAATTCGCCAAATTCATATTGCGGTTCCATGAAGAAATTGTAGCTGCGCAGTGAGCGTGTTTTTGATGACGAATCTCAACTGCAGTTCTTCACCGCTAAAGCGACTCGGAATGACAGCCGGTTTAGGGCTTGGCTGAATGCTGATGCTGAATGCTTAAATGCTTTTCCCAAGTCGCTAGTGACAGCGAAATAGTTTAGGAGTCAACCAGCCCCGCATTGGGTAAGTCGCTCGTTTCGGCGAGCTGCCTTTTATTTGCCCGAAGACTCCAAGCGTTAACTCAGAATTCACCCCCTAAGAACACCTCGATATGGCCGCCTAAGAACAACCGGACAACTGATCGCCTTTGCGTTGTACAATGTCTGGCAATTTTCGGTCGGGGAATGCCAATGAAGAATCGTCTCGGGCCGGTGGTTATCTACCTCTTAGCGTTGCTCGCCTTGTCTGGTTGCGGAAGCAGCTCTGGGATCATGCCACCGCCTCCCCCGATGTCGGAGTTCTTGTATGCCATGACACCTCCTGGTCCAACACCAGGTGCCAGCTTTCAACTCTCTACCTATAAGGTGGACACCACCACGGGGGCTTTGAGTCCGTCCGGGATGACTACCCTTTCTGGGTTTGTGGTTCCTCAAATCGCAGTTGACCCTACGTCGAAGTACCTCTACATTTCGTTTCCAAGTCCCGGCGCAAACGCAATAGGGATTTTTACCATTGATCCCAACACGGACGTTCCAACACAAACCAGTGCGTTCGTGGTCACCCAAATTTGTATAGGCTGTCCCCCGATTAGTGGTCCGGGCGTGTTGAGCATAGACCCAGCGGGGAAGTTCCTGTTTTATGGAAGCTCAACCTTGGGTACCGGCGTGTTTGAAGGAATTGGCGCCCTTGGGGTGAACGGTTCAACAGGAGCACTCAGCGGCGTGACGGGATCGCCGTTCCCCGGCGATGACGCTCCGTTTATTGTGCGTGTGCATCCCTCCGGGCATTTTCTCTATACAGAAAACATTGACCCCACCGGAGCCAATGGTATTACGCTGCAGAGTGTCTCGGGATTCCCAATTGATCCGAATACTGGAGCCCTCACTGTGCCGGTTCCCGGTTCGCCGTATTCTCCCCAGGTTAATTCAACGATCGGTGGTCTGGCGGTGCATCCATCGGGAAATTACGTTTTATGCGACCACTGGATTCAGCATGAATGGAATCATGGCTTGGAGCATCGATGCCGCCGGTGCGCTGACCGCACTCTCCAACTCCCCGTTTCAGCCCGGTTCTGCTACCTCTGGCGTCGGCAGCTTTGATCCCACCGGGAAGTTTTTTTATGTATCCGGCGGTGGTGGTGGCAGTGGAATAATGGGCTTTAGCGTTAATGCGAGCGGAGACTTGATGCCACTAATCAACTTCCCCGTTTGCATCCGGAGCCTCGGTGACGAGTCCAGTGATTGATCCGACTGGGAAGTTCTTATTTGCAGGAGACACCTCAAACAAGGCCATTCTGACTTTCAGTATTGACTCCGCTACGGGTACACTGACTCGAGTAGGACCAGC
>QHZR01000188.1 GCA_003224755.1 Acidobacteriota bacterium
AAATCCTGCTCTGTTCGGATGCAATCCGTCATCGGCAAGGTCCCGCTTGAGCATGCCCTTGTCATCAAACACAGCGCTGAAGTAGTCGAGATAGACCAAGTTATTTGCCGAGCAATAATCCTTTAACCACCGGTTCAAAGCCAGAATCCGTTCCATCGGCCGTTGCGCATAAAAATCCTGTGACTCTGGCGTGTAGTTGTGGACCGGCAGGATGGAAGAAAAAATCACGGCAATTTTGTTGGTTCGAGCCAACTCGGCAAGAGACGTAAAATTCGCTTCAATGTCTTCATTCGAGATCGGTCCGCTATTGCCCGCAATGTCGTTAGTCCCCGCAAGAATGACAACTGCCTTGGGCTGAAGATTGATCACGTCCTGCCGAAAGCGCACCAGCATCTGCGAGGTAGTTTGGCCGCCGATTCCGCGATTGACATACGGCTTAGCGGGAAACGATTCGTCAAGATGCCAAATGTCCGTAATTGAGTCGCCGAAAAAGACCACGCGGTTCTCGCCCGCCGCCGGCGGCTTCAGCGCTGCATTCGCATCGCGATAACGAGCCAACTGCCCGTAATCGTCGGTATAAACCGCGATTCGAGAGGCTCGGTACTTATCGAGGCCGGCAAAACCGGTTGAAGGAATAGTAACCGGCGGCGGTGATGGGTGTGCCGATGCCTCAGCGGGAGCCGGAGTCTGAGCCGGAGCGGCTAAGCAGCCCCCGATCACGATTGCGAAAATAAATGCTTTCATGTCTTCCTCACGAGATTTTCACCAGCTCCACACGCCGGTTCTTGGCGCGTCCATCTTCGGTACCATTGTCCTCAATCGGCTTGCTCGCGCCCCAACCTTTCGCCTTCAGGCGTGATGCCTCAATTCCATGCGACGTGAGCCACGCAACCACAGCCTGCGCCCGCTTCTCTGAAAGAGACTGATTGCTTGCGGCCTGGCCGACATTGTCGGTATGGCCCTCGACCCTGACTTTCACGTCAGGATTCTGCTGCAGCATTTTGGCAATTTCTGAAAGAACACTCTCGGAATCCGGCAGAATGGTTGCTTTAGCAGTCTCGAAATGAATTCCGTAGACCGCAATGTGGCCCGATTTCGTCAGCTCATCGGCAATGCTCGATGCGTCGGCACTGACTTCCTGCTGCATGGACTTCACTGTCAGTAGCGTTTGGTAGTAGTAGCTACCCGAGTTTTGGAGCCAGTACCACGTGTCGCCTTTGTTGGCGGTGATCGTTCCCGGCGAGTCCTCGTACACGATCTTCATACCCGCCTGCTTCAGCGCAGTCTCGAAATTTCGAAACACCTGAATCTCGCTGACGCCCTCGCGCGTGCCGTAGTCCCAAGAGTGATATTCGCCTTCGAGCGTTTTCTCAATGACTTCGCCGTCGGCGTTCTTACCTGCCGGCATTTTCACCTGTTCGAATTCCTTATTCTCGCAACTATGAATCGTGCTGCCCGGCATGCGAGTAATGATCGGAGAATCTTTGCAATTTTTCGGCATCTTGCGGCGCGTCTTCCTGCGCGATAACCGGAGTTGTAACCACCAAGGCGGCGAGAACTACTGCAAGCAAGCGTGACATCACGAACCTCAGAGTTGGAAATGCCCCCCAGTCCTGGCGAGTTGGGGAACTTATTGTGCCACGTTTTTCACAATTCCACTACGACCTCGCACATGTAGCGGCGGCCCTCCAGGCCCGCCCCGCGCCGGTGACTAACAGTCCGCGTCCATCCGCGAAAATCCGCGGGAAAGAAGCTGGGCGCATCACATGCCGTCGTAATTCGGTCCGCCGCCGCCCTCGGGCGGGACCCACGTAATGATCTGATATGGGTCCTGAATATCGCACGCCTTGCAGTGCACGCAGTTCGACGGATTCAAACTGATGCGCTTGCCGTTCGCCGCCGAAGAATCATCCAGCATCTCGTAAACATTCGCCGGACAAAAATGCTGGCAAGGACTGCCATACTCGCGAATACATCGCGACTCGCAGATGTTGGTGTCGTGAATGATCAAATGCGCCGGCTGATCTTCCTCATGCTTCGTTCCCGAGTGATAAAGATCCGTGAGCTTGTCGAACGTCAGCTTGCCGTCGCCTTTTGCGGATCCAATCAGCCCCGCTTCCGCGCCGCCATCGGCGGGGAGTTCAGCCAGCTTTTTCATCCGCGCATATCCGGCGGTCCCTAAGTAACGGCTGCGCACGCCGCGTCCGCCGGTGAATTGTTGTAAGCCCGCGTGAAACATGCCACGCCAGAAGCCATGCTCAAATCCCTGATGGAAGTTGCGCACTTTCCACAACTCTTCTTTGATCCAACTGTTTTCTACGCGCGTTTGGAGCTCCCCCAGAGTCTTCGTGGAGAAGTCACTCTTCTTCAGCGCCTCGAACGCCGTTTCTGCCGCTAGCATTCCACTCTTGATCGCCAGATGAATTCCCTTCAACCGTTGAGAATTCAAGAATCCTGCCGAGTCGCCGAGAATCATCCATCCATCCCCCGCCACTGGCGGAATCGCCCACCAGCCGCCGTATGGTAGAGATTTCGCGCCATAACGCACCATCTTGCCACCCTCAAGTAGCTTGGCAACAAATGGATGCCGCTTGAACTCCTGCAACACTCGCTGAGGATCGAGCCGCGGGTCTGGATAATCCAGGCCGGTGACGAATCCGAGCGACACCACATTGTCCTTGCCGCCGTAAATCCACGCGCCGCCATACTCGCGCGACGTCAGCGGCCATCCCATCGCGTAAATCACTTCGCCCGCAGCAATTCGCCCTGAAGGAACTTCCCACAGCTCTTTCACTCCCTGACCGAAGGTTTGCGGATTGCGGTCCTTCATCAGATCAAATTTCTGAATGAGCTGCTTAGTCAACGAGCCGCGCGTACCTTCGGCAAGAATCACAATCTTCGCCTGCAAATCGTATCCAGGCTCAAAGTTCGACTTCTGTTCATTCTGTTTGTCTAATCCCTTGTCATCTGTGCGCACGCCCGTGACGCGCTTTCCGTCGAACAGCAACTCTGATCCTGCAAAGCCCGTAAAAATCGTAACTCCGGCTTCTTCGACTTTGCTCCCTAGCCATTTCACAAAACGATTCAGCGAGATGACGTAATTTCCGTGGTCCTGCAGCGGCGGAGGGGTGATAGGAAATTTGAATTTGCCTTTTTCGGTCAGGAAATAAACTGCCTCCTTCGCAACCGCAGCATCGAGCGGTGCTTCCTTTTCGAAACCCGGCAGCAGTTCGCGCATGGATCGCGGATCCAGTAGCGCCCCTGAAAGGCAGTGCTGGCCTATTTCGCGTGCTTTCTCGAGCACGTAGATGTTTTCTTTGCTGAGCTGCGAATCTGGATTGCTGGAATTGTGCTGATCAATCAGTTGCGAGAGTCGTAACGCGCAAGCCATTCCTGCCGGCCCGCCACCAACGATGACCACATCGGCCGGCATCTGGGGGCGAGAGATGTCCGCGGATGGCTTGCGGAAGAAAAGTGTCATAGGTTGAACGTTGAGAGATGGCGAACGAACGGAAGATTTCCGGCTAACTTCGAAACCAGAGCAGAATCCGCCGTAATGAGCTCGCAGTCTAGGTTGACCGCCAAGGCACAATAACCTGCATCGTAAACAGAATGCTTTTGGCTGATTGCCAAGTCTAATGCTGCTCCAGCTAATTGTTCCGAGCCGTCGAAATTCAGCGGAATTGTCACAAGGTCCCGGTATATAGCCTGCACGTCTGCCGATGACAAACCATGCCCGAGGGCCGATCTTTTCCAAAGGGCGTTCGCCGTCTCAAGCAACAGAAGGTCGGGCGCATGCAAGTTGAGCTTCGATTTTAGAAACCCGTTCAGCAGGCGCTCGGCTGATGAACTGAGAAGCTCAGGCAGGAACCACTTCAGAGCAACGCTGGCATCGAGCACATAGTTCAGAATCGCGATTCTCTCTCCTGTTGGATCAGCCTGGCGCTGTCCTCAAACACGCCTACACGGTCCTGGATCTGTTCGCGACGATGTCGAATCCGAGCGAGAAGAACCTGGCTTCGATCCGAAGGCTTAACCTTCAGCTTGTTTCCGTTCGTAACTCGCTTTATTCCTCGACGCATTGATGCACCCTCACCTGACTGGCTCTTAGTTCCAGTGGTCCTATTTTAGTCCCGATGTCTAGCAGTACCCTTAAGCACTACTCTTCATCTTCTTGACTTCCTCAATCAACGCCGGAACCACATCAAACAAATTCCCCACCACTGCGACGTCTGCAATCTCAAAGATCGGCGCTTCATGGTCCTTGTTGATCGCCACCACCGACCGCGCGCCCTTCATCCCGACAATGTGCTGGATCGCCCCGCTGATTCCCAGCGCAAGATACAACTTCGGCGCTACGGTTTGGCCCGACGATCCAATCTGCCGGTCCATCGGCAACCATCCCGAATCGCAAATCGGACGCGATGCAGCGATCTCTCCGCCCAGCGCATCTGCTAACTGCTTCGCCAGTTCAATGTGCTTCTGCTCTTTAATTCCCCGTCCGACCGAAACAATGATTTCCGCCTGCGTCAGGTCCACGGCTTGTTTCGCCTCTTTGAAAACTTCCTGAGGTTTGTTCCGAATCGTTCCCTGAGGAATATCCACGTTCACGGATTCCACCGGCGCCGCACTCGCTCCCGCCTCGACTCGATCCCCGCGAAATGCTCCATTCTGAAATGTCACGAACCACGGTGGATCGCAATTGAAGCTGACATCCGCCGCGAATTTTCCTTGAAACATCTGCCGCGTGAACAGCAGCTTGTCGCCTTCTTTGCGATATCCAATGCAGTCGCTGATTACGGTCCGACCCATCGCCGTCGCCAATTTCGGAACGAAATCGCGTACCTGGTACGTGTGTGGCATGAGCACCAGGCGCGGCTGCTTTGCAGAAATGAACTGTTTCAGCCCTGCGGAAAACCCTTCGGGCGTGTAAGGACTGAATCCGGGGGATTCCAGGGCATGGATCTTCGAAACTTTTTTGGCCGCAACTTCGCCGGCAATTGCACTAACGCCGTTTCCAGCGACGGCAGCTTCAAGCGTCCATCCCATCTCAGCCGCGAGCGACTGTCCCGCGACAAGGGTTTCCCAGGAAACTCGGTTGAGTTTCCCTTCACGCTGTTCGACAACTACTAGAATCGTCTCAGACATTTTCCTAATGACTAGTGAGTCAAACTTCCGCGCTTAATTCTGCCAATGATGAGTAGACCTGCTCCAACCGTTATCTGGGCAAGAAACCAGAAAGTGTACAGATAGGACCCTCCTTTTATGCCGCTGTAGACGAAGGCAAGAAAAATCAAGCTCGTCCAGAGCAGGAGTTTTCCAACCGCCATCAGGACGGTCCCCTGCGTCTCGTCTCCACCCAATTGAACTTCTTCTTCGCGAATCATCTGCTTGCTTGACATATTCCTCCTCAACTCTTTCGCGTAGAGACGTAGCTTGCTACGTCTGCTCTTTCACAGCACCCGTATCTCATCCTTCAGCTTCTCCACCAATTTCTTTGCAATCTCCGCCGAACTTCCTTCCAGATATTCCGTCTTCTTGGTTTTCTGCGGCACGTACATGCGTTCAATTTTCTGTGAGTTGGCGGTAATCGCTGGCCCTAACTCGGCAAGCGCAACCTTTCGCAGCGGTTTGTTCTTCGCCTGTTTGATCCCAATCAGCGTCGCATATCGCAGCTTATTAATTCCCGATTGTATGGTGAGCACCGCAGGCAAGGGCATCTCCACGAATTGAAAGTATCCGGACTCGAGCTCCCGCTTCACCTTGATCCCGCCCTCGGTCTTCTCGATCTGCATGATGATGGTCGCATGCGGCCATCCCAACAGCTCGGCAAGAATCACTCCAGTTTGCGCGAAACCACAATCATCAGATTGCAATCCCGTAAAGATCAGATCGAATTGCTCGTCCTTGATCGCAGCTGCAAACGCGCCGGCCGTGTTGAATGCGTCGAGCCCGACGAACGCCGCATCTTCCAGGTGGATCGCGCGGTCCGCGCCCTTCGCCAGCGCCTCGCGAAGGACCTGTTGCGCCCGCGCCGGTCCTGCCGTGATCACCACCACCTCGCCACTGTGCTTCTCTTTCTGACGCAGTGCTTCCTCCAGCGCAAACGCATCCGGCTCGTTCACTTCGTAGGAAACATCTTCGCGAATCCAAGTGCCAGCTTCGTTCAGCTTCAGCGGCGCATCCTTCGGCGGCACCTGCTTCATGCAAACCAAAATCTTCACTCGAACTCCTCAGAACTCGGCGAGCCAAGCAAACGCAATAGTATAGACGACGGAATCGCGCAGTGTGGCGCACGTGGATCGGAGGACCCCAAGAACCGCGATCGCTAAATCAATGGGGAAGGGCACGAGTTACTCGTGCCGATAAAGTCGCTCGTTGAATTCGGCTTTAGCCGCTGAGGGAATCAGATCAATCGGAATATGAAGACCAAGCACAAGCGAAACTTGATCGTAGGGTATGCGACTCTAGCGAGAGTGTTGGGAACCGGAAGATTTCGGTTGGCGGCTGCAGCCCTCCGGACGCACGCCCGAATTAGCTTCTGACCACAAAAGGCTCCCAAATACCACCATCGCTACGGCGCCAATCATTATCGGCAGCCCTCTCGTGAAAAGCCCGAGCGTGTCATGGAAAACTTGTGGCGTCATAGGAGAGACTTGTCGAGCCCGATGTCGGCCCTGCATCAAGCCTCCCACAGAGGCACAAACCCGCACAAATTACTGTGGTATTAACGGCAGGTTACCGCCATAGAGTCATGGTTAAAATCAGACGAATCTGCCTGGAAATTCTTCCGTTTTGGTGAAGGCACGACTTCGCAGGCTTCAGACAAAGTCATGAATGCGTGCGCTTTCGTGGAAGACTCATGAATGCGTGCGCCACCGTGGCAGAGCGGCGCTTCCCGCGCCGCGTAAGCCGTCTTACAGACTCGGGGATTTTTAGCCCCTGAACGAATAACGTCAGCTCTCTACTCCCGTATTCTCAACGGTTCCCGCCAATCCTGCGCCGACACATGACCGGCATGGATCCAGCCGATTCGCGTCAGCAACGATCCTGCAATCGCGGAAATCGCCGCCCATTTCCTCAACGCCGTAGAATTTCCGCCGCTCAACATGCTTGCTGATCGCAACGCAAGCGGCAGCGGGCCAGACAAAATCCCTCCCGCCCGAATAATCCCGCCGCTCGATCCATGCTGCAGAGGCTCCGGCGCCGAACTCTTGCGGCTTTCGAGACGCCATCCTTCCCAGCACTCGAACACCGCTGCGCCAAGCCCGAGCATTTGCAGCGCGCGACTCCTGCGATGCCCCATCAGTTCGAGCAGTCCCACTGAAGCCGCCAATCCTGACATGCCAAAGTGGATCGGCAACTCGCCCGCATTCTCGTTCCATGCCGGTATCGCGGTCGCTCCGATCAGCACGCCGGTGTAGTTCGAAAACGGAAGCCCAAAGAGAAGAGACGCTGCCTCGCCGGCATTTTCCAGAATTCGAATCGGAAGGGATTCTCCGTAACGTTCCCGCATTGATCCCGCAAACGCAGCCGCAACCGAGCCGCCTGAAAACCCGAGCAGTGTCCACACTCCAACTGACATTGGACTTTGCGCCTTGAACACCCGCAGCATGTTCAGGAAGCGTGAGGGTCTTCCGAGATCAGAGATTAGCAGCGCTGGCGAAAGCACCGAGCCCGCCGCCGCAATCCAGCGCGCATGCCGCACCAGCCTGCGGTCCGCGCCGGTATAACTTGCGATCGCACCGATCACGGCAGACGCGCCCGCCGCTCCGCCAACGAAAAAATAAAGAGGAATTTCCCACGTCCACGACGGACGCTTCAACAGAGGAATCCCGTAGTACCCAGTCTCCACAGAAGCCCTGGGAAACGGCGCACCCGCAGGACGAATTCCGCGAGAATCAATTCGCCCGCGATCTTCTGCCTCTCGCCGAATCTCTATCAACCGCTGTTCTTTGTCCACGACTGGCAATTGTAGCCTCGACGCAGTCATCGCCGACTCCTTGGGCGCTCAGCGAGAAACGCGGCCAGAGTCCCGCCCAGCAACACGGCAGCCCCAATGGCCGATGCAGTCCACGCCTTCTTCAAATAGATCGTCGGGACTTCTGGTTTCGGCGGCAAATTGTAAGCCCGCGCATCTCCCCGCACTATAAACATTGCGTGTGTGCCGCCCACGCTCGTTTCGGTGGGATCATAGAGATTGGCATCATCCATTCCGCGCTGCTGCAGTTCTTCTACGCGCGCTCTTGCGTCAGCGCGAAGCGTTTCAATTTCTCCAAACTTGATTGACTCTGTCGGACACGCCTTCGCGCATGCGGGCTTCAACCCCACTTTTTGCCGGTCATAGCAGAATGTGCATTTGAACGCCCGCCCATCGTCAGGGTTGCGTTCCACCACTCCGAATGGGCACGCCACCACGCAATACCCGCAGCCATTGCAGATGTCCGGCTGAACAAACACTCCGCCAAATTCTGTGCGAACAATCGCCCCGGTGGGACACGCCTCTAGGCACCCGGCATTTTCGCAGTGCTTGCAGACATCGGAAGAAAACGACCACGAATTCAGCTCGGCAGCATTTCCGCCAAAACCCGGCTCCGGCGCATTCTCTACAAACTTGACGTGCCTCCACGTCGAGTGCCCGACTGCGCCTGTGTTGTCGTATGAGAATCCGCTCCAGTCGAGACCATCTTCGCTGACGCCGTTCCATTCCTTACAGGCCACTTCACAGGCTTTGCAGCCAATGCACAGAGTGGAATCGGTTAGGAACGCTGTTACAGCCATGTCAGTCTCCCCGAACCATGTGGGACAGGCGGCTTGGCCTGTTCGGCCCGGACGAAGTCCGGAGCAGTTAAAGAATCCTGATCTTGCTCGGACGGGACAGGCGAGCCGCCTGTCCCACACGCTCGTCTTCCCGGCGCCACCGAACACATCAGCGCCTTCGTTTCCATGATTCGCACATTCGGTTCTTCGCTGATCGCCAACAGATCATTCACCACGTCGCCTTTCGCTTTGCCTTTGTATCCCCAGTGATAAGGCAGCCCAACCTGATGAATGCGCTCCCCGTTAATCCACAACGGACGCATCCGCCTCGTCACCAGTACCCGCGCTTCAATGGTTGCCCTCGCTGTACTGATTCTTGCCCAGCCGCCATGCTCCAGTCCGATCTCATCCGCCAATTCCGGCGAAACCTCGGTAAACAACTCGGGCTGCAATTCAGCAAGGTGGGACAGGGTTCGTGTCATTCCGCCCGCGGTGTGCTGCTCGGTAAGCCGATACGTCGTGAGCACGTACGGGTAGCGCGGATCGCCAAATGATTCCGCGTAAGGATTGTCGGGCCGCTCCTTCTTCTGTGCCGCCGGATCGTTTTGCTGAGCATAGAGTGGATTCTTGACCACAGATTCGAGCGGCTCGTAATGCGTTGGCAGCGGCCCGTCTTTCAAGCCGCTCGCGACATAAAGCCAACCCACGCCATCCGAATGCAAGGTGAACGGTCGGGCTCCGCCCAATCCTGTGACTCCCACACCGCTATCCAGGTTGTCAGGCGTATCCGGCGCGAGGTCTTTCTTATAATCAGGATTGTCCAGCCCGGTCCATTCTTTCTTGTCCTTGTCCCACCAGACCAGCTTCTTGCGCTCGCTCCACGGTGTCCCATCGGGACGAGCCGACGCGCGGTTATAAATGATGCGGCAATCGTTCGGCCAAGAAAATCCCCAGCCATGCCCGAGCAAATCTTTCGGGGCACGTTCGTTGGCGCGATTGCGGTTCGCCTCAGGAAAGACTCCGCAATAAATCCAAGCCCCACATGCGGTTGAACCATCATTCTTCAAATTCTGGATGTGGGGTAACTGCTTGCGGTCTGAAACCGTCCAACCGTTGATCTCCTTCAGCACGTCCTCAACCCTTGGCTCACGATGTTCACCTTCGACCGGATAATCCCATGTCAAGGCATTCAACCCCGCGTTTTTCGGCGCAGGATTGCGTTTGGCCTTTTCCTTGATCCGCCGCCCAAGGTGATACATGAACCAGGTTTCATTGCGCGAATCCCCCGGCGCTTCAACTGCTTTATTTCGATATTGCAGCAGTCGTTGCGTGTTAGTGAAGGTCCCGCTTTTTTCGGCAGTACCCGCCGCCGGGAACAGAAATACTTCCGTGGCGATCTTTTCGGGCACAAGCTCGCCGCGTTTTACCTCCGGAGAATCCAGCCAGAACGATGCCGTCTCGGTCTCGACCATGTCGCGCACAACCAGCCATTTCAACTTGCTTAAGGCTGTGCGCTCGAGACGGCCGTTTGCCGCACCCACTGCGGGATTTTGTCCCATCACAAACAGGCCTTCCATCTTGCCATCCTGCATGTCGAGCCAATAACCGTAATGGGAGTGATCGCCGGTGACGCGAGGCAGCCAGTTGAATCCGAAGTCGTTGTCTTTGGTTGCTGCATCACCGTAATACGCCTTCAACAAGCTGATGATGTACGCATCGAAATTCGACCATAGCCCGATACGTACACGATGTTTCTTGATGTATTCCTTTAACTTGTGCGAATCCGCCCCGAAGAAGGGCATGGGCAGATATCCTGGGAAAATGTCATACAGAGTCGAGACATCCGTAGATCCCTGAATCGAAGCATGGCCACGGAGGGCCAAAATTCCTCCACCGGGCCGCCCGATATTTCCTAACAGCAGCTGCAGAATCGCTGCGGTACGGATGATCTGGACGCCTTTCGAGTGCTGTGTCCAACCGACCGCGTAGCAGATCGCCGCCGTCTTCTCCGGGCCCGAAGCCGAAGTAAAAGCCTCTGCAGTTTTGAGAAAAACATCCTTGGGAACGCCGCAATAGCCCTCCACCATTTCGGGGGTGTAGCGAGAGAAGTGGCGTTTCAAAACCTGAAATACGCATTGCGGATCTTCCATCGAGAAGTCCCAATCAAAATTGGTGACCTCCTGCGCCTCGCCGCCCCGGTCTTTTCCGTGACCACCGCCGGCTTCCGCATGCCCGGGAAACTCGCGTCCATCCTTTCGGGGAGCGCTGCGATACAACCAGGTTCCCGGGTCGTATTTCTTCTGTTCCGCATCCCAGCCCGAGAACAAGCCATCCAGATCTTCGGTGTCTTTGAAATCGTCGCGCAGAATTGTGGGCGCGTTGGTATAGCGGACCACGTACTCGCGAAATTCTTTGTTGTTCGTGAGCACGTAATTGACTAGCGCGCCGAGAAAGAGAATGTCACTCCCCGCGCGTAGCGGCACCCAGATGTCCGCCATCGCCGAGGTACGCGTAAAGCGTGGATCAACATGAATGATCTTTGCGCCACGCTCCCGCGCTTCCATTACCCACTGAAAGCCGACCGGATGGTTCTCCGCCATTGACGATCCCATAATCAGGATCGCGTCCGCGTTACTCAGATCTTGTTGCGCAGTAGTCGCCCCGCCTCTGCCAAACGATGTCCCCAGACCGGGGACAGTAGAGCTGTGTCATATACGGGCCTGGTTGGAAATACAAACCATTCCCAGGCCGGCGGTGAATAACTTTTTGATCAGGTAGTTTTCTTCGATGTCCAGAGTTGCGCCCCCGAGATGCGCCATCGCCGTAGTTTGCATCAACACTTCGCCGTCTTTTGTTTCCTGAAACGTTCGCTCTCGAGTCTCCCAGACGCGCTCGGCAACCATGTCCATTGCCGTTTCGAGATCGAGATCTTCCCAATGTGTCGAATATGGCCGGCGATACTTTACCTTCTTCAGGCGGGCAGAGTGGGTGTGCAACTCGTAAGTGTCGGCACCTTTCGGACACAACCGGCCACGTGATATCGGCGACTCAGGATCGCCTTCAATCGAAACCAGCTTTCCGTTCTTGTGATAGACGAGCTGTCCGCATCCAACGCCGCAATAGGGACAGATGGACCGCGCAACCTCAGCGCCATCTGTTTTAGGCCGCAGATTTCGAGTCCGCTCCGACATTGCCTCGACGCCATTGCCGTTGGCACCAGTTCTGATTTGTTGGATTAGCGGCCAGCGAGAGAAAAGATCAGTGAGCACAGCTTGCCTCTGGCGGAATTTGTATTCCAAACCTGAGATGGTAGCCCCGATGAATCCGATGTACGCTTACAAGCGGAAATGGAATCAGGCATTCTCGGCATTGCACCTTGGCATCTCAACGTGGGACAGGCGGCTCGCCTGTCCAGACGGAGCGAAGCTCG
>QHZR01000432.1 GCA_003224755.1 Acidobacteriota bacterium
CAACCGGCGAGCGTGACCGAAAGCGCTGCGATGGCGAGAACGGCCGTGGCAGTGAGAAGAGAAGCCCGGCCGCTAGGGAGGCTTGCACCGTGCCTGAGCAGTAGAGCAAACAGCAAGAGCGGGGACAGAAGAGCTGCAGGACCAATCAGGGAAAACGGCAGAAGCCCATAGCGTGGGACGCTGGCGGAAGTGGTTACCGTCAACGTCGTGCTCGCGGCTCCGTTGGCAGGGGTTACGATCGCAGGACTAAAGGTGCAGGTGATGCCAGTAATTGGCGCGCAAGAGAACGTGATGCGGTTCGCAAAACCGCCAGCCGGAGTGATCGTCAGCATGAATTGCGTGGACTTGCCTGCAATGACTGTAGCGCTGATAGGAGCTGCACCAAGGGAGAAGTCGGCGTTGGCAATGTTGATGGCTACCGCCGCAGACGTGCTGCCACCAAATTTCCCATCTCCGGCATAGGACGCCGTAAGAGAATGAGTACCCACCCCTAGAGTGGTCCTCAGCGTGGCAACACCAGCGCCATCTAACGGAGAAGTTCCTAAATCCGTGTTTCCATCGTGAAAGCCGATTTGCCCAGTAGGTATTCCTCCAGTCGAGTTAATGGACGCGGTCAATGTGACGGATGAGCCTGGTGCAGCATCTGCGGGCGCCGTGAGAGTCAACATCGTCGCAAGCCCGGTGACTTGCAAGGGTATTTTCTGGCTGCTTGGCAAGAAAACGCCGTCTCCGCTGTACCGTGCGGCGATGGTATGGATTCCGACGTCAGTGAATATCGCGTCCAAAGTGGCTGAACCAATGACCAACGGCGCAGTCCCCAATTGATTGGAGCCATCCAGAAATGTGACCGTGCCAGTCGGAGTTCCCGAGTTACCGGGAGCAGCTGCAACGTTGGCTGTGATCGTTACGCTCGTGTCGGCGGTAGGGTCTGGAGCGGATACTCTGATTACACTGATCAAGCCCGTGGTAATTGCGCCGAATAACCCATCGTTTTCGTTGCCGAATTGCGAAGTGAAGTAGAGCGTGTTTTGATCTCCAAATCCATCGGCTCGAAAAACGAGGTCATGGAGAGCAACTTCAGCCAAGGCGAGGCCATCGCCGTCTAGCAACTGCCCCACAAACTGACCGCTGGTGGGATCGAATGCGCTGATGCTGCCATCGCCAACGTTGCCAATCAGAATGTCGCTGCTCAACGGGCCGAAGTTGGCGCTCGCCTGAGTAACTCCCCGAGGAGCGTTCAGAGTTCCGCCGGTGGCGAATCGCCGAACGAAATTGCCCTCCATGTCGAAAATACTGACGATGCCGTTTCCCAATCCAACGACCGGGTCGTGCTTGGTGGCATCTTGTACCGCATACGAAACGAAGACATCGCTTCCAATCACTTGAATTCCGAATGGCGCGTAACCCGCCGGGAGGTTCGGATCCGTAAACGAACCGGGAAGTGCCACTCCAGCGAATCCGGGAAGGAATGTCTCGATGAATCCATTGTGGAAATCCGTGACCGCTAGTACTGGTTGAGTTACCCCAGAGTTTAGGATCGCCGCGGCCTTGTAAACCGCACTTGCTCTACGACGACGTAAAGTTGCTTGCTGCGGAAGGCTGCCATTGGCGTCCGGGCCCCAGGTGAGAATTGCTCCCTGTTCGGTGACGAGGACGAAAGGTCTGATAAGCGGTGGGCTGCCAAAAAATGAATTCTGATCGGCAACAATCCCGGTCGGATTGTCCACACCGGTGCCGGCGGCATCCGGAACTGTGAAAAAAGGCAGCCCGAGGCTGGAACCGGAGGCGTCATGAGATATCACACTTCCAGACTTGTTGTTCGCGATAAAAAATGACTGCCCTGAGAGAAATGCAATTCCCCAGGGATTGATCAAGTCTGGCGTGACATTGTTGGCGATGTTCGGAAGGTTCGATGTGAGATTGGTCTGCCGATAGCCAATCGTTTGCGCTGTGGCGTTGGTCGCGCCAAGCAGAAATCCGAGAAAAATGATCCGAGAGAAATATAAAGCAATTTTAGATTTCACTGTACTGTCTCCTCGAAGCGCACTGGCGCTTACAATCAGCGCGGGTCCTATCTCTAGCGTTGCCCACCGGGGCGCGCATGCGAAGGGCACCACTGGTACACCTTCGCGTGCACATTCCCGACCTTCCGTGACAGCGGAAAGTTTTTACTGTTCGTTGCGGAAGAAGAAGTAGTCGGCGCTGTACGGCACCAGCACCTGATGCCCAACATCGGTGGAGGCCAAACAGCCGATGGCCGGATTAGCCGGAGCTGATCCGCCTTTTGTGTTCAGTCGCTGAATAAAAGTCGTCTTGGTGAGCGATTTGCCGCCCGCAGGTCCCTCATCAGAGCCGATCACCTGCAGCAACAGACAGTCAATCGCGCCGCCATTGGGGCAACTTGCGTCGGTTCCCGCGGTAATGAAATCCTTTTTTTGCGCCCACACCCGGCTGCTATCAAAAGAACTCTGCCAGGTTACATCACCGAAACGTGGCGGCTTCGGCCCGACGTCATTCGGATTCACGACCGGGCTCAGGAAGTGAGTAATGATCTGTACCGCTTCTCCGAAAATGTGCGTGAACAGAGTTGCTTCAGGGCGGGCATTGTTGACGGTCCAGGATACGCCGCCTGCTGGGTTGGGCAGGCAAACATACCCCTGCGTGCCGACTCCGTGACCCAGTAGGAATGCAGAGGTTCCCACCGGTGGTGTGATCCGGTCGGGTGTCGTCGGGCTTGGAATCGAGCCAAACTTGATTTTTTCGTTTTTGTCTTGGTTTTCTTGCGCATAGACTGTGCCGCAGAGAGCCAGAACTGCGAGCGCCGCCAACGATCCGCGAAGGATGCCAGCGCCTGTGCCGCCACAGAACTTCTTACCACAATTGTTTTTCACTTCTTTCTTTCTCCTTATTTCGAAATAGAGCGTCGCTCATCCCCCGAGTGTAGGCACAGACTCTTGTGGCTTACCGTTGCTCCCACCAGATCTTGCCTAGTCGCGGTAAAACTGGCCGCCCACATACAAACTAGACTGTGTCGCTTCATCAATACGTGACGCCCGAGTGCCTTTTCGGTCCGATTTCGGTGACCGCAGCATCTGTGCCGTCGGTTGGGGCCAGACCTTCCCTTGCTTGCAGTTGTTCTCCACGCAGCAGGTGTTGCAGTCGCTTCCGGGCCTTGTGTACCTGCGACTTTGAGCAACCAATCGAGCATCCAACGAGCTTCGCAATTTCGTTGTGCTGGTAGCCCATAACGTCGTGCAGCAAAAAAAGCCGTTTGTAACCGGCGGGCAATCTGCCAATGGCGCGCGCCAGGTTCAACCGTTCAATTACGCCCAGCATCGAAGTGTCGCTCACGCCGCATTCTTGTGAGGCATCCACATTGGCGCCGTCAGGATTCGAACGATGGACATCGATCTCATCGG
>QHZR01000433.1 GCA_003224755.1 Acidobacteriota bacterium
TCACGGATGCCCAGGTCACTCTGACTAACCTAGGGACGGCGGAAAAGCGCACCCAGGCGACTGGGCCCGATGGCCTCTACACGTTCGTCAATCTGATTCCCGGAAACTATAAGGTTGAGGTCGAGAAGTCCGGCTTCAAGCACATCACCCGTACACCTGTGGTGGTGGAAGTGCAGCAAAGCGCAAAAATCGACGTCACTTTGCCCGTCGGCCAGGCAAACGAGACTGTCGAGGTAACGGCAGAAACGCCTTTGCTGCAGTCAGAAACCTCTTCGCTAGGCCAGGTTGTTGAGCAGCGCAAAGCCAACGAACTTCCGCTGAACGGACGAAACATCTACAACTTAATTACGCTCTCACCCGGAGCGGTTGCCCAAGGCGGATCCGGCGGCACGCCGGTGGGGCAGAACCCATTTAGCTGGGGTAACTACCAGGTCGGTGGTTCTTTTGGGAACGAGAGTGCCGAATACCTCGACGGCCAGCCGCTTAACATCGGCTACATAAATCTGCCCATCGTCATTCCTACGCAGGACTCGGTCGGAGAATTCAAGGTTCAGTTCAACAATCTCGGGGCCGACTGGGGCAAGTTCGCCGGTGGCGTGATCAATCTGAGCACCAAGTCCGGTACCAACTCGTTCCATGGCGAGGCGCATGAATTTCTTCGCAATAAGGTATTGAATTCGAACGACTTTTTTCTAAAGCAAAAGGAAATACTCGGTGGTAAGAAGAATGAGCCGCCGCCATACGTGCAGAATCAGTATGGCTTCAGCTTTGGCGGACCTGCGATTAAGGACAAAACCTTCTTCTTCACGAGCTGGGAGCAATTCAGGCTGCGAACGGGGTCTGTGCTTACCACAACCGTTCCCCTTACGGCGTTCAGAAACGGGGATTTCTCGGCACTGCTAGCGCACGGCATTCAGCTTTATGATCCTTACACTGTTAATCAGAGTACTGGTGCGCGTCAGGCGTATCTGAACAACCAGATTCCTATCGCGGAGTTCAGCCAGGCAGCGACGAAGATGTGGGACACTTACTTTGTGCCTCCCACAGATCCAAGCGCGATCACGGATAATTTCACGACGGCCAGTAGCTCGGGAGGCAACCACAACGAATTCGTCGCTCGGGTTGACCAAAATATCTCGAGTACCACTCGCGTCTTCGGGCGATTCACATATTTTGGTCTGCTCGATCTTCCCACCAATCCTTTCGGAACCGGCCTATGTTTCGATCGTTGCGCGGAGAACTATCACACGAAGGCTCTTGCCTTCGATGTGAATCATTCCTTCACGCCCACCACGATCTTCGACATCAACATCTCCGGCAGCCGCTTCGTCTATGCCCGTGCGCCTATACTTTCGGGCTTTGACCTCACGTCACTGGGTTGGCCGGCCAGCTACAATGCTCCACCAGCGTCCATGCGCACGCCGCCTACTCCGGCCTTCCCGTTTCCCAATGACGTCGGTAAATCGCAGGGCAACAGCGCGATCGGGGATCACAATACGCAGTACAATATTACGCCCGCATTAACCATGATTCGCGGCAAGCATACCATCCAAGTAGGCGCCCAGTACGAGTTGGGGCTCGACAACTACTTCCAAACCAATATTGCCAGCGGAGCTTTCGCTTTTAGTGGCAGCTGGACGAGCAACACTGGCCTTCCAACTACGGCCAACCCCGCTACCGGAGGGTTTGCCTTCGCTGATTTCCTGTTAGGCCTATCCCAAAACCAGGGTAGTTTCGTCAACCAGAACGAGGGTGAGGCACAAGTTCCCGCCCAGACTGCCGGCCGGCAGACATATCGTGCCTTCTACTTCAATGACAACTGGCACGCGACCCCAAAGCTGACGTTAAATCTCGGGCTTCGCTATGAACTGCAGGGGACTTGGTCCGAGCGCTTTGACCGATTGACCTACTTTGATCCCAAGGTTACCAATGCCACGGTCACGGGCTGCGGTGGTACCGCGGGCTCACCCTGTCTCGGCGATGCCCTGCTCGTAAAGACTGGCCGGAACGACACCCGGAACAATCTGCCCTTGAATAAGAAGGCATTTTCGCCGCGGCTGGGATTCGCATACAGCCTCGACCCAAAGACTGTAATCCGAGGAGGGTATGGTATTTTCTGGATTCCGAACTATGTCTCTTTCGGCGTGAACCCTGATCTCGATTTGGTTAGCCTTGCGCGTACGCCCTTCACCGCCACGAAGAACGCCGGACTCACCCCCTTCAGTACTTTGGACGCATTTGATTGCAACCTGGCGGGCACGAGCTTCGCTTCTTTCAGCTGCCTTCAGACGGGGCCCTTTGGTGCGGGAGGAATCGTTCTGCCACCCGGACGGAGTGGTAACACGTCAGCGTTTGCCGCGGCTGCAGGGACAATCCGTCTCGCACCGTACCTGAATCCGAAAAACGGCTATGTGCAGCAGTGGAATTTCAACATCCAGCGCGAGCTCCCGGCTGGATTCTTCGCCGACATCGCTTACGCGGGTTCGCACGGTGTACATCTGCCACAGTTCGAGACCCACGTCGACCAGATACCTGATTCCTTTGTCGCACAGGCTGCAGCCCAGGCTGCAGCTGGCCAGCCGGTCACTATTGCCCAACAGATTACGAATCCGATGGCCGGGACTAGCACAAATGCAACGATCGGCGGCACTACTATCGTTGCCGGCCAGCTTGACCGACCATACCCCCAATACACGGACCTGAACCTTGCCGGGTTTGGTTGCTGTACCAGCAGTTACAATTCGCTCCAGGCTACGGTCACGAGACGGTTCCAGGGCGGTGGAACTCTGCTCGTGGCCTACACTAACGCGAAGCTGATCAGCAACACGGACACACTAACCAGTTGGCTGGAGAACGGCACAACCGGAGGTGTTGGGCAAGTTCAGGACTGGAATAATCTGAAGGGCGAGAGGTCGCTCTCGTCGCAAGATGTTTCGCAGCGCCTGGTTATCAGCTACGTCCTCGATCTCCCCTTCGGCCATGGAAAGAGGTTCCTGGGTGGCGTAAGTGGGATAACAAGCAAGGTAGTCTCCGGTTGGGGAATCGATGGAGTCACGACTTTCCAGCGAGGGTTCCCCCTGAAAATCAATTGGTCTGGGGCAGGAACGCCACTGGAGCAAGCCAATTTGGGCGTCTCCAACGTGCGTCCCAACGTTGCAGCAGGATGCGACAAATCCGGAGGAGGTAGCGGACTGAGCGGCAAACTGGATCAATGGTTTAATGTCAATTGCTTCAGCGCTCCCCCAGCTTGGGGTTTTGGAAGTGAGTCGCGTGTGGACTCTTCGCTTCGCAGTGATGGATTGAAGAACTTTGATTTCGCCGTTTTCAAAAGGACCACATTTGGGGAGAGGATGGGTCTGGAGTTCCGGACGGAGTTCTTTAACCTATTCAATCACCCTCAGTTTGGGTTTCCGGGCACAGGATTTAATCCAACGACAGATCCCATCACCGGGGCCGTGGACAACACTGCAAACGGGTTTGGAAAGGTTACCTCGCAGCTTAACAACCCGCGCCTCATCCAATTCGCTCTAAAGTTTCAATTCTAGGCTCGCGAACTTATCCCGGGCCAGGCTTTCGTCCTGGCCCGGATTTTTCTCTAGCCACTCTCCGCTACTCCCGACCACCAATGAAGACGCTCCACACCATCG
>QHZR01000434.1 GCA_003224755.1 Acidobacteriota bacterium
TTCCTGCCGCAATGCTTCGATGTCTTTGCTCAGTTCTGCAAGTTCGGAGGACACCCACTCGCGTTGCCGAACAGACCCGAGTTGCAGTTGGTTATCGAACTAGAAGCTCTCGAAGGCGCATTCCGAGACGGTTGTAAGGCATTCCTATCTGATCTCAAGGCAGAGCAGGCTCGCTTCGAGAAGGCCGTCGAACGGGCGCAGGAACTTCTGTGGTGGGGAATCGGCTCGATGATGTCAGATGAAGAGGTTGATGCTCATCTGGCGGCACGGCGCACAAAGCAGCAGTGAGTTCGTTTCATGTTGTTTTCTTCCTGATCTTTGCCCACCTCGCCCTTTGCGCGGCTCTAAATCCTAGCCAATCCTGCTGCCGAGATGCGGCTTCGTTTGGGAGGAATTGAGACAACCTTCCGGCCCCGTGTTCGTGCCCAACGTGCTTTTTGAGACGCCGAGATTCTTGCTCGTGCGGCGGCGCTCATTGTCCGGCGTCCTCGTCTCGCGCCTGTGCTGCTCGATCCGCTCAGTGCCTTAATCGCGGTATCCAATGCGTTCACCTGCTGTGCCGCCTTGTCGCGTTCCGCATTCAACTGCGCGAGTATGTCCATGTGTTCGTCTCCGGGCGAGGATTGTAGCAAAATCGAACCGAAACTATGCGGTTCGCTGCATCAACTTGAACAGCACGCGCATTGCGTCGTCAAGCGCCTTGCGTTCCTCCGCAGTGCTGCGATTGACCTGCCCGCAATTGCGTCCTACCATTCCTTGACCGATGGCCACGCCGTCACAACTCGTCGGCCAGACCATTTCGCACTACCGCATCGTCGAGCGGTTGGGCGGCGGGGGGATGGGTGTGGTGTATAAAGCCGAGGACACCCGGCTGCATCGTTTTGTCGCACTGAAGTTTCTGCCGGAGCAGCTAGCCAAAGACTCACAATCACTGAGCCGTTTCCAGCGTGAGGCACAAGCCGCCTCTGCCCTGAACCATCCCAATATCTGCACCATTTACGACATTGGCGAACAAGACGCCCAAGCGTTCATCGCTATGGAGTTTCTGGACGGGATGACGCTGAAGCATCGCATCACGGGGCGTCCACTCGAAACCGAACTGCTATTGTCGTTGGGAATCGAGATTGCCGACGCGCTCGATGCAGCTCACTCCGAAGGCATCGTCCATCGTGATATCAAGCCTGCGAACATTTTCCTTACCAAGCGCGAACACGCCAAAATTCTTGATTTTGGATTGGCGAAGCTTACCCCGGTGGTCAACACCGCGATGGGAGCGGCAGGGGCTGCCTCGCAGCCAACTATCGAATCAAGTGCTGAGCACTTGACCAGCCCGGGCACGGCGCTGGGAACGATTGCGTACATGTCACCGGAGCAAGTACGAGCGAAGGAACTGGACACACGAACTGATTTGTTCTCGTTCGGCGCGGTCATGTACGAGATGGCGACAGGGACACTGCCGTTTCGCGGAGAGAGTTCGGGAGTTGTTTTCAAAGCGATTCTTGATGGGACGCCAACATCGGCAGTGCGGCTGAACCCTGACTTGCCAGCAGAACTGGAACGGATCATCAACAAATGCTTGGACAAGGATCGGAACCTGCGATACCAGCATGCTTCCGAAATACGAGCCGACCTGCAACGTCTGAAGCGGGACACGGAGTCCCGCAAATTGTCGGCTGTGACCGAGTCGGCACCAGTTGCTCGGAATAGGCGACTGCGATGGATGGCTGCGGCTGCTGCTAGTGTCGTCGCGGCGCTGGTGTTGGGTCTTATCTTTTGGCAGGCTAAGCATCCCTCGGTTCGCCCTGTTGCTTCAGCAAGCCCAACAGCAATCGCGGTGCTGCCGTTGCAGAATGCGGGTTCCGACAAGGACATCGATTTTCTGCGACTCGCCTTCGCGGATGAGATTGCAACTGCGTTGAGCCACGTGCAGTCGTTCTCGATCCGTCCATTTGCCACGACATTGAAGTACAGCGGCCCGAATGTGGATTTGCAGCAGGCTGGTCGCGATATGGGAGTGACCTCAATCGTTACGGGGCACTTCCTCAAGGAAGGTGATCAGTTGGAGGTCACGCTGGAGGCGGTCGATATTGCCAATAATCGGAGTGTCTGGCGGGCCACTATCAATACCACGGCTTCGGACCGAATTGCGATGCGGGAGCAAATTACATCGAGAGTGCGACAGGAATTGGTTCCCGCGCTGGGAGCAGCTTCCGCCGTTACGGAAACTGGAACTCGTCCCAAAAGCGAGGAGGCCTACGACTTGTTTCTGCGTAGTATCGCTGTTCCGCACGATGTTACTCCTAACAAGGATGCGATCTCGATGCTAGAGCGGGCTGTGGGTATCGACCCGAGCTACGCACCTGCTTGGGAGGCTTTGGGGGTGCGCTATTACTACGATGGCGAGTTTGCCGACGGCGGAGAACAAATGGTTAAGCGTTCGGAATCGGCTTACGAACGGGCACTGGCCCTCGATCCGAACTTGATTCTTGCGGCCTCACAATTGATCACGATCCGAGCCGATAGAGGCGAGGTTGGAAACGCATACGCAGAAGCGTCAGCCTTGGTCAAGAGCCGACCCGAAAGCGCTCAAGCCCATTTCGCCCTAGCCTATGTTCTGCGCTATGCGGGGTTGCTGGACCAGTCGGCACGGGAGTGCGAAACTGCGCTGGCCTCGGATCGAGGCAATTACCATTTCCGCTCGTGTGCTTGGACTTTCATGGAGCTAGAGCAGCCGCAAAAGGCAATGGAGTTTGTGCGCCTCGATGCGGGTTCGGAATGGGCCGCCAGAACAGCCGCCTATGTTTTTCTGCGCGAAGGCAAGCTGGCCGAGGCACGCCAAAGCATTCAAAAAACGTCAGCTAATCCTCTTATGGCTCGTGACCTGCTGCAAAGCTGCTTTGATCATTCACCGACTTCGGTATTGGACAGAATCGCGAAGAAGACTGAAGCCGCCGCGCTGGCGCAACCTGATGGGGAGCCTCGGTATCACCTCGGAAGTTTGCTGGCCTACTGCGGTCGGAACGATGCTGCCCTGCGATTGCTGAAAAGCGCGGTTGAACAAAACTATTGCGCCTACACGGCCCTTCAAACCGATGCATTGCTTGCGAAACTGCGGGGGAGCACAGAGTTCAACAAATTGCTGTCCGCCGCGAAAGAGTGCCAGAACAGATTTCGTGCGCAGCGCGACCGGAGTTCGCGCTGAAAGACGCCGACCCTGACATCCCGATTCTGAAGCAAGCCAAGGCGGAATACGCGAAGCTGCAATAGACTGGCTCTGACTGGATCGGTGCTAACTGCGGCACGGACAAAGACCCAATGAACACCGCCTATTCAGAAGAAGCCAAT
>QHZR01000435.1:0-6241 GCA_003224755.1 Acidobacteriota bacterium
AAGGAAGAATGGTAATTCCAGTCGGCCCGCCTCATGCGCAGCAACTGCAGCTGATTCGGAATGCGGATGGCACGGTCGCCATTGAAACACTTGAGGGGTGCAGATTTGTCCCTCTAGTTGGAGCTGAGGGTTACTGATGTTTGCCGTAAAAGCGGGCAACTCTTCGTTATGATTCGAACTCTCTTCATATGCATCTCGCGCAAGGAAAGGAGCATGATGACAGCAACGACAAAAACATTTGTACTCATTTTGGCCATAGCGTTTCCAATTTCGGTATGGGCACAATCCGGCGCAGTTGGTACAGGACGCTATGACCAGCAAATTCAGCAGGATGTCACCAAGGTGCTTCAATCCAAGGACAAGTGGAAAGGGATCACGGCATCCACCGATGATGCGATCGTTACTTTGAACGGAAGCGCAAAGCTACTGATTGACAAGCTTGATGCGGCGAAGAAAGCCGACAAGATTGAGCACGTGCAGGGCATACGCGATCACGTGCAGGTGGAGAGCAATGTTCCTGATGAGCAGCTTCGTCAGCAGCTCGGGGAGAAGTTACGTTATGACCGTGTCGGCTACGGCATTGCGTTCAATGCCATAGCGTTGAACGTGCAGAATGGTGTGGTTACCGTGAACGGAGATGTTCGCGACTATCCGGCGCGTGATTCGGCACTTGCGATTGCCGAAACCACTCCTGGCGTTAAAGAAGTTGTGGACAACATCAACGTCCTTCCCACCTCGCCGATGGATGACGATATCCGCGTCCGCGTGGCGCGAGCGATATACGGCAATGGCTCGCTATCAAAATATGCTCTCGACCCGCAGAAACCAATCCGCATCGTGGTTGATAAAGGACATGTGACGCTCTATGGGGTGGTGGACAACCAGATGGATAAGCAGATCGCTGAGCAACAGGCCAAGTCTGTGCCCAACGTCTTCAGCGTGGATGACAAGCTGATGGTTGCAGGTAGCCCGAAGTAAGCGTCAGCAATACTGTGAAAAGCCGCGATTATCCCCGGCTTTTCTTTTTGTGTATGACGCCGGGTTCGTAAGTTCGGTTGCGAGTGCCAATGGAGTAAGTGTCTCGTCCACAGGTCGTTTGCTCAGCTAAAATGTTCTGTGCCACTCTTGAAGAACGCCGTTATCACGCTGGAGATGATCAAGTGGGAGCATTCAGTCTTTGCCCTCCCGTTTGCTCTTTGCGGCGCGATGCTCGCCGCCCGCGGCATTCCCACTCTGCACCAGCTCTTGTGGATTATCGTGGCTATGGTTGCTGCGCGTTCGGCCGCGATGGCGTTCAATCGTCTAGCTGATGCCTCGATTGATGCTGCCAACCCTCGCACCCGGGCTCGCGCGCTTCCCCGCGGGACGTTGACGCCAGACTTTGTTAGAAATTTTGTCGCTGTCTCCTCGGCCGTATTCGTTGTTGCGGCGTGGCAATTGAACCGCGTTGCCTTTTTTCTCGCGCCTGTGGCTTTAGCCATCATCTTCCTCTACTCCTACACAAAACGTTGGACGCGCTGGTCGCATCTCGTGCTCGGCTTCGCCCTTGGAATCGCACCGGCCGCTGCCTGGATCGCAGTTCGAGGTTCGCTCGATTTGCGGATTCTGCTACTCACGGCTGCGGTCACTTTTTGGGTGGCTGGTTTCGATGTGCTCTATGCCTGTCAGGATCACGCGTTTGATCAGCAGGCGGGCCTACATTCAGTTCCACGGTATTGGGGTATTTCGAAATCGCTGTGGATTGCCCGCTTTCTCCACCTGTTCATGCTGCTGCTTCTGGCTGCGTTGATTTTGGTGTTTGGCCTTGGCTTATTATCTTCTCTGGGACTCGGTGCAGTATTTCTTCTCCTCACCTACGAGCACTCGCTCGTTTCCAAGGACGATTTAAGCAAGCTCAACTCGGCCTTCTTCACCATGAATGGTGTCATTGCCGTAATTTTCTTTGTCTTTCTGGCTTTAGACCTTCTCCTGCATCATTCCAGTACAATCTAACGCTGCACGTCCAGGAGGTCTATGCGAAAGAACGTTTTTGTGGCATCCGCAATCATGCTGTCCGTTTCGCTATGCACGCTGGGACAAGAGCCACCACGCCCCGTTTCTCCGGAGGTCCAATCTGACGGCCATGTGACTTTTCGTCTTGCGGCTCCCAATGCTGCCAAAGTCGTCGTCAATATCGAAGGCCAGCATGACCCGGTACCGATGCAGAAAGATGAGCACGGGATCTGGAGTGCGACGGTTGGCCCGTTGCCGCCGGACATTTATGGATATTCTTTGGTTGCGGATGGAGTCCCCCTGATCGATCCGTCCAATCAATTGATGAAGCCAAACTTATTATCCACACAAAGCGCGGTGCACATCCCCGATCCGTCGCTGCCGTGGGAAATCGGCGACCTGCCTCACGGCGAGATCCATCATCACTTCTATCATTCCAAAATCAACGGCCTCGACAGTGACTTTTACGTTTACACACCGCCAGGCTACGATCGGCGCGCCAAGGGTGAGTATCCGGTGCTGTATTTACTGCACGGTTTCAGCGATGCTGCGGATGGCTGGTCTGCGGTTGGCCGCGTCAATGTGATTCTCGACAATCTGATTGCGCAAGGAAAAGCTAAGCCGATGATTGTCGTGATGCCCCTGGGTTATGGCGATTTTGAAGTAATCAAGCGCGGATGGGGGTCGTGGTCTGATAAAGAGCTGGCGATGCGGAACCTTTCTAAATTCACCGATATCTTGTTGGGCGAGGTTATTCCACAAGTCGAGCAGTCTTATCGAACAAAGAAGAATCGCGAATCGCGCGCCATCGCTGGCCTTTCCATGGGTGGGGCCGAATCTTTGCGTACGGGCCTGAATCATCTCGACCAATTCGCCTGGATCGGAGCTTTCAGCTCGGGCGGCATGGACCTGCAGGAGTTCAATGCAGAATTTCCTGGTGTTGACGGTACTCCAAACAAGAAACGGTCTGATCAAAATTAACCGGGATTTCAAGGGATGGCTCAAAGACAAACGCGTGCAATTCACGGACATCGAAACGCCCGGTGCCCACACGTGGATGGTGTGGAGGCGAAATCTCACCGCCCTTGCGCCTCTGTTATTTCAGTAGCGTGCACCGTAAAACCCCCACTCCTCAAGAGCCAGAGAAGTGGGGTAGCCGTTTACCATTGTTCTTCACGCCGCTTGTAATTCCTTCGTTCTTCGCACCTCGGTTTTGCCGCTCACCATGTCGCGGAAGTCCTGCGCGGTAAAGAAGTAGTAGGGATAGTGCACATCAGGCGCGCTGATCTCGTCTAATCGTTTCTTCAATTCTGCGGGAATTGCAAAGTCGAGCGCCGTCAGGTTGTCTTGCAGTTGCTGAATTTTCGTGGCGCCGATAATGACGGACGAGACGGCCGGGCGATTTGCTACCCAGTTTAGCGCCACTTGTGCCGGAGAACGTCCGAGCTCGTTTGCAACTTTCGCTAACTCGCCAGCAATGGCCCAATTGCGTTCCGTCAACAGCGGGGCTACCGCAGGATGGTCGCCCGCAACGCTTAACCTGCCCTCACCGCTGACTTTCTTGCCCGAGCCTTGATACTTGCCGCTTAGTAGTCCATGGCCCAGTGGGCTCCACGGCATGACCCCCATCCCAAGCTCAAGCGCTGCGGGTACATGTTCACGCTCAATGTTTCGTTCGACTAGCGAATACTCAAGCTGCAGGGCAATAATGCGCTGGTAGCCGCGAAGCTCCGCGATAGTCTGCGCTCGACCAAGGAACCATCCCGGAGAATTTGAGAAGCCGATATACCGGACTTTTCCCGAACGAACCAGGTCATCCAAAGTCGAGATAACTTCCTCGACCGGCGTGAACGTGTCCCAATTATGCAGCCAGTACAGGTCAAGGTAATCGGTCTGAAGGCGGCGCAGGGATGTGTGCAGCGCGCTATAAATATTCTTGCGGCCAAGTCCGCCGGCGTTGGGATTGCCTTCTTCGCGGCCAAATCCAAACTTGGTTGCAAGAACGACCCGGTCGCGATCGCCGCGCTCCTTCAGGAATTTGCCAATGAGGGTTTCGCTTGTGCCATTGGTGTAACCGTCTGCGGTGTCAATAAAATTTCTGCCAGAGTCAAGAAAATGGTTGAAGATTTGCCGCGAAGCATCTTCGGCAGTGCCCCAGCCCCAATCCGTGCCAAACGTCATGGTGCCCAGGCAAAAACGCGACACTCGCAAACCGCTGCGGCCTAGAAGGACGTATTCAGAGTTCATCTTTCACCTCAAATCGAATAGATTCGTTGCATGGCGCATTGGATTCGCGCCGCAAAGAGTTGGAGTGCTTGGCCCTTCTGCCGTTCAACCCGATCATCTCAACTGACCGAATCATGCGGCTGCTACCCGGATTGCCACTATCCACTAGCCACTAATGACTCGCCACTTGTATCATCAACTTTATGGCATCGGCCCACTCATTCCAGACCGACGATCCCCGCCTTGTGCCAATCCATGAGAAGGTGCTGGCTCGCGAACGCCTCGATGCTGACGACGCTCTGGCCTTGTATCGTGCGGGCGATGTTCTGGCGGTCGGCTGGCTGGCGAACCAAGTCCGCGAGCGCCTGCACGGCGATAAAACCTATTTCAACCTGAATCGCCATATCAATCCTACGAATGTATGTGTCGCTGCCTGCCGCCTCTGCGCCTTCGGACGAAAAAAGGACGCGCCGGGTGCCTACACAATGGCGCTCGAAGAAGCCTTTGAAACAGCCGCTTCCGGGTACAGCGAAGCCGTCACAGAATTCCACATCGTGGGAGGCCTGCATCCAGACCTCCCGTTCCAGTACTTTTTGGACCTTGTGTCTGGCTTGAAAGAACGCTTTCCGCAGGTCCATCTAAAAGCTTTTACCATGGTGGAAGTTGCGTATCTGGCAAAACGCGCCAAGCTTTCCATTGCAGACACGCTGGCGCAACTGAAAGCGGCGGGCGTGGATTCCTTGCCTGGCGGCGGAGCAGAGATTTTCGCGGATCGGGTCCGCCACATCATTTGTGATCACAAGATCGATGGCGATCAGTGGCTCGACACCGCACGTTTGGCCCATAACATAGGCCTGAAATCTAATGCCACAATGTTGTACGGTCACGTGGAAAACGACGAAGATCGCGTAGATCACTTACTCAAGTTGCGTGCCTTGCAGGACGAAACCGGTGGATTTCAGACTTTCATCCCGCTCGCGTTTCATCCCGACAACACACCGCTCGAGCATCTCCCCAAAACCACTGGCATGCTTGATATCAGGCAAATTGCCGTGAGCCGCCTGGTGCTCGACAATTTTCCGCACATAAAAGCCTACTGGCAAATGCTTACGCCAAAAATTGCGCAGATTGC
The DNA here is from genome assembly GCA_003224755.1 of Acidobacteriota bacterium. Taxonomy (GTDB): domain Bacteria; phylum Acidobacteriota; class Terriglobia; order Terriglobales; family Acidobacteriaceae; genus Gp1-AA145. The sequence goes on from QHZR01000435.1 coordinate 5,351, forward strand.
CTTGCGTTTTGGCGCCGATGACCTGGACGGAACCGTAATCGAAGAGAAGATTTACCACGATGCCGGGGCTACAACACCGCAAGGAATGCGCCGGCAGGAATTGGTGCGGCTCATCGTGGAAGCTGGTCGTGAACCGGTCGAGCGCGATACCCTCTATCACCCGGTTATGCGAACTGAGACATCGGTCACGGTTGCTGTTTGACCCGTCAGTCGGGTTCGATCTCCGGGAGGGATCGTGCCTTCGCGGACGTGGGCTCATTCGGAGCCGGCGGGACCGGAAGTGATATCACCACCGTTCCCAGCTTGCGGTTCAACTCATCTTCCACTCCAAGCCGCAGCGAGGTGGCATTGATCGGAACATCGAATTCCTGATGCAGGCGGAAACCGCCAACCATCATGTCCTGATACGACGATGGCTTCAGGTCCGCCGTGGTGCGACTCGCGATTCGGGAAAGCGCCTTGCCATCGTCGTCGAATGCGGATGCCATAAAATCTAATGCGCCATGATGCACATCGCCTTCGAGTGCGAACTGCAGCTGCGAGCCGGCGATCGCATAATCCACTGCATAGTGCCAGTTCCTATCCCCCACCTTTAAATTGCTGAGCCGGTGCAACCTCCTAGCAGAGTCAAAGCACCAAACAAAGAAATCTTGGAAACTTTGATCAGAGCCAACCCTTAATTACTACGTAATTAGACTCTGCCCAACAGGAACGGGTTTACTCAGTCCAGAGCGATTTGGAATTCTCTATGTAAATCAAAGGGGAAATATTCTCGCTATTGACGAAGTTTTCTAACGATTTCAGTTTCGCAGCTGCACATCAGGTGTAGAATCGCCTTGCAAGGCTTCACCGGGACCTTCTCCCGTATCCGAGGCGCGCATGAATCTTCAC
>QHZR01000435.1:6276-7476 GCA_003224755.1 Acidobacteriota bacterium
GAAATACAGCATTGGGCAGGAAAGATCCAGAAAAGGCTGCAAGTGTTCAAGCCAGAGCTCGTTCACCTCAAGGGTTCGGTAGAACAGAACTCCCCTCGCGAAGGCACCATTGTTTCGCTGAACCTGCGCTTGCCATCAGGACAAATGGCCGTGCAAGAGTCAGCTCCCACGCCATCTGCCGCCATCAAGGCCGCGTTTGACGACTTGTTAAACCAGGTGCGCCGTCACAAAGACCTTTTGCGTAGTTCTCATCGCTGGCGGCGGCGTGGATCGAACAATGAACGCACGCTGAGAGAGGCCCCGTTCGAAGAGACCATTGCGGCGATTCCTCCGCTGACCGCATCTGCGGACGATGTCCGTTCCTACATCAATGCAAATTTTCGGCGCCTCCGGATCTTCGTGGAGAGCGAAATCGCCTTTCGCGAGGCTTCCGCCCAGTTAGAGCCCGATCTCTTGAATTGGGAAGAGGTAATGGATGAAGCGGTTGCGCGAGCTTTGGACGAAAACGTCGACAAGCCCGATCGCATGGCGCTTGAAGCTTGGCTCTACCGGCTTGCGATTCGGGCCATGGACGAATTTGAATCCGGTATCGCAGAAGGGAACTCTGATGTGCATCTCGAGGCCATTCGCTGGCGCCGCAACGAACTCGCCAGCGACGAGCCGCGGCTGCAATTCCATCAGCCCGACGAGTCTATGACCGCGGAAAGTAGCATCGCCGATAAGCGCACGTCGACTCCAGAACAAATCGCCTACTCAGATGAGATGATTAAACTGGTGCAGTTTGCCCTGCACGCGGCAGCCCGCCAGGACCGTGAGGCTTTTCTTCTGCACGCGATCGAGGGCTTTTCGCTCGAGGAAATCGCGGCAATCACCGATCGTACGACCGCCCAGGTAGAGCAATCAATTCTCATTGCACGGGAGAAATTGCGCCGTGCGGTTCCCATCAATAATCCATTCAAACAACGACTCTTTCAGCGGACCGGCGCCGATTAGTGTCTTGGAGTGACTCATGATTTCCCGTGAAGAATTGCGTCAGCTTGCTTCCTTCGAATGCCGCGACGACAGCGAACTCGCCATCAGCTTTTACTTTCATCCCGGTGTGCCACAGGATAAGTCACATCGGGAAGAAGGGATTCTGGCCAAAGACCTGGTTGGAAAGACCCTTCGCGAACTACGGCTGCATACTCGCAACCGCCAAGC
>QHZR01000436.1 GCA_003224755.1 Acidobacteriota bacterium
CCTGACCAGCAGCCGTGTTCAAGATCAAACTCGGCTTTCGCTTGTGAGGCCAAAGCCAACTTACACCCTCTCGCCTTTTACACAATCGAACTTACATCACCTGTTAAAGCGGCAACAGACGCGGCCAAATGGGAGAAGCGTCCCTCGCCCAAAGCAAACAAGGCTCGCACCGGAATCTTGAACGGACGGGGAATCGCATGCGTGGCCTACGAGGGGGACATGGCTACACCGCGCTGGTCGCTGAAGTCGACGTCGATCAAGCAAGCGGTCGCGTCCAGCCCAGAAGGTTCACGGTCGCGCTGGATTGCGGGCCGATCTCAAATCCTGATGGCCTGCGAAATCAAACGGAGGGTGGCATTCTACAGGGGACGAGCGCGCACTCGTGGAGGAAGTAACCTGGGACGACAAGCAGGTCACGTCCAAGAATTGGACAACATACGACAGCCTGTATCTCGGGTTCGACATACCCATTATTGACATTATCCTCATGAATCCCAGGGGTGTGCTCGCGACCGGGCGAAACTGCAATCACGGTCGTCGCCGCGGCAATCGGGAACGCGATCTTCGATGCGACTGGCGTCCGCCTGCGGGAAGTGCCATTTACTGCCGAACGCGTCAAAGCGGCACCTACAGGTGAACGGTTAAAATAGGTTTTTTTTGAGTACTCGATGCACGGTGTCCGTCACGCAGGCGTAATCTCTTACATTTGGGACGGCACTCTGGGCACGTAGAAATATGTTGCCTCAATCGGGTGCTGGCATCAGAGGCATTGTTGCAGCGCAGCGTCTAGTCAGTTCTTCTTGGTCTTTTTTCGTCTTTATTGCTGCCGGAGTCTTTCAGGGATTTGTACGCAGCCCAGGCATTGGCTTCACCATTCAAGAGTCGTTGTTGTTCAGCACACATCACTTCTTCATCCTCAAGTAAGATTGTACGCCCGCAATCCCCGTCAGAACACTTTGACCTGTGCATCGAGTTGAGAACATCATGAACTTCGTAGTAATCGGGGCCGATCACAGAATGCAGAATTCGGAATGTGGCTTTGAAGCGCTATTGCGCGCGTTTTTGAACCAGCGATATCTTCTCCCTCTTGAAGCGATAGCGGAGGAGTACCATGAACGACTCGGGAGATCGATGGCTCAGGACTTAGCAGAAGAACGGGGCTTGCGTTGGTTCAATCTTGACATGACCCCTGGGGAAAAATTCAAAGCTGGCATATTGGAAAACCAATTCAGCCGCTCCATATCACAGGAAAATGTTGCGACTCGTATGTCCTCAGATGAACTGAGAGAAGAAATATGGGCGAATAAGTTAACCAATTCTTGTTCGGGAACTACGATTGTCATCTGTGGATACTTTCACTTCGAATCTTTGGTGAAAAAGCTTCGACAAAAAGGGCATGTTGTCGATAAGCGGGTCTATTTGGAAACAGTTCCCGAAATTCGGCACGGGTGATTATCTATCATGAATTGTGCAGCCGCCGTTCTCGACCGCTCAAGCGCAATGTCTTGTGAAGAATCTCCGTCAACGCGGGGGTGATCGGGTAAATCTAGTAATCGCATGACTCCAGGTACCGAAATGATTTGAGCGTTCTTCCACGCTGGAAGGAAGTTCTGGGGAGTATCGGGGGAAGCGATTCTTGCCGTCCTGGGACTACGGTGCTATGTTCGCGGGGATATGGCGATGAGGCCCCTCGGCTGGTCCCTACACTGTCGGATTCGCCGCTCGAATTTCGCGCATAGACGGCAATGGAGCGAGGACGACAGTTGTTGACAATTGAAGAGTGGCGCGGGCCCGACGGTCATGATCCGTGCCGAACTCGATGCTCTTCCGGTGCCGGAGAAGACCGGTCTCACTTATGCAAGCCATGTGACCACTAAGGATGACCAAGGTGCGGTAGTGCCTGTGATGCACGCCTGCGGGCACGACTTACACATGGCGATCGGCATTGCTACGGCCACGCTGCTGGCGCAGAGCAAGGATCGCTGGCATGGCACTTTCATTTATGTGGGCCAGCCCGCAGAGGAGCGGATTCGAGGCGCGAAGGCCATGTTGGCCGATGGGCTCTTCACGCGCTTTCCCAAGCCTGACTACGTTGTCGCCGTGCACGATACGGCTGAACTGCCCGCAGGCAAGGTTGGCTATACCCCGGGATTCTCGGCTGCCAATTCCGATTCCGTCGACGTTACTATCTATGGTCGTGGAGGGCACGGCGCTGCACCGCAGAAAACGGTAGATCCTATTGTGATCGCGGCCCGTACGATTCTCGCATGGCAGACCATCGTCGCTCGCGAGAACGACCCGCGAGATCCTGCGGTCATCACGGTGGGCTCCATTCACGGCGGCAAACACAACATTATTCCTGACGAGGTGCATCTGCAGCTCACAGTCCGCTCTTACAAGGACGAGGTGCGGAAGCACTTGCTTTCTGCCATTGAGCGCATCGCCGACGCGGAGGCTGCGGCCGCAGGAGCCGGCAAGAAGCCCACAGTGCAGGTGATTGAAAGCGTCAATGCGGTTTACAACAATCCGAAGTTGACTCAGCGTGTGGCGACGGTTTTGCGGCGAACCTTGGGTGATGCGAATGTATCGGAACAGCAACCGATCATGGGTTCCGATGATTTTGCCGAATACGGACACTTGG
>QHZR01000189.1 GCA_003224755.1 Acidobacteriota bacterium
AGCGCCTGCGATGTACGCTCTTGAGGGCGTAAACTTCGGTTTCCAGTTGGGTGGCCAGGCCACCGATTTTGTTCTGCTGGTGATGAATCCGCGTGGCGCCGACTCGCTAATGAGCAACAAGGTGAAACTCGGAGCCGATGCCGCCGCCGCTGCCGGCCCCAAGGGACGCACCGCCACCGCTGCAACTGATGCAGTGATGCGCGCCGAGATTCTTTCCTACTCGCGCTCACGTGGATTGTTTGCCGGAGTTTCGCTCGAAGGCTCGACTCTGCGTCCCGATGGCAGCGCTAACGAAAAGCTCTATGGACGCAAGCTGACGGCGAAAGAAATCCTGCGTGAAGGCAAAGTGGGCACTCCCGCCGCGGCGCATGAACTAATTGCTGCACTAGAGAAGGCGTCGCCAAAAAACCTGTCGGACCCGAAATCGCTGCAGTAACCAGCGCGGCACAGAACAAACTGTTCTGTTTGCTGACTCGTTAATGGCACCGCGACTACTGAACTACCCTGTCTTAACTTATGCCTCTGACGAGTTCGACGGGCCCAGGCACATTGCTGACGCAGGGGTGGCGAGGATGGACGAAGTCTCTTTATTCCAATCCCGATTGCGCCGCCCTGCTCGTGGTCTGGATAGGTTCTATCGCACGTGCATGGTTGGCCCACGCCACATTTTTCAATGCCGATGAAGCCTGGCACTACGCGACGGCACTGCAACGTTCCCTTCGCGATACGTGGCAGGCAAGTCTGACTTTGTATCATCCGCCTCTGTTGATCTTCGTGCTGTATTTCTGGCACAAGCTGGCAACTTCAGACCTGATGCTGCGCCTGCCGTGCGTGATCTCCGGCACGGTTTTCTGCTGGTTCTATTACAAGTGGTTGAAACTCATCTTGGGATACCAGGCGGCCTTAGTTGGCGTGCTGCTGGTGAGTTTTCTGCCGACAATGATCGGAATCTCGGCTGATTTGCGGCAGTATCCACTCATGCTGATGTTTGTTGCCGCAGGGGCTTATTTTCTCGAACAGGCCCTGCGGACCGACAGTTCTTCGCGAATGCTGCTCTCCGGCTTGTTTTTGCTGTTGGCGATGCTCTCTCATTATTCGGGATTCCTGGCGGCTGCCGCACTTGGTCTTTACGTGCTCTGTTTGCTGGCTTCGGGGCTGATTTCCCGAAAGCTCTTTCTCAGTTGGATACCGGCGCAGCTTGCAGGGATAGCCCTCGCCTGGTTTTTTTATTCCGTGCAGATCAGTAAACTTGCTGCGGCGCGAGGGAGTGAATCGGCGAAGTTAATGGCGAATTGGTATTTGCCGCAGTTTTATTATCATCCCGGCCACGATCACCTAATTCCTTTTCTTATAAAAGGCACATTTGGAATATTCCGATTCACTTTTGCGTGGATCGTCATCGGGCACATTGCAACATTGCTGTTCTTCGCTGGACTAATTTTGCTTCTGCGCCGCCGCACACGCGAGTTGCGTTTGACAGCATTTTTGCTGTTTTCGCCATTCCTTGTGAGCTGGACTGCTGCTGCCCTCGGACTGTATCCGTTCGGCCGTACTCGGCACTCTATCTTTGTGGCGATGTTTGGGTTGGCCGGAATCAGTGTTGCAGTCGCGGAGATTTGCAAACGAAGGACCGGCCGCATGCTCGCAGTGACCGCGGGAATCATCCTTCTCTGTCAAGTTTTTGGCACTCAGCCCTGGCTGGACATGTTGCCGCTCGCAGACCGCCGCCATGAACTCATGGATCAGGCCATGAATCTCATTCATAGTCAGGTGTCTCCATCTGATGTGATCTATTCGGATAAGGCTACGGAATTTCAAATCAGGCACTACCTGTGCGGCGCAGAGCCCCTCACTGTCAACCGTTCAATAGCCGGCTTTGAGTCTTTTCGGTGCAGCAATCTTCGCGTCGTCTCCTCCTTCCCAAAAGATGATGCCGTGCTGGCAGATACCTTCCCGACGAAGTGGCGGGAGATGGCAAATGCCTTTGGACTGCAACCCGGCACTAAGGTTTGGGTAATTGAAGGAGGCTGGATCACTGGTTTCGCGGAGATGCTACGCACCCGCTATCCTGAACTTCCTATCCTGGATGTTCAGCATTTTGGACACTATTTTGAAATTTTTGATCTGGCCGTTCCGTCAGCAACTCCTGGGACCAGATAGCTGTCGCTCTTCAACATGCGCACGCTTCTTCAAACGGAACCACATCTTTACCCTTAGAAAGCGCGCAGTACCTCAGGAGCCGCCGACGGTTGAAGTGCAGGGCTTCGCGGCTTACGCATCGTTTTGCCGGGGCGAATTCGCTCCTTCCCGGCAATGCGCCATAGATAGATCGCGGCATAGGCACGCCAAGGCCGCCAGACTTCTGCGCGTGCCTCGAGCTCGCGGTTTGTGGCGACACCTGAGCCGCGCAACAGAGCAATATCGCCCGAAGGAAACGCATCGGGATCGCCCAACGCCCGCATCGCTATGTACTGAGCGGTCCACATTCCAATTCCAGGAATCTCTAACAGGCGAGCACAAAACTCGTCGGAATCTAGCACGCCATCGAAGCAGATTTCGCGGCGACACACCGCTTGCGCAAGGGCTCGAATGCTTTCGGCACGCGCTTTGGGCAAACCAACACTGGTGAAATTGGCGCGCGCCAAGGCTTCCGGAGTCGGAAAAAGATGCGTCACGCCATTGCCTGCAGAGAGCGGCTGCCCGAATAATTTAGCGATCCGGCCGGCCAGCGTGGTCGCTCCTTTCACGCTAATCTGCTGGCCGAGAATTGCCCGTACCGCTAATTCGAAAGGATCCCAGCAACCCGGGATTCGCATTCCAGGGTTGGTCTCGACTGCACCACACAGGACGGGATCTGCTCTGAGCGTTCCAACAATTGCATCCCAATCGGCATTGAGATCGAACATCCGACGCACTCGCTCGATGATTACAAACAGCAAACGCGGATCAGCAAAGTGGAGCCGGATCACCAGGGCCGGGTCTTGCTTGTCGAGCGAGACTTCAAAATAGCCATGTTTGCCATTCAATGAAATTGAGCGGCGATACTGATCGTTCTCGACGACCTCAACGCCCGGCGTACTCCGTGCTGCCAGAAAGTTCAACATCCCGTTCCAGTGATACGGGGGACGAAATCGCAAGCGGAAAAGATATTGATTCTCTGGTTGCGCGTCGGCAACCCGTGCAAGGCGTCGAATTTGAGTCGGGTTCCGCTGATACGTTTTAAACAGAGTCGCGTTGAATCGCCGGACACACCCAAATCCAGAAGCAATCGCAATCTGGCTCATAGGCAGGGCGGTCTCATCAATCAGCTTCTTTGCGAATTGCAATCGCCGGGTTTGAGCGACCGTGCTCGGCGTTGCGCCCAGGTGCTTAACAAACAAACGACGCAGGTGGCGCGCGCCAACTCCGAGGCGTTCCGCAAGCCCTTCTACCCCACCATCCTCGAGCCCGCTCTCCGCAATCAATCGCAGTGCCCGCGAAACCGTGCTGGGGGTACCTAGCCACGCCGGAGTACCCGGCGAGCATTCAGGGCGGCATCTCAGGCACGGCCGAAATCCCGCCTCCGCCGCAGCCGCTGCAGTCGCAAAGTAGCGGACGTTCTTGTCATCGACCGTTGGCACCGGGCAACTTGGGCGGCAATAGATTCGTGTGCTCAGGATCCCGACGTAGAATCTTCCGTCGAAACGCACATCCCGCGCGAGCCGTGCCCGCCTGAACGCTTTCCAGTCAACGTTCATGGTTTTGAAGTTCGCATTTAATGCGCCCCGGCTCTACTTGCTCAACCCGGACGTAGAGACAGCTCAGGTTAATGCTTTGTCAGTCCGCGCCCAACACCATCTTCTGATTTGAGTCCGAAAACGTCCAGCCTGATGGGGAGCTATGTCCGCAAACGTCCAATGTGTCTCTCAAAAGCGATCTACTTTAGTCGCACGAGGCCACAACGAGTCCCCTCAAAGGAGTATTTATGAATTCCCGCTTTGCGAGAAGGATAACCACGATCAGCTTCTCTGCTCTCCTTTTTTCCATTCAACTCGTCGCACAAAATCAAAGCAACTATGCCGTAACCAACCTCGGAACGCTGGGCGGCACATTCAGTTCAGCAATCAGTATCAGCAACAATGGTCTGATATCAGGCTTTTCTTTTCTTCCCGGCAATCAGACCGAGGTCGCGGTGATTTGGCAAAACGGCACAGCCACCCCGCTCGGCACACTCGGAGGGCCGAACAGCGCCGTGGAATGGCCAAATCACAATGCGACCGCAGTCGTGGGCATCGCTGAGACTGCCGATCTCGACCCACTGAACGAGGATTGGAGTTGCTCTTATGGTGGCGCCTTCTTTCCCACTGTCACCGGACACATCTGTCTGGGGTTCGTTTGGCAGCACGATGCGATGAGTCCGCTTCCGACACTCGGCGGCATCAACGGATATGCGTCTGGCGCCAACGACGCTGGCCAAGTGGTCGGTTGGGCGGAAACTCCTATACACGATTCAACCTGTGTTTTACCCCAAGTGCTCCAGTTCGAAGCTGTGGTCTGGGGACCAAATCGCGGGCAGATCCAAGCACTGCCGCCGTTGGATAGCGATCCGGACAGTGCTGCGACCGCGATCAACAATAAGAGTCAGATCGTGGGCATCTCCGGAATTTGCGAGAACGCCGTGGGAGACCTGAGTGCCATGCACGCTGTGCTCTGGGAAAATGGAACCGTAACCTATCTCGGCAACCTTGGCGCAGATGCCTGGGACACTCCTACTGCTATCAACAATCAAGGCCAGGTGGTTGGATTCGCCGAAACGGCAGATGGAACTTTTCATGGCTTCTTCTGGACCAAGTCCGGCGGCATGCAGGATTTGAAACCGCTCGCTGGTGATAGCTTCAGTTTCGCTTACGCCATTAACGACAGAGGCCAGATTGTCGGCCAGTCCATTGGCCCGAGTGGGAGCAGCGCGGTGATCTGGAAGGATGCAGTCGCTACTGATCTAAATTGCCTAACGGTGCCCGGTTCACTCCACTTGATCTATGCCAATGACATCAACAACAGCGGCCGTATCACCGGACAGGCAAGCGATCCAGCCGCCGGACACGCACCAGCTTTTCTAGCGGTACCGACGCCCGGGGTCAATCATTGCTCTGCCGCTGCCTCCATGGCGCGAACCAATGCGGCCGCAACAAACATAATTTTGCCAAGGAACATTGCCGCAATGCTTCGGCGGTCGGGAGCCTTGTCTCGATTCGGACTCGGACGTTAGGTCAAGCTTTTATCTGTGCCGCTGAGGGAATTTATTTGTGCCGTTCATACGTCATTGTGTGGAATGCAGGAAGTGTCTCACGAGATATCTGATCGCATTTAGCCCGTATGGCAACGGATCATATCTGTGGCGACAGGGGCTGAGTTCGTCTGACGAATATTTGTTGTACTGCTTTTGCCAGCAGCCGCCGGTGTTCAGCAGATGGAAAGAACACGAAGTGAAGACGTACGTCGTCTCGAGAGCGGCTCACGCTCGCGGTTACGGCACCTCAGACGAAATTATCGCGATCGACCATGTACGCGCACCGAGGCGACTCGCTGCGGGAGGTAATTCGCAACTGTCCGACGCCTCGCCCTCGCGAAAGGAGGGATCTATCGATCAATTCTCTGACATTGCAAGATAGCGAACCTTCCGGAACATGACGGCGCAATGCCATGAGCCGGATCAACGTCGGCAATTCTTCGCGCGAAGCAATGCGGGAAAACACCTTGCGGGTAGATTTTCGCGAGCTCGGCGCTTCGGCATCTGACGTCGCTTTCACATTGCCGTCAAACTAATCGGCAGATGGAACGACTTTTTCATGGCGTGACGGTCACGCTGAGAAATCGCGGATTCGAAATTCTCCAACCGGTTTTCTATAACAGCCTGCGAAAGATCGCAGCGCAGTTTTCCTTCATCAGATTCTTTTTCGTAGATCGCAGAAAGAACTTGACATCAAAATTTCCTTCGCACATAATCCGCGCGATTTCAAACGCGCTCTTCCCCGAGCGTTTCAAATCTGCGTTAGGTTTCCAAGCTAGAACGACAACACAAAACTGAGTACCTGAACCGTCAGGCTGCGTCTGCGCATTGGTGCGCTTTGCTGTGCGCATATCGCGCTCCCGGTGCCGCGGCCGAGCACACAAGAGGCAGGGGGGCGTGAGCCTGGATGGGTAACGAGTCTCTTAGGAGGAATGGTTGAGGAAAATCAAAAGCCTCGCGGTCGGACTAGTGTGGGTTGGTGTCATGATTGGACTGCGTGCTTCCACTGCGGTCGCCGATTCAGTCACGGCTCAAACACGCGTTGTAGTTCAGGCGGTGGCGGGGGATCAACTGTCACTGGATGTGCTTTCAGCAGATGAAAACACTGCTTCTGGGAAACCTTGCGATATCAGTAAGGCCGCAAAACCAGAAGCCGCTTGTCCCTCACTCCATCTGGTCGTAACCGACAACGTAGTCAAAGATCAACTAAAGAAGCTGCACCGTGGCGATTACCTCTGGGTCAGCCACAGCTCGGATTCTGCGAAGGCGCAGAACGTTCTGAAGACGATCGGCAGTTACGAAGTTAGTCCCGTGGATTCACCATCTTGGGTACTGCTTGGCTCAGCAGGGGTGCCTATTGTTGTATAGCATTTTCTCTGGCTTCAAGCTCACGCAGCTCATTGTCGGTGAAGATAATCGATAAGTAACTCGAAATTCCAAATAGCAATGTGGTTCTTCGTCTTGATCGCCAGCTACATTGCGGCGGTTTGGCTGCGCTTGCGAGTCGCAGGCTGGGACTTCGTCGGAGGTGTGGACATCCCCAAGAACCTCCTCCTGCTCTCCGGACTGAGTGCTCTAACGTTCGGAGGCGCTAAGGCAATCACTGCGAGCAAAGCTGCGGCCGCGGCAGTGGCAGGAGCGCCTGTGCAGAAGATGGCTGCCCCAGAGTCGAACTTTTTCCACGACCTGACCCATAACGACCAAGGGCAATTCGACTTCGGTTGACTTTCAAATGCTCGCGGTCACTCTGATTGCCGTTGCAACGTACATTGCACTGATTTTTACCTTTCTTGGCACGATCGAGTATTCAAAGGTCGTCAACCTACCCGACGTGAATACCACCATCCTCGCGACGTTTGGACTCGGGCAGGATCGGTACCTAACGAAGAAGCCTGCCGTTGCGATCACAAGAGCCGGACCGGTCTAACGCCGGTCCTTGCACCAATCCAAAATTAAAGCGTTACCCAGTTTCCGCAAACAGCTCCGGCGACAGTGTCGAAGGAGTGGTGTGCGTGGAAATTTCTCCGGTCAATACATTGCGCAACTTTGTCTATATCAGCACCACAATCACGCAGAGCGCCGGACCTTCACCGTCGAGTATTTCTGGACTTTTCGGGGAGCAGCCGTCCGGCGGGGCTGTCACGGATATAAAAGATTTGGAAGGGCGAGTTGGACAGGTAGAAACGAGCTTGCAGAGAACCAGCAGAGGAAGATTCGACTTCGACCCCGACGGGTCGTCCAGCGTCAATTTCGGTTTTGATTTCCTGAAAACTGAGGGCTCTCTCTCGAACACTTCCTTCGCGCAATCGCCATTTACGGTTACGACGACTCCGAAAGTCAAAAAGTGATGGTCGGCGATCCAGCTCCGGATGCGCCGGATGGTGCCCTAATTCCATACGATGAGCTTTGTTTCGGCTATCGCCACTCGGACGCGACTTGGAACCACAGTTACCTAACCGTTCCTTAGAGGAGTTGTTGTGTCGCTAAAGAATCCGGTTGCCCCGAAACGAATGCTGATTGCATTGAAACAAGCATTGCCTTCGCTTTACCAGTTTTTGCAAGAGAATCCTCATGTGGGCGTGAATCACCGCGATATCCAAAAGGCGCGAGTGAAGCTATGGCTGCCTGTTTACATCGGCAGCGTAACGCTTCCGAAGTCAAAAAAGAAAAGGGTGGATGCAAGACCACGACTATCGGCGAAACGCGTGGCTTGGCTTTGCTTTCTGAAAACTCGGAATGGCGTCAATGTGGGCGTCGAACTTAAGACGGATAAGTCTCGAGCTGTACATCACCAATTCCAGCAAGGGGAGCCCATTCACAATACGTTCGCACGCCTGCGAACCGCGTCCCGAAATCCTCGTTTGCTGCGGGCCGTTTATACCGGACGATTACATAGTATGCCGGGACTTTATTTCAGCGCGCTCTGGTTCAAGAGCCCTTCTCGTGAAATTTTTGCTAGTTTGGTGCGGGTTGGGAAGGAGTTGAAAGCTGGCGGTCTTTACACTCGCACCGAGGTTGTTGCTGTGCTGAAGGATGAACTGTCGCGAAGAAAGGAAGCACATCAGATCATTCTTGCTCGCAAGCGCGAATTTGCGAGGGGCAGGAAAGATGAGAATTCGCAATAAATGAAATGCTCTCAAGCGTTATCCGCCCGCGTCGGGAACAAGAACCACGGCAATGGCTCAGTTCAGCGCCCTTAAACTCCTACCCGATTACCTCGGAGGCGACACCACATACCGTGTTCAAACCGCCCGCACAGGAACGGTCTCCCAGTTTTCACCTTCCCGTTGACATTTCCACAGCCGAGGGTTCAAACTACCGAATCTGCCTGAAAGCCTCGCGGACCGACGCTCTCCGGCAGGGGGATTCCGGCTTCTTCAGACTTACAATAGACTTTCAATTTCATTGAAACCTCTTCTTATGAGCGGAGACCGGCTCTCCTACAAACTGGATTCGACGTTGGAGACCGTGGACAGCGCGGAGCAGACCGCCAACCGCGTCGCCACCGAGAGCGGCTTTGGCGAAGACGAGGTCATGCAGATTTCAATGGCCGTGCGCGAGGCTACGGTCAACGCCGTGCTGCACGGAAACGCCTACGATCCCGAGAAGAAGGTCGAACTGGAATTTGAGCGCACCGAGAGTGATCTGGTCATTACGATTCGCGATCAGGGAAGAGGACTGGACGAAAAGCATATCCCTAATCCCCTGGCGCCGGAAAATCTCTTGAAGACCTCAGGGCGCGGAATTTTTTTAATTCGCTCGTTTATGGACGACGTGAAGATCACTCCGTCTCAATCGGGCACAGAAATCAAACTCATTAAACACGTCCACGGAACACCCGCGGGCGGCAAGGAGGCTTCCCAGTGAATCTGAAAACCAGCACACGCCAGGTGGACGGCGTCAACATTGTGGACTGCAGCGGGCGCATCACGCTTGGCGAAGGCAGCGTGGTTCTGCGCGACCAGGTCAAGGATCTGCTCTCAAAAGGCCAGAAGAAAATTCTGCTTAACCTGGGCGACGTCAATTACATTGACAGCTCGGGGATCGGCGAGCTGGTCAGCGCCTACACCACAGTGAAGAATCAGGGCGGAGAGCTTAAGCTGCTGAACCTGACCAAGAAAGTCCACGACCTGCTGCAAATCACCAAGCTCTACACGGTCTTCGACGTAAAGGACGACGAAACCGCGGCCGTGAAGGCGTTCCGGTAGGATATTGCTCGATCATGGAAGGACGGGCGTCCTAGCCCGTCCGCCGTCACATTCCTGTTTTGGGAAGAGCTTCACGTTTTCTCCGACTTTCTGCGCCGCGACCTTCAACTTCAAATTAGAATTTTGTGCGTGAAGCGCATCGCGCAGATTCTTGTCATTCTCTTCTTCTCGACTTTTGCTGCCGCGGCGACCGGCAGCCCTTTTGATCAGGCCCAAAAACACATGGGAGAAACGCAGTGTGTGACTGGAAAGGTAGTTCGCGTTGAGGCAGGGTCCGGCGGCGTGCACTATCTCGATTTTTGCGACGACTACCGGCTGTGCAGTTTTTCTGTCGTCGTGTTTTCACACGATCTGAAGAACGTCGGTGACATACGACAGCTTGCGGGCAAGATGATTGAAATTCGAGGCGAAGTGAAAGAGTACGACGACCGGGCTGAAATCATTCTCGAAAGCAACAAGCAGCTCGGCGGCGAAATGGTTCGACTCCCGCCGCTATCCAAAAATTTTGACGTCGAGCAACGCGAACACTTCAGCGCGGGGCAATTCCGAGCTCCGCATAGCCGCAGTGCGCGCAAAAAGAAGGGCCACCCGACCATACCGGCTGAAATCCCGGAGGATGTGGAATCGGATTAAACTCAAAAGCTTTTAACCGCAGAGAGCGCAAAGAAAAGCCGCAAAGGACGCACAGAAGAACTCAGCACGCTTCTCTGCGAGCTTTGCGAATCCTCTGCAAACTCTGCGGTTAAAGACTTTTGCTAAACCAGGCCCTTCCGTAGATCTTCCAGCGGATAAAACGTTCCGCGCCACTCCACGCCGCCATTCCACAGAGTTACAAACATTGATCGTAGAATGGTGTAGATGAACAGAACTGTGCTGACGGGATGAAGAAGAAAATACCACGGAGAAATTTCGTCGCGGCGCCAGACACCGGCATATAAGGCGAGCATGGATGCGAGAGCGATTCCGTAGGCCAGGCGCGTCCAGCCGCGGGCGAATAAAACCCCGAAGAAGGGAACGAGATTCAAGAATGCTACTGCGATGCTTCCCCCAAGCGCACGCCAGACCTGAAAAGACATTACTGCGAAAAAATTCTTCGTCAGATTGTTGACCACACCACGCGCGCCGTGGGCCCATCGGATTTCAATCAGGTTGTCGCCCAGTACGACGCGCTGACGAAAACCTGCACTCTTGATGACCTTGCCCAGTTTCATGTCGTCTACCACTTCCAAGCGCAGTCGCTCGTAAGTTCCAACGGCTTCGTAAACGGTGCGCCGCACCAGATTGAATGCGCCCACCCCCATGTGGTCTTTCGCCTTGGGGTCGGCACATTTCCAAGGGCGATGGCCAAATACGAACAACAATTGGAAAAATCCGACCATCATTTTTTCTCCGGGGCGCTTCATGATCACGCGCGGCAAGACCACAAGATGATCAGCGCGTTCGGCCTCCGCATACGCGATTGCACGACGCAGGCAGTCAGGGCGAAACATCACATCGGCGTCGGTGAAGAGCAACCAGTCGGCATCGGTTTGTTTTGCGGCGGTCCACATGGCGTGGGCTTTGCCCATCCAGTCGGGCGGGAGTTCGCGGATGTGGACGATCTTGAGGCGAGCGTGTGAATGACCGAGTTCGGACGGGCGAGGACGCCCGTCTCCCCATGTCAAGGTTGCGAGGCGGTCCATAATTTCGCCGGTACGATCGGTAGAGCGGTCATCGATGGCGATCACTTCGTAGTTGTCGTAGTCGAGCGAGAGAAGTTTATAAAGTGCCTGCTCGATCGATGCTTCTTCATTGCGCGCGGGCACAATGATTGCGACTTTCGATGTTGACTTTCTGTCCCACTCCGGCTGTGAAATATCCGCCAAAGTGCGCACACCGCGCCATGCGTCAACCACGCGGGAGAACCAAATCAACGCAAGCAGCCAGCCAGCAATCCAATGGAAATAAATCACTCCTGATGCGCTCCCATTGGAACGGGCTTTTCGTGAAGTTTCACGGACGGAGCAAATCGGATCCCGTAGAACAATATTGCGGCTGAGAGCGCCGTCGCAACTATCGTGCTCACAAACCCGGACTCAAGGGAAGAACTGTCAGAGATCTTTCCGATCAGCCACGGTGAGAACGCGTCACCAAGAAAATGAATAACGAAAAGATTTACGGCGATCGCCGTAGCTCGAATATGCCCTCCGACGGAATTGATCACTGCGGTATTGAGAGGTGCCGTGTTTAACAGCAACAGAAATCCTGCGATCGCAATTCCTGGCACCATTGCACTACCCCGGCTAAAAAG
>QHZR01000190.1 GCA_003224755.1 Acidobacteriota bacterium
CCGGAGCTTCACAGGGGATCGGGCGCGCATGCGCGCTGAAGCTGGCCCAATGCGGGGCGAGTGTGGCGTTGGTAGCGCGCAATCAGCAGAGGCTGGAGCAAGTAGTGCAGGAGATTGTTTCTGCGCGGGCGGGGCCTATCCTGAGCCAAGCCGAAGGAACGCCCGCGCCCCCAGAATCACAGGATGGGGGAACGCGCGTCATCGCTCGTTCATTCTTGACTGATGTTGAGGACGAAGATCAAATCAAGTCCACGTTCAAGAAAATCATTTCTGAACTCGGCAAAATTGACATTCTGGTGAATAATGCCGGCATCACCCGCGACCAGCTCCTCATGCGCATGAAACGCCCAGACTGGGATGCGGTGCTCAACACGAACCTGACTTCCGCATACCTTTGCAGCCAGCAGGCGATCAGCTCGATGCTCCGGCAACGCTGGGGACGGATCATCAACATCACTTCGATCTTCGGGCAGATAGGCCAAGCCGGACAGGCGAACTACGCAGCCTCCAAGGCTGGACTGATCGGGCTTACTATGGCGATTGCGCGCGAAGTTGGATCGCGAAGCATTACCTGCAACGCGGTCGCCCCGGGATTTATCGAGACTGCGATGACCGCTGAACTCTCTGCCGAACTGAAAGAAAGCGCGCTTAAGATGATTCCATTGGGCAAAGTTGGATCGCCTGAAGACGTAGCCAATTGCGTGGCTTTTCTGGCATCCGACGAGGCAGAATACATTACCGGCCACGTGCTGAACGTAAACGGCGGTATGCTGATGGGGTAGAGGCAAGATGCCCCGTTCGAGCCAAGGTGCCGCGTGCCAACTTTGCTCTACGTCGCGGTGAAACTGATTGCCTACATCGCCTGGTGCTGGCTTGGATTGCGGCTTTGGCGGGTAGGATCCGCCACGTTCATAAGTGCGATTGCTCTTGGCTCATTGCGCCTTGCAATCGGTGTCGTGTTTGGCGTTACCATTTTCCTCGCGGGTCCAATTTCAGACGAACACCTGATATGGAAGTACATCGCAATCTACGCTCCAGTACGCGTGGTGGAGTGGTCCATTTTGGCTTGGGTCATTGGCCGGAGATCCGATACTCAGACAGGCCTCATCTGGATTTTGTGGTGCTTCGGTGGAGTTGTCGTTTCTTTCGTGGCTGATTTCGCCTCTCCACAAGGGATCGAAGGGCACTTCTGTGTCGGTCGTTGCTTATGTTGATTGCGAATACTCACCGTCCCGGATTGCAGGCCCTGCAGGCGGAATTTCCCGAGCAGATCGCCGCCGTCCGCGAGCTGTTCCTCGAATACGCCGAGTCGCTCAGCTTCAGCCTGTGCTTCCAGAGTTTCGACAAAGAACTCGCGGGTTTGCCTGGAGGCTACGCAGCGCCAGATGGACGCCTGCTGCTGGCGATGTTCGATGGTCAACCCGCTGGCTGTGTCGCGCTGCATAAGATTGACGACCACGTCTGCGAGATGAAGCGCCTCTATGTGCGCCCACAATTCCGCGGCAAGGGCTTGGGCAAAGCTTTGGCCGAGCGGATCATCAATGAAGCACGCGCAATCGGTTACAAGAAGTTGCGGCTGGACACGGTGGAGCCCGTGATGCGCACGGCAGTTGGGATGTACCGGCAGTTGGGTTTTCGAGAGATTGCGCCCTATCGTGCCAATCCAATCGAAGGTGCGCTTTATATGGAGTTGCGGTTGTAAAAAAAGAGCTCTTAGCTCTTAGCTTCTAGCCAAAACCATTTCGAACTGGCTAAGAGCTAAAAGCTTAAAGCTTTTCCCAGGAGTGCACATGAAATCCGTTCTGATTTTCTGCGTCGCGCTGCTAATGGCAGTCCCATCGTTTGCGGCCACCCCCAAAGAAGTCACCTTCAAGAGTGACGGCGACACTGTTAAAGCCATCCTCTACACGCCCGAAGGCAAAGGGCCTTTTCCCGCGATCATTGTGATCCATGAATGGTGGGGACTGAACGATTGGGTCAAAGAACAGGCAAGCAAGCTCGCGGACCAGGGCTATCTGGCGTTAGCCGTTGACTTTTATCGTGGCAAGGTGGCAACAACTCGCGACGAAGCTCACGAACTCGCGCGCGCCCCCGCCGACCGCGTTATGCGCGATTCCCAGGCAGCGTTCGGGTATCTGCAATCGCGCCCGGACGTGAAGAAAGACCGGATCGGCGCCATCGGCTGGTGCTGGGGCGGCGGCTACTCACTGCAATTGGCCATAGCAGAGCCGACGCTCGCGGCTGACGTCATCAATTACGGAGATGTATCGGCCAGCCCTGATGAACTGAAGAAAATCAACGCCCCGGTGCTGGGACTTTTCGGCGCTCAGGATCGTGGCATCACTCCCGATGATGTCAAAAAATTCGGGGAGCAGATGGACAAGTTAGGAAAGAAGGCGGACATCACCATCTATCCTGACGCCGGCCACGGATTTCAAAACCCCGTGAACGGTGCAGGTTACAAGCCTGAAGATACCGCTGATGCCTGGAGCAAGATCCTGATGTTTTTCGCGCGACACTTGAAAAGTTAGAATCGGGCCGCGGATCTTCACCGATTCACAGGGATTAGTTGCTTACCTAGCACCGCTAAAGACCGTCTTCCTGGAAGGGCGGTATACTTGCGAACTTGGCGGCTTTTCTTTGCGACCTTTGCGGTTAAGAGCTTTTAACCGCAAAGTGCGCTAAGGTTTCGCCAAGATTGCGAAGAAATGCCTGCGAAGTTGGATTTTGGAGATCTTCATCTGAACGGACAATCCGCGTTCATCGACGAAATCCGCGGCAGATTTGATGAAGTGCTCCGTATCGATCTGTGAAAATCTGTGGCAAAGATTTTGCGCGTTTAATCTTTGCAGGTATCAAAACTTTTTTCTTGCCATCCGGTACTACTCTGGTTACCATGCGACCTGACTCCTTTGATGAATATTGGGGTAACAATTCGATCGTTCCGGCTGCAAAAGGGGATGTCGCAGGGCGACATTGAAAAGCGGACCGGGCTCCTGCGGTGTTATCTTTCGCGGGTGGAAAACGGGCACACCGTTCCATCGCTGGATACGCTCTCAAAAATTGCCGGAGCGATGGAACTGCCGCTTTCCCATTTCTTTTCCGAACCCGGCAACAGCAATGGATCGAAGGCCTTACCTCAACTCTCTGATGACGAACTCCGCTTCTTGACCCAGATTCGCCGCTACTCCGGCAACCTGAACGACAGCGACCGCAAGCTGGTGGTGGCCATGGTCAAGAAGATGGCGGCAAAGTAGAGCGGTTTTTGCTGTTGCTCTTGGCTGGTGCCCCTCAGCTTTCCGGTCGACTCGAAATCCTGTGCAAGACTCTAATCGCTGTACGTTCCTCGTGTTGGGCGGAGCCGCGCTTCCAGCAGTTCGCAAAGGGGCGGTTCGGCACGCCGGTTGCGGCCTATGGAGGTTCACATGCGATCGAGCAAACGACTAATGCTCATAATAACCATCTCAGTATTGGCCTTCGGAACCTGTTCCGCACAGTCCGGGAATCGCCATTCGGATGAAATACTGACGCGGATCTCTTATCGCGGCACGTATGGAGTGGACTGGCGCGAACAACAAGACTCTCCGCAAATCTGCTTCGCGCTATACCGCATTGGATATTACAGATTGTCCAAAATGACTGAGAACGGGACGCGAGCGTTTCAGGGAACACTGTCGAAGGACCAGCTTTCCCGGGTAAACGAGATGTTGAAGAAACTGCATCCGCAGAAGAGGGAAGACGGCATCATTCGCGAAGGCTCAGAATCCGTGATGGTCGAAATCACCACGAGCGCAAAGCGCTATACCTGGACTGATGCGGACCACCGGAGCCCATTTCCAGAATCCTTGCTTGAGTTGGTTCGCTGGCTACAGCTATTAAGAACAGAGGATGAGGCTCCACTTCGCTTGCGTGAGCGATCATTCCATTTGTCCGGCGGCTTTCGAAAAACCGCTGCAGCCGACCGTGGCAGGCCTGAGCGGAACCTGCACTTCACCAACAGCCAAGAGCCGATAGCCAATCGCGGGTTTTTACCTCGGCTGAATCGGAGCCCCTGCAGGCGCCAAAGCCTGCTGCAATCTCTGCAGGGCTGGAATGCCGCTCATGCCTGTGTAGATTCGGTATAGCGCATAGGCGTGAAACGCTGCGGCGAGGATGTCCTTGAAATAAAAGACCAGTGCAGCATCGAGTACATAAATTGCCATGCCGACCACAAATGCCCACTGCTCACTCTTGCGCGCGAACCTCCAGAAGATCACGAACAGTCCTGCAACGAAGCCGTTGATGATGAGGTCGAGGGCGAATCCGCTCTGGCCTGCTTGATGCGCTAGCAAGTCAACGTATCTCGCGATGCCCAGGCCAAAGATGAAACGGATTCCGGCGCCGCTCATGGACAACACGGAATTGATCATGGACAGCACCGCGATGGTGACAAACCATCCAGCGCCAACTTTCACCACACCTTCTGCGCGCAGTTTCTGCTCAACCAGGTTCGTGAGTGAAGCTTGTGAGGGTGCATTGACACCTATTCCGGGCGTTGCCATTGGTACCTCCAAACAGGGTTATCGATCGGCGGGGAAGGGCTAAATCGTACCAACAATCGAGCGGGTTGTGAGGATAACTATCGGGCTACTTCAATCAGCACTTTCGTGCGCGACATTACTATACCGATCTCCGCCGCTGGTACTCCGGAAGATGTGAGAGCGCGAACCAGTTCGTCAGCCGACTCCTGGCCGACGGAAATCAGCAATCCTCCCGCGGTCTGTGGATCGAAAAGAAGCGTCTTGAGATCGTCAGCGAGTCCGCCTTCGTACTGCACCACGCACTCCGCAAATTCGCGATTTGCCTTGAGGCCGGCCGGAATATAGCCCGCGCGCACACACTCGAGAGCGCCTTCCATTACCTGGATCTTGCTTGCGAAAAGCTTTGCGGAAACATTTTCCGAGGCCAGCAGCATCTCTCGCAGATGGCCGATCAAGCCGAAGCCGGTGACGTCGGTCAGAGCGTGAATGGGAAAGCGGCTGTTGGCTGTTGGCTGTTGGCTGTTAGGAAAAACGTCGTTGGTCGTTGGTCGTTGGTCGTTGGCTGCGGAGCTTGGCTCCGCGGGGCGGACGAGGGCGTCCGCCCCTACGTGGTTCGCGGTGATCACTTCGGCGGCGGTCTTGTTCAGAGTCGTCATGGACTTTACCGCGGCATCAATCCAGGCTTGCAGCGCCACGCCTTTCTTGATCGCAGTCGAGATCACGCCGGTTCCGAGCGCCTTCGTGAGTAGCAAGCGATCTCCGGCTCGGGTGCCGCCGTTCTTGAGCACATTTTTCGGATCTACCACGCCCGTGACGGAGTATCCGAACTTTGTTTCGTCGTCGCGGATGCTGTGGCCGCCGATGATGGTGCATCCCGCTTCGACCATCTTCGACAAGCCGCCGGCAAGAATTCGTTCAAGAATTTCCAAATCAGCTTTTTCGGGAAAGCAGACGAGCGCAAGCGCAGTCAACGGCTTGCCACCCATCGCGTAAA
The DNA here is from genome assembly GCA_003224755.1 of Acidobacteriota bacterium. GTDB lineage: Bacteria > Acidobacteriota > Terriglobia > Terriglobales > Acidobacteriaceae > Gp1-AA145. The sequence goes on from QHZR01000190.1 coordinate 5,515, forward strand.
TATCGCTCAATGAATTTGTCGCCGCGATCTGGCCGAAGGTGAACGGATCGTCCACGATGGGCGTAAAGAAGTCCACTGTTTGCACCAGAGCGGTGTCGGGCGCGATCTGATACACGCCGGCGTCGTCGGCGTGATCGAAGCCGACTAGAACGTTCGGATCATGTTGCCGGGCTAATTTCCCAAGCACTTTGTCCAGCGCCGCCGGACTCAGCTTGGACGCTCAACCCGCAGCTTTGACCGTCTCCGTGAGGCGGACGGTTTTGGTTTCGGTCATGCGGACATTGTAGAGGGTAAGGATCGATCGAACTACTCGACCCGCTTCCAACCGTGCGGCAGGTCAGCCGCTCTTGCGACGAAGAGAACAATCTTTTCCTTTCGGCAGAGAGTCTCTACGTCTGTTAGGAGCTCTTTTTCCTGCTCGCCATACGCATCAGGGTCAGTGACGACGATCCAAACTCCGTTGTCTTGAACCGCTCGCGGCTGTCTACGAACCAAAGATAAGAACTCGTCTGGCGTCTGCAGTGCTTCCTGGCTGGGGTCATAAACCAGCCCCCACTTTTTCAACGGAAATTTCCGCAACTGTCTTTGGGAGCAGATGCATTGAGATCCCTTTGTCGCGCTCGGGAGGTGTGCCAGCGGTTGCGGCTGTAAGAAACGTAAGGACCAAAGCGGTCGTGATACTTGTTTGAAACAAGCTCCCTCCTGCATTCAACCCCGATTGACTACTGCTTCGTTTCGTCTAGCATGTTGCCTTGGATCGTTTCATCGCGTCGCTACATCCACCACCTGGAGCTCCGGATACGACTGCCCCCACTGTTCGCTCACGTGTTCGAATGTGAGGCGAAAGGGTTTGCTCTGACCTGGAGACAACGGAGAAGAAGCCAGGTCAACCGCATCAGTGTAAGGGCCAAACGGTTGCAAGGTGCGAACCGGCACATCTTCAATCTGTGCGACCTGGCCGTAAGGGTCCTTGAACGTGACGTGGGCGATGACGCGGGTCACCGTCTTGTCTCCCGCATTGGTCAGCGTGCCGTCAATGTAGGTGACCGTCGCGCCGACAAAGTTTTGCGCGCGGCTCATCTTGAGGTCGGAAAATTTGAGGTTCGCAGCATATGGCGGAGGCCCGGAGGGAGAGCTGGGCTTCTCACGGGTGAGTAGTGCCACTCCAATTACGATGCCTGCGATTGCCACAAGCGCAATAACGATGATCCAGCGGCTGTTGTCGCGCTCTGCCTGCACCGGAGGTGGTTGGATCAGCCCGCCCATGCACGACGATTATATTCTTGTCGCTTGAGACGGCAGGACACCAGCTACGCGGTGCCAGGTACAGCGTGGGTCTTAAAGAAGGCCACGAGAAACAAAATGCCAAGGAGTGTATCTATGCCAGCAAGCATCAGATCAGTTCCATGCAGGTGGCCTTGCAGGAAAAGCACCACTAACGTAGCGCCGTATATAAACTTCTCAAGTGCGGAAAGAATCATCAATGGACGAAAGCGTGCGGGGTCGCTGCCAATGACGAAGAAGGCGAACTGCCATGCCAGGGCAACCCCAACAAAACCATAGTAAAAAGCAGGATGCGTTATCGGAGGCGGGTCCTGCCGGCCGATCACGTCGAATATGAAATAGAGCGGCGTCAGAACCAGCACGCCCCAGCCGCTGGCAATCCAGAAAACCACTTTCGCGAATTTCATCGTGCTGGATTATTCGCCCCCAACCGTCAGCCCGTCAATGCGAATGGTTGGTGACGCAACCGCGCCGCGGAATTCGAGGTCATTCGCAATCTCTGAAATGTTCATGAACATGTCTTTCAGATTTCCCGCAACGGTGATCTCCTCGACCGGATAAGTCAACTCGCCGCCTGAAATCCAAAGGCCGGAAGCGCCACGCGAATAATCGCCGGTGACCAGATTGACTCCCATGCCAAGGAATTCGGTGACGTAGAGGCCTTCTTTCACGTCGCCGATAAGCTGCGGCGGGGTCCTCGCACCCTGCTGCAAAAAGTAATTGCCTGGGCCAATCCCGGGAGTTCCGGCGAGTCCACGAGATGCATTGGCCGTGGTCTGCAATCCAAGCTTCTTTGCTGTGTAGGTGTTGAGCAGATAAGAATTCAGCAGGCCTTTTTCGATCACGACCGTGCGGCGCGTCGGAATACCCTCACCGTCGAACGGGCTCGTGCCGAAGCCTCCGACGATGGTGCCGTCATCAATGACCGTCACATTGGGTGCCGCGATCAGCTGGCCAAGCTTTCCAGCAAGAAACGACGCGCCGCGGTAAACGGAATCGCCGTTCACACCTTCGAACAGATGCTGCAGGATCGACGTGGCGACCAGTGGATCGAGGACCACAGGCACGTGTTGCGTCTTGACCTTGCGAGCGCCAAGCCGACGAAGGGCGCGCTGGGCGGCCATCTTGCCGATGTGCTCCGGAGATTCCAAACGATCCAGGTTGCGCGCAACCGAGTACCAGTAGTCGCGCTGCATCGCGCCTTTTTCATCTTGCGCAATGGGCACAGCCGCAACGGAACAATAAGAACGCTGGTATTCGCCAATGAAGCCGTGCGAATTGGCGAGAATTTTGTGTCCGGTGGCGGCGTCGAACGATCCACCTTCGGAATTCTTGATTCGCGGATCGGAATCGAGCGCAGCTTTCTCCGCACGGCGAGCGTAGCTGATCCGCTCTTCGCCGGGCAACGAGTACACGTCGGGCGAATAGAGATCAAGATCGCCTGAAAGAGAGCCGAGCTGCGAGGGCTCGGGAATACCGCCGAATGGATCTTCAGATGTGATCTTTGCCAGCTCCAGCGCTGAGTTCAGCATTCGATCAAGTCCTTCACGGGAGAAGTCGCTCGAATGCGTACTGGCGGCGCGCTGTCCGCGAAATACGCGCAACCCAATGGATTTTGAGCCCGCTTCCTTCAGCGTTTCAACCTGGCCCAGGCGAACCAGGGTAGAGAATTCGTCCCCTTCGCGAATGACGCATTCGGCGGCTGTGGCTCCGCCGGACATGGCACGGAGGACGAGGTCATGAGCGAGTTGTTTCAGGTCGGTTGTGGTTTCGGGAGCGGATTCTTGTTGAACTGTAGAAATCATTATTCGATTGGGTTGAGCGAAAGTTTTGGTGTACGTCCTGGATTTTGGCGGAAGTACGTTCCCGCGGGGCAGTATTCTGAGTCCTGCCTGGACCTATGCTCCGCATGTGGTGCTCGCCCATCGGCAACGTTCTTGCCGTGGAGCTTGACCTTACCGTAACAATCTTTGCACCTGTACTCTGGCGATTCTTCTGTGATTACGTCCGCAACAGGACGTACCACCCACCGCAGTTCGTTCTGGCCATCAGATCTTCTAAATTTCCGCTTCACTTCGACGTGATAGATTTCATCTGCCATTTGGGTTAACCGCTTTTACTGCATGAACCCGCCAGGATCTTTCCTGGCCGTTCCACCCACCGTCATACGATCAAGCTTCGTGGTCGGCATGCCGACACCTACCGGCACAGCCTGGCCATCTTTGCCGCAAGTGCCGATACCTTCATCGAGCTTCAGATCATTACCAACCATCGAGACACGAGTCAAGGCGTCTGGGCCGTTGCCTATCAAAGTTGCGCCGCGAATTGGCGCAGTCACGTGGCCGTCTTCGATCAAATAAGCCTCAGAGGCGGAGAAAACAAACTTGCCGTTCGTGATGTCCACCTGGCCCCCGCCGAAATTCACGGCATAAACGCCACGCTTCACCGACCGAATTATGTCTTCGGGGTCGTCCTCGCCAGCCAGCATGTAAGTATTCGTCATGCGCGGCATAGGGATGTGCTCATAGCTCTCGCGGCGGCCATTTCCGGTATCGGCCATGCCCATGAGCTTCGCGGAAAGTTTGTCGCTCAAATATCCCTTGAGAATTCCTTTTTCAATGAGCACCGTCTCCTGCGTCTGGTGCCCTTCATCATCCACATTGAGCGACCCGCGCCGCCACGGCATGGTGCCGTTGTCCACGACCGTGCATTTTTCGCTGGCGACTTTCTTACCGATCAATCCAGCAAACGCTGACGTTTGCTTGCGATTGAAGTCTGCTTCGAGTCCATGGCCGACAGCCTCGTGCAGCAGCACTCCCGGCCATCCCGGGCCGAGCACAACTTCCATGTCTCCAGCCGGAGCCTCGCGGGCATCCAACTGCAGAATGGCCTGCCGCGCAGATTCTTTGGCAAAGTACTCAGGCGTTTTTTCGCCAAAGAAGAAATCCAATGCGACCCGCCCACCGCCGCCTGAGCTCCCACGCGCGGAATTGGTTTCGTTCCTAGCGATGCAGGATACATTCATACGGGCTAACGGCTGCGAATCTTCTGCGAACGTGCCTTCAGAGCCGACCACAAGAATATTGCGCAGCTCGTCTCCGTAATTTGCCCGGACTTCTTTGATTCGCGGATCGTAGGCGCGTGCGGCGGCATCGGCGCGCATCACCAGTTCAACTTTCGCTGTGATTTCCGCATCAACCGAAGGCAGCGTAACCGGATAAAGGCTGCGTGCGGCTTTCTGTTGAAAACCCGCGCTGGGCGTTTTGGCTGGTCCGCTGGCGATCAGCGCAGCGGTCTTCGCGGCGTGCAAAATTCGCGCTGGCGAAAGATCGTCTGTATAGGCATAGCCGGTGCGCTCGCCGGAAATGACGCGAATACCGCATCCGGCCGAAATCCCCTGCGACGCCGACTTCACCATGGACTCATCCACGCTCAGCGTTGTCGAAGAAAGATATTCGAAATACAGATCTGCATAGTCGCCACCGGCCGAAAGCGCCGCGGCTAGATAGCGCTCCAAATCGTTCTCAGTAAGCCCGTAATGCTGGAAAAAGAAAGGATTTCTGTCCACGGTAATTAGATGACCTCGCGCCGGGAAGGACTCTGGGATGAATCATTATCCCACAGCTGCATGTGGAGGAACGGGCGTCCTCGCCCGTTCAAAAAACAATGTTCATTCGTCACAGACAACTCCCGGTGTCTTCTGGAAGACTTCTGCAATGACTTCTGAAAACTTAGCTGCGGCCCTAGATGGCTTCTTATCGGCCAGCAGCAGTGCAGTCGTGATGGAAGGCGGCGCTGTCGTTTTCGATCTCGCCCAATCAAAGTATTCAATTTCCGGTGAGAACAATAAATGCCTGCTTCACCAGTGGTCTTCGGAGCGGAATGTCGTCAGGCGCGTGCTGGATGTGGAGACCCGGCGCGAAACCCTGCGCGTAACCGTACAGCGCATGGGCATGGCGAAGCCTACAAAACTGGAGATTTGCCGCCAGCGCGATCCCAGGACAGCTTCAGCCAAAAAACACGTCCGCCTCGCCTACCTGCGCATTCTGGAGCGTGCGCTGAAAAGAAAATTTCCAGATCTCACGCTCATGCAACTCAGCAACTCCGTGGATCTGGAGAAATCCTTCGGACCGATCTACTCACGAGGGCTGCTGAAGCGAGGCCAGTCGGCATTCGCGGTGCTGGGTGTGAATCGGCAGGAGCTGCAGTCTTCTATTGATGCGTCACTCACATTCGGAATTCTGTGGCTGGACGTTTGTCGGAATGCATACATAGGGGAAAATGGTGGTCGAGGGGTTCAAGCTTATTGTCCCGAGGAATTGCTCGGATCTTGTGCGCGAACGGATGGTACATTTGAATCCGGAAGCCGCAAAGTGGCAGCTCTATGAACTTGAGGAGCGCCAGGAGGAAATCGTCGCAATCGAGGTCTTCGACCGCGGCAATGTTTCCACGCGGCTGGTTCGTTGCGTTGACGAAACCGAAGTCGAGCGTCGCTTTGCCTCCCCAATCGCACTCGTGCATACGCTCATGCCCGAGGCGGAAGTCGCACGCTTGTCCTCCGCGGAAGTCGCGTTCCGCTGTCATGGCCTGGAATTCGCACGCTCGCGGCTTACAGCGCAACCCGGAAACTTTCGCAGCGAACCTGAAATTGTTTTTGGGCTTGCCGCGGAGGAACGAGTTCTTGATGGCAGTAATTTCGCACATTTCGAACGGCTGATTCGCAGCATCGGTGAAGCGCGCCACCCTGACGACCCCAGGACAATCGTTGCTGGCGGCTGGATCCGGAGCGTTGGCGGGAGCCGCTGGTGGTCAAGAACATTCGTTCGGTCGATGACGGCTTCGACCCGCGATGGTGCTATTCGCAAGTGCCGGCGTTCTCCGCCTCCGATTGCGCCATGATCGATGTGCTCACTGCTACACGTTCAGGCCGCCTGATGGTCATCGAATTAAAGGCGGACGAAGATATCCATTTGCCGCTTCAGGGAATCGACTACTGGTCGCCGGTTGCGTGGCATCATGCTCGCGGAGAGTTTCAGAAGTTCGGTTATTTTGCGGGCCGGGAGCTTTCGACAGAGGCGCCACTCCTGGTGATGGTCGCCCCGGCGTTGCATGTGCATCCTGCGACCGACACACTGTTGCGATACATCTCGCCGGAGATCGAATG
>QHZR01000191.1 GCA_003224755.1 Acidobacteriota bacterium
CGTCGCGGCGCCGACTATTTTCCGGGGCTGAGTTCTGACGAAAAAAAAGCGCGCCTGGCAAGAATGAGCTACGCGCATTATCTGACCGACATCGCGCGGGTTGATCCGCAAATCGTCAAGCTCTATCAGAATGCTCCGCAAGCGCTGTTTGGTCTTGGAATCGACGCAATGTCGGCGCAGGATGCGTGGGGCTACGGTTTCCTTGGGTTTCGCGGATTGAATCTTGAGCCCGGCGCCGGCAAGGGAATGAACCGCGACATAATTCCCAACGAGGAAGCCGAGAACTACTTCTATCATTTTCCGGATGGCAATGCCTCGATTGCAAGATTGCTCG
>QHZR01000192.1 GCA_003224755.1 Acidobacteriota bacterium
ATCACGTATTCCCGTTTGGGAAAGCTCTATACCGTGCGCGCGCCGCATGCTGTGCTCGCCTGTTGGAACATGGTCATTCCATATATTTGTGCGGAGCTTCCCGATAAGCAGAAAGAAGCTCTGCATTCAGCGACGAAGGTGCCTCTGCTTTATACCAATGTTGCGTTGCGAAACTGGACGGCGTTCCAGAAACTTGCCGCCATGGCGGTCTATGCGCCCAGTATGTATCACACCTATTTCCGGCTCGATTTACCGGTAAGCATTGGCGACTATCACTGCTCCACTCAACCCGATCAGCCGATCGTAATTCACATGCTCAAGACTCCGTGCAAGCCGGGGCTTCCCGCGCGTGACCAGCATCGTATGGGCCGGATTGAATTGTTTACCACCGACTTCGAAACTATTGAGCGCAAAATTCGCGAGCAACTTGCGCGCACACTTGGCCCGGGTGGCTTTGATCCCGCGCGAGATATTGCGGCGATCACCGTCAACCGCTGGCCCCATGGATACGCCTACGAATACAACTCCCTCTGGGACAAGTTCTGGCTCGACGGCGGAGAGCTGCCCTGCGAAGTTGCGCGAAAACCTTTCGGCAGGATCGCTATTGCGAACGCCGACGCCGGCGCCTATGCCTATGTAGATGGCGCGATTGATCAGGCGTGGCGCGCGGTTCAGGAGATTTCGAGAGCCTGATTTTTCGCGTAGGGACAGCCGCCCTCGGCTGTCCGGTGGAGCAAAGCTCCACAAAACGGAAAAGCACTCCAGCCGTGCCGCTGTTTGCCCACGTCATTCCCACCGCAGCAGATTCGCAAAGCGAATCACCTTCCGGAATGGAGAGCCTGCCTGGTTTTGCTGAAATCCCGAGCGAAGCCGACGTCGCACACACGAACTGTGGAAAATTCTGTCAAGCCCCTCCCGCAGCCAATTTCCTCTAAACCGTTCGGAGCGCTCTCGAAACGCGCGCCACTTACACCGTCGGCAAGCGCCGCGCCGTCTATGGCCCCAACGACATTGGATTTTCTCGTCGCTCACATTGCGACTCTCAACGTCTGGTATGTCCTGCCCGTTCGCGCCTGCATGCCCGCGCCGATGTTGCGCTTCTACCCGCATCGCAAAGCCAAAAAGATGCGCCTCGAAAAATATCGCGAAGCCTGGCACCTGATGAAACCTGGAATTATCACTGCACTGTCATCCGGAGCGCAGCAGAATCATTCGCTTGCGAATGATTCGGTGGAGTCGAGGGGTCTTGGCTTCGGCTTTGTGTGGTCGGACACTCCAGTCCCACGCCTTCGATTTCATAGGAAGTCAAAATCCCCACCTTAGCCAAATGCGGGCTAGGATGGGGCACCCACGTTTTTCCCGTTCAGGGTGCCCCGTTCAAGCTTTGCTTGGGCGGGGTCTTTAAATCGCGACTGCTTAAATCGCCAACCCTGTGCCCGTGTTCAGCACATGGCTCCCGCGCACGGAAGTGGCTGCCCACTTCCGTGCCTGGGCAATGCTGATAGCGTGAAAGATGAAAAACAGTGGAACCAGGAATGTCGGTACCAGGCTGAGCGGCAGAACCGTCATCGGCAGCATGGTTGGACCGCCCACATCGATGAGCCGCGCGGTTGTGCCGAGACTGACGGCGGTCACCAAGTCCAGCGTTCCGAGTAATTGCCACACAATAAAACTGGCGCGATGATGCGGCGTGGCCAGCTTCCACGCCACCAGCCACGCGGTCGCTCCGATGAAAATGTCGCCGTAGCCAGCCGGTAGCGCGAATACCGCGGGCAGCAGGTGGCGCGCTTCAAGTACCACGAAGACGATTCCGAGAAGTCTCCACGTTTGCGCGAAGGTCAGGATGCGCGGATTCAGCGACAGCGCGAACCGTCGGAACGGTTCGGACGCGCCGAACCAAACCGCGAAGATGACGAGAGGGATGAGAGCCGCCGCGGCGACAGCGAGGCCGACGCGCTGCGCATCGTTCCGAAACCAGTGCAGGGCTGAAGCGGACAGAGCAAAGATGAACCATGCCACGACCAAACCGGCGGTGACTTTTCCATAACTTTTCATAATCATTGTCCTTTCGTTGAAAGCGTTTGGGTGGAGCAGCGATTTATCGCTGCATAAAAATGGCGTACTGAGTACGGGGCTTCAGCCCCTGATGGAATGCCAGCGTCCGTCATTGGACCGACTCCGCCGCGAGTTCGGCCAACCGCGTCGTCAGATGAAACAGGTCCTTCCAGGCCTTTTCGCCGAGTTCTCGGCGGAGTTGCGATTGCACCTTCTCCCATGCCGGCAGCGCACGCTTGAGTTGCGCTTCTCCGGTCTTCGCCAAGCTCAGACGGCGCTCTCGCCGGTCGTCTCCGCGGCACTCGGCAATCCAACCCTGCCGCAGCATGATCGCCAAGGTGCGCGTCAGCGATGTGCTGTCCATGGTGAGCATTTCGCCGAGGCGGCCCTGCGGCACTTCGCCTGCGAGCGAGAGCACTTGCAGGATGGTGAACTGCGTGACGCGTAGTCCGACGGGCCGCAGTGCGCCTTCATAGATCTGCGTCAGCGCACGCGATGCTCGGCGAACGCTGCTGCCTAGGCAAGGCAATTTCGGAATTGCAGTTTGGGTCATGCCACAATAGATGTATATACATGTAATTGGATGCAGAGAATAGTAGGCGATTTTTTCGAATGTTGGGAGAGACGCTGTCTATCGAAGCTTGTCTTGCGGTTCGGGCGTGACCTTGGGGGCGGCGCGGAGGAATTTGATCAGCCCATGGCCGCTCGTATCGCCGGCATGCTTCTTAAAAAATTCGGCGGCAGTTTCTATCACGCCGACCTTCTCGGCGACGGCAACCGCAATCCATTGATTCAACGACACTCCGTCTTCTTTGGCGAGCCGTTGGGCAGCCTTCTTTATGGAGAGAGGAAGCTTTAATGGATACGTCGCTTTGCTCATGCCTTCACCTTCTTCAACAGGTCCGAGGGATGGATCACTGCAATCTTAAAGCGTTCGGCGAGACCAGTGAAGTCCGCGATATTGTACGTTACCAACGCATCGGCCCGTCCATTGATGGCTGCCTCGAAAACCATCTCGTCATTCGGATCGCGTCCAAGCGGCCGCCATTGAAAATGGAGTTCTGCAGGCTCGATCAATGCAGCCACCTCCGCCAGGAATTCGTCGATGGCTTCGAACGCCAGTCCGTGAGCTAGCCGATGCTCCGGTCGCTTCAACACGTCTTCGTATTCAAGGAAGAGAGGTGGAGTCGCCAAGAGTATGAATCGTCCCTGAGCGACTAGCCGCAGCACAGCGTTGCCCGCACCCAGCCGCGTCCGAAGTCCGGCAACTACAACGGACGTATCCAGGACGATTCTCACCGATAGACATACGATATCATGTCACATCCTATGGGATGTATAATTGGGAAGAAATTTGGAGAGACGCTACTTCTGTATCAGCGTGGACTGGCTGGCCGCGCACAACCAGGCGCTGCCGTCTTTTATCCAGGTATCGGTGAATCGGCCGTGATGGTAGTACGTTTTGCCGTTCAGAGTTCCCTTTTCGTGGTAAGTGCCGGTCACGATCACCGTGTCTCCATGCACGCGGCTGAGCATGGACTCGCTGCGAATGCTGTCAATATGCTCGGAGCGACCGGTAACGCTCACGAGAAACTGGGCCTTATTTTGTAAGCTCCCATCAACATCAACAAAAATGAATGTGTCGAACAGCAATTGATTGAGCGAGTGAGTGTCCTGCGCGACCTCAGCCTGGTTCCAGAGCTGTTCGAGTGATAGCACTTTCGCGCTAAGCCCATCATCGCTGCCGCTAGTATCCTGGGCTTCGATTGTCCCAAACAACAAAAGGAGCGACGCAAACAGCATCACACCTGGCGCTCTAAGTTGTCGCCACCCGCAATCACTGCTTGCAAAAAGCTTCATCGGCCCTCGCTTACGGCCATAGGATTTGGGCAGGAGTATACATCCAAAATGAGCTGCTGCCAGTTGACTGTTAGTGATCGGGCCGTCCCATTGCCTGGCAATGAAGCCCTAATCTTATCAATTACTTAGCTCCGTCCAGCGCTTTTATTTGCCCGTTCAACCCCGATTTTCACCCGCTCATTGTCAAAGCCGTGTAAATGCGTAAAAGGGTCAATAGCATAGAACTGCTGAAACCCCGCTCTTGGCTATTGGTTGTTGGCTATTGACACAGCCCTGACTTCATCGGGTTTTGCCAACGACCAACCGCCAACGACCGACGACGAATTCCCAGTTGTGGAAAGGGCACGAAACACATGCACAAGCCGATTAAATATGTAGAGAAGGCAGTGACGCTAGGCGCGAAGGGCGCGTGGTTTATATTCGACCACTTCAATAGGATCAAGCCGAATCCCTCGCCGACGCCAAAGTGGTCGGACAAGCCTCTGCTCAAGTCCTACCAGAAGTCGAAACCGCCGCTGGGTTGGCCGCGGGCGACTGACTCTCTCTGCCCCAAGTGCGTGCCTGAAATTCGTCAGCAGATTCTTGACGGCCACCTTCCCCACGAAGTTCTGCTCAACGAAAAGGTCGGCGAGATCAAAGCCACCATCGTCGAGCAAGACGGCAAGATCTGGATGGTAAAAGAGTGCCCCAAGCACGGCCGCTTTCAGGACTTGATGTCCATTGATACCGAATTTTCCAAGCACCTCGAAGACGTATTCCCTGGCCGCGACATTCGCGCACACAACGATGAGAAGCTTCATAATCACGGATCTTCGACTGTGAAGTACGGACGTGGCTCGGTGCTGACCATCGATCTGACCAACCGTTGCAACATGATGTGCGATCCCTGCTTCATGGACGCTAACCAGGTCGGCTTCGTACATGAGCTGCAGTGGGAAGAAATTAAGCAGATGCTCGACAACGCCATCACCATTAAGCCGCGGCGCCAGATGAGCGTGCAATTCTCCGGCGGCGAGCCGACTCTGTCTCCTTATTTCTTGGACGCAGTGCGTTATGCGCGCAAAGTTGGATACAACTCCGTTCAGGCCGCGACCAACGGAATTGAATTCGCGAAGAGCTTCGAGTTCGCGCAACAAGCCGCTGAAGCCGGATTGCGTTACGCCTATCTGCAGTTCGATGGTATCGGTAACGCTGCGAACGCTCACCGCAAGGTCGGCAATCTGTTTGACGTGAAACTGAAAGCGATCGACAACTTGCATGCGGCCGGAGTCGAAATCGTTCCGGTCGTGACCATCGTTAATGGCATTAACAACGAGCAGGTTGGACGCATTATTCAGTTCGCTCTCGATAATCCAAGGAAGATCGGATTCCTTTCCTTCCAGCCGGTCAGCTTCACTGGCCGAGATGAAGCCATCACCGACGACCGCCGCAAAGCGCAGCGCTACACTTTGTCTCACCTGGCCCACGACGTAAAAAATCAAACCAGCCTGGGCGAGCCCGCCCGCGACTGGTTCCCAATCAGCTTCATGTCCACCTTCAGCGACTGGGCCGACCTGATGCACGTCAACGACCTGAAAAACGACTGGGGCCAACTAAGTTGCGGTTGTCACCCGAATTGTGGGACTGGCATGGCTGTCATGATTGACAAGGAGACGAAGGAGGCGGTTCCGGTTACGGCGTTCCTGCATGGGGACCAACTGGCGAAGGATATTGCGAAAGTAAATGATGCTTCGCGGGGAAAGTTTTTGACCGTGGTGGGGATGGCGCTTTGTCTGATGAAGAACTACGATCCGTTCAAGTCGCCTACGCATTTTAAGTTGATGGACCTGCTGAAGAAGTTCGACAAGAACTTCAATGCAACGGGCAAGAACTATGGCAAGGTTGGGCCGGACCGCACGATTGACGATGTCATGAAGCGGCGCAACGATCGCTGGAATTTCCTGTTCATCGCGGGAATGTGGTTTCAGGACCTGTTTAATTACGACTTCCGACGCACCGAGCAGTGCATTATCCCGTATGCAACGCAGGAAGGCGAGATTTCGTTCTGCGCCTACAACACGGGCGTGGGCTGGAGGAACATTATCGAAAAGATGCACATGACGGCCACGCTCACCAAATGGTACGAAGAGCACGGGCGGCACGAAATTTTTGCCGGCGGCAAGAACGTGGGTATGGAATCGAAGGAGCACTCGCTGTATCTGCGGGACGGAATTGTGACGCAGGAAGAGCAGCGCGATCTGGATAAGCTGGGCATCGCAAAGAATGCGCGCGAAGAGAAGATGCGGGCGCGGGATGCGAAGCTGAAACAGGTAGCCGGTGGTCAGTTGCCGCTGGTCGGTGAAGAGCGCGGGGCTAAGAAGAACGACGAAGCATATAACGCGCGCATGGCTTCGCTGTATCGCGAAGTGGTGCTGAAAGAGAAGCCGGTACAGTCGGAAGGTGGATTCATTCCGCTAGGCGTGCTGGCTCCGAAGAACGGGAATGGGAAACACGCTCCGGAGACGAAGGCGGAAGTGGCGGAGCCGGTGGCCGGAGACTAGCTCTCGGCTGTCAGCCATTAGCTGTCAGTAAAATCAAAACAAATATGGGCCGCCGCGAGGCGGCCTTTTTCTCTGCGCCTGGGTTGGGATACCCACCCTTCGAAAACCGCGAAGGGTGGGGCAGCCTCATTGGGGGTGTTTCAATCAGTGAAAACCAAAAGGTGGGCCAGCCCGCCGGTTCCCAGCCTCATGAGGGCTGTCCAGAGGCCGCGCCCTGCTCGTTCAAAAGACCTGCAGCGACGTTGTAGACGGAAGGGACAGCATTGATTACTACCTATCTCATAAATATGGCCGATCGAGCGTTTGGCTTGGAGAAGAGAAATGCGATTCCGGAGTCCCGTGGGCGTTCCTCCACGGAGAGTCGATAGCTCAGAGACTCAACACATCGTGTTTTCATGGATTTGGCGAAGATGTTAGGTTAAACTCCACGGGTCAAGTGCAGAAGAACCTTCTCCCATGGAGTCAAGAGTGTGCGATCAGGACATTGCGGCTTTGTTGGATGCACTTCGGTCCTCAAGTTCGCGCGATGCCTGGGTAGGATTCTTGGAATCTTACAGTCCGGTCCTGTATCAAACCGCACGAGCCTGCACCCGCGACGAAGACGCAGCAGCGGATTGTTACCTCCATATTTGCGAGCAACTGGCCCGCAATCGCTTTCAACGGCTTCTGAAGTTCAAGCTTGCAGGAAGAGCGAGCTTCATCACTTGGCTGCGAGTCGTCGCGCGAAATCTCTGCTTTGACTGGCACCGCAGCCGGTCGGGGCGGCACCGACCTTTCAAATCCCTTCAGCATCTCTCTCAACTGGAGGTAGAGGTTTATAACTGCCGGTTCAATCGCGGGTTCTCACAAGAAGAGACGCTCCAGAAACTGGAATCGACGTTCCCTGGTGTGAGTCTTTCAGAGCTGGCACTCATCGAAGGGCGGCTTCACAGCTCTCTCAGCTCACGTCAGCACTGGATTTTGAGCACGCGCAAACAATTGGTGTTCAGCAAAACCATCGCATCTGTGGGTGAAGAAGGAAGGGAGCAGAGCGTTGACGTGATCGATCCCCGGCCAGATCAAGAGACTCTCATCGTTGGCCGACAACAGCAGGCACAGCTCGAGAAGTGTGTGGCATCGCTTACGACCGACGAACGCCTGATCTTGCAACTCAGGTTCGGTGAGGATCTCTCCTTAGCGGAGATCGCGCATCTGACCGGGCTCGAGGACGCCCAGCGTGTCCATCGCCGGATTGCAGCCATTCTTAAAAGGCTGGGGGCGGCAATGCAGTAGGGGACGCGGAAAATTCGGGATGATGTCCGTGCAATATATCAGGAGCGAACCATGCCGGACGTCCCATCCCCTAGGATGACCATGGCTGAGGAAAATTCGACGGGCAAACGCCGGTCCGGCGACGAAGATCGAGGCTCGCCTCATCGCGGGTGGAAGTGTCCTTCCGACGAGATGATCGCCTCCTACCTGGACGCTTCGGTGGACAGCCCCACTAGGAGCCGTCTCGAATCTCACTTAGCAGATTGCGAGTACTGCCGGACCCTGGTTGCCGAGCTGGCCAAGGTTCAACGAGATCGTGAGATGCCGTCTTTACCCCCTGGCTTGATGCAACGGGCAGTTGCATTGGTCCCACCGAAATCGACCCGAATGCATTGGCTTTGGGCGCCAGCGGCAATGATGACGGCGACGGCTTTTCTGATTTTCACCGCAATTGTGCTTCGCAGTCCGGAACACCTGATTATTCCGTCGCCGTCTGCTCCTCCCGGTCCCGTCATCGCCAAATCCGAACCAGCACCAACCCTCAGTGCACCAGCTCATGAGGTCGTGAGGAAACCTTCCTCGGCTGACCTCCTGCCGATCGTAGTGTCGCCGCACCGGGGCAGCATTGTGGCGCGCGAGCGGTTGGAGTTCCAGTGGAAAACGGTTCCGCATTCTCGTTACTACGAGATCCACGTTGTCACTTCGGAAGGCGATCTGGTCTGGGAAGGTCAGTCGGTGGAGTCGGTCCTGCAACCCCCTGCTGATGTCACATTAATCGATGGCTCGTATTTTGTCTGGATCACGGCTTATCTGGAGAACGGTCGGGAAGCAAAGTCGGCCCCAGTAAAGTTCTCACTCGCCTCGTCTCGGTAGCTTAAGCATGCACTCAATTGTCAAGTGCGCTTGGTGTCTGATCCTCCTGACCGGCACTTCCTTGTCACAAAATGTCAAGCCGTCAACACCAGCCCAGGAATTGCTCACAAAAGGAAAGCAGCTCTATACCCAGGAAGGTCCAAAGGCAGCGCTGCCACAATTTGAGGAAGCGATCAAGATTTTCCGGTCAAATAACGACCGCCATGGTGAAGCGGTCGCGCTGGGTTATATCGCGAATTGCCACCGCAAAATGGAAAACCTGGACAAAGCTCTGGAATTCGCCCAACAGGCCTTGCGCATGAAAGAGGAGCTCGGCGATCGCGGCGAAATCGGAAACACACAGAATCAGCTGGGCCTAATCTATTGGGAGCTCGCCGATTATCCTGCGGCTATTCAGCACCTAGAGCAGGCTATCGAGATCGCTTCTAGTGTTGGCGACAAAGAACTGGAAGGAGCGGCACTCAACAATCTTGGCCTCGTGTTCGATGAACGGGGCGACTACAAGCACTCGCTTGAGCAATACCAGCGAGCCCTGGAATTACATCAGGCATCGCACTTTGAACGTGGAGAGGGCGACACGCTGGGCAATATCGGCGGAATTTACTTACTGCTAGGAAAGTTCAGGGAAGCCTTGCCCTATTATCGACAGGCATTGGCGATCAGCGAACGCCTCGGCCTTAAGCCCGCATCCAGTGACGACCTTGGAAATATTGCGCTCTGTTTGGCTGGCATGGGTGATGTCGATGGAGCGGAAGCCACCTTTGACCGGGCACTGCAGATTGCGCGGGAGACCGGGTTACCGAAAGAAGAAGCTGATTGGCACAAGGGCAAGGGCACGACCCTAGTCGGGCTGGGCCGCTACGACGATGCACTGCACGAGTATGCCACAGCGGAACAGGTTTACGAGCATGCCGGCCTCCAGCGAGAACTTGTGGAAGCACTGAATGACACGGGTCGCCTCTATGAACTCCTCGGGGACGGCGTCGCGGCGGACATGCGGTTTCAACGCGCCTTGCAATTGGCACAGAAGATCGGGAATGTTTCGGGCGAAAGCACCAGCCTCCTTGCTTTAGGTGACCTTGAACGCCGTCGCAAAAAGAACGACTCCGCGAATACCTATTTTGGACGGTCACTAGAACGCGCTCGAGGCGTTGGAGATGAAGGGAGCGCCGCGGCTGCTTTGGTGCAGCGCGCGATGAATGAACTCGACCGCAAACACTACAAGCCCGCACTGCAGAGCGCGTCCGAAGCGACCCAAATTGCGGAGCGGTCGGGAAACCGACCTGCCGTGTCGATGTCCCGATATGTGCTGGGAGAAATACGGAGGTCCCGCGCAGAACTCCAGCAGGCACTCGACCAATACTCAGCCGCTGCGGCTTTGCAGAAGGAACTGCGGGACCCTGAGCTTGGGTGGCGAATCCAGTATGGTCGCGGGCAGACGCTCGAGGCATTGGGAAAGAGTGACGACGCGATCGGCGCCTATAAAGAAGCTATACAAATCATTGAGGATACCCGGTCACAGATTTCTGAGGAGCGTTACCGCGCTGGTTATATTGAAGACCGATACCAAGTTTATGTTGCTTTAGTCGAACTCCTCTTAAAGCTCGGCAAGCCAGATGATGCGTTCCTCTACTCTGAAAAACTCCGCGCCCGGGTCTATTTTGATCAACTTGGGCCCGGTGCTTCTGTGGTGAACGACGCCGGAGCACAGCAACGCATTCGAGAACTCGGTGGGCAGATTCGCAGTCTCCGCCATGCAATCCAGAAAGAGTATTCGCTCCCGGAAAAGGAAAGGCGTGGACAGGCTGTGGAGTTATATTCCACCGAACTGGAGCGTGCAGAAAAACACTATCAGGAGCTTTTGGACAGTTCTCGAAACTCGGCGCCTACTTCTCGAGCACATCCGCAGATGATTGCTGCGGCTGCAGACATTCAGCGCTTGCTGGCTCGTGATACCGCGCTGATTGAGTACGTAGTTGGGAAGCAGGCGGTTAGCATCTTGGTGATCACACCAACCTCAGTCATCGGCCTACCAGTCCTCATCACCTCGGAGAGCTTGTCATCCCGTACCGAATTACTTCATGGCCTAATCTTGTAGCAAAGGACCGAATGGATTCAACCCGCAAGGGGCCTACGCAGGTTTTTGGTCGATCCACTGCAAGCCGCAGGCTATCTTGGCAAGATTCATCAGCTGGTGATCGTGCCAGATGGCGTCCTGAACTATGTGCCGTTCGCCGCGTTACCAACCGGTCGTGATCGATTCCTCGGAGATGATTTTACGGTGACTTATCTACCATCCGCCGCAGCCCTAGTGGGAGAGTCAGCTGGAACCAGCAGCGGGAGAACGTTGCTTGCCATGGCACCATCCGACGCTCATCTCCCGAATACGATGGCCGAGGTCCGCAGTATAGGGCAGATGTTCCCCCTCAACTCTCGGGTAGTAGTGGGGAAAGCGGCCACGAAAACTCTGTTCAAGCGCGTGGCGCCCGACTACGACTACCTGCACCTTGCAACCCATGGGAGTCTCAACCGGAATGCTCCGACACTCTCCGCATTAGAACTCGAGCCAGACGAGGAAAATGACGGCCGACTCGAGTTGCACGAGATCGTCGATATGAGGTTGCGCGCTCGCTTGGTTACGCTAAGCGCCTGCGAAACAGCGCTGGGCAAAGGCTATTTCTCAGAAACGCCCGCCGGGGACGAGTTTGTGGGCATAACGCGGGCTTTCCTTAGTGCGGGCAGTCAGAACGTTCTGGCCAGCTTATGGGCCGTGAACGACGAATCCACGCGGCTTCTCATGGTCAGGTTTTACCGGCACTTGCTTGATACCGGAGGAGCCGAGGCGCTGGCGCGGGCGCAACGAGAAGTTCGCCGCAGTAACCCCCGCTACCGGCATCCGTACTATTGGGCCGCCTTTGTCATGGTAGGCCCCACGAATTAAGTTGGGAAAAATGAAACCGGTGTCCGTGTAATATAGCGAGCGGCTGAGATATCGGTTGGGTTCGCTTTGCGCGTCGATCGGGCTCCGTTGGGGTGAGTACATGAGAATGCTGCGCTGCGCGTCTGTTTTTCTGGCCATTCTGGGTGCATTTCTGCTCGCGGACTCCGTGAGCGCGACAGCCCAAGTTCAAGTTGATTCCACCAATCCCAGCGCTGCGCCCCAGGGCACCATCAACCTGGACGTGACCATCTCCGGCAACGGATTCAAGAAGGGCGCCAAAGCCCAGTGGTTCGTAACCGGTACGACAAATCCTGGCGGCGTGACAGTAAATTCCACCACTTTCAAGGGCACTACCCAACTCACTGCCAATATAACCGTGGCGACAGACGCTGTGATCAGCGGTTTCGACATTGTTGTCACGAACACCGACGGTCGCACTGGGAAGGGCACGGATAAATTTGCAGTTTCCCAACAGGGCACGCCAATCGGCTGCTCGACAACCGGCACCCCAAGCGGATTCACGCTGGTGGCGGAGCTCAATACCGTTCAGCCCAATGGCGCGGCGTTGATCACGAGCCTCCGCTTGGGTAATGCTATCCGCGTCCGGCCTTTGGATTTGAACCGCGACGGCATCGTGGACACGCTCGTCGCCTTCGTGACCTCAGGACAGACTGGGAGCGAAGGCACTTACGTATTCCTCCTGGACCCCGTAACCGGATTGCCCCAAGCAACAAATCCGGTAACGGGCGCGGCGTGGCAGAACCCGCTCGTACTGCTGACAGGAGCATTTTCCACGGTAGCAGTGGCTGGAGACGTGAACGGGGATGGAGTCCCCGATTTCCTCATGCTCAATAGCCTGTATTTGTTTGTAGGCAGCGTCAGCGGAGCCAATTCCCCGGCTCCCTATACGCTGAGTTACACGGCATATCCAGTCCAGGCGCCGCCGGGGGGATACTCTGGTTTCGGAGCATCGATTGCCATCGGCGACCTCGACGGCGACGGTGCGGACGAGATTGCAGTTGGAGCCGCTGGGGGTGGAAAGAAGAACCCGGTTCCACCGGTTGTGTTCATCTACAAATTTGGAGCGGGCGGTTTGACGAACGTGCAAACGATCCAAGAACCAAACAGCAGCGCTGCTGGTTTTGGTGGCGCGATCGCGATTGGGAACATTGACGGAAATCCAGGAAATGACTTGGTCGTTGGTGCCCCAGGTGCTAGTACTCCAAATGGCGGCGCCGCTTATGTGTATCCCGCACTGGTGCAGCAGTCCTCCTATTTCATGCTGACTGGCCCGGGGCCGCAGTTTGGAGAAGGGCTGGGAATCGCGGACGTCAACCTTGACGGTTTTCCCGACCTGGTGGTCAACACAGGCGCCCAGTTTAGCGGCAGCGACACGACCGCGAAATCTTTGATTTTTGCGG
>QHZR01000437.1 GCA_003224755.1 Acidobacteriota bacterium
CAGTCCGGGGAAGACGCTTGGCACAGTCGCCTACATGTCGCCCGAGCAAGTCCGTGCCAAGGAATTGGACTCACGGACTGACTTGTTCTCCTTTGGAGTCGTGCTATACGAGATGGCAACGGGTACGTTGCCATTCCGGGGAGAAACTTCAGGCGTGATCTTCAAAGCCATTCTGGATGGGACACCAACGTCAGCGGTGCGGCTGAATCCCGATCTTCCAGCCGAATTGGAAAGGATCATCAACAAGTGCCTAGAGAAGGACCGAAATTTGCGATATCAGCACGCTTCTGAAATACGAGCCGACTTGCAACGCTTGAAACGCGACACGGATTCCCGCAAATTGTCGGCTGTGACCGAGTCGGCACCAGTTGCTCAGAAGAGGCGACTGCGATGGATAGCTGCGGTTGCTGCTAGTGTCGTCGCGGCGCTCGTGTTGGGTCTTATCTTTTGGCAGGCCAAGCGTCCCTCGGTTCACCCTGTTGCGCCAGCAAGCCCAAGGACGATTGCCGTGCTGCCATTGGAGAATGCAGGTTCCGACAAGGACATCGACTTTCTCCGACTTGCCTTAGCGGATGAGATTGCGACTGCGCTGAGCCATGTACAGTCTTTCTCGATTCGTCCTTCTGTCACGACAAGCAAGTACAAGGACCTAAATGCGGATTTGCAACAGGCCGGTCGCGACATGGGAGTGACCTCAATCGTCACGGGTCATTTCCTCAAGGAAGGTAATCAGTTGGAGATCACGCTGGAGGCGGTTGACATTGCAAGTAATCGTAGCGTCTGGCGCGACACCATTAATGCCGCCGCTTCGGACAGAATTGCGATGCGGGAGCAAATTACATCGAGAGTGCGGCAGGGATTGGTTCCCGCGCTGGGAGTAGGTTCCGCCGTTACGGAGCTTGGAACCCGCCCTAAAAGCGAGGAGGCGTACGACCTGTACCTGCGTAGTATCGCTGTTCCGCACGATGTTACTCCTAATAAGGATGCGATCTCGATGCTAGAGCGGGCTGTGGGTATCGACCCGAGCTACGCACCTGCTTGGGAGGCTTTGGGGCTGCGCTATTACTACGATAGTGAGTATGGCGACGGCGGAGAAAAAATGTTAAAGCGTTCGGATTCGGCGTACGAACGAGCGCTGGCGCTTGACCCGAATTTGATTCTTGCGGCCTCACAAGTAATCACAAACCGAACGACTCAAGGCGAGGTTGGAAACGCATACGCAGAAGCATCAGCCTTAGTTAAGAAGCGACCCGAAAGCGCTCAGGCCCATTTCGCTCTAGGCTACGTTCTGCGCTATGTCGGGCTGCTGGACCAGTCGGCACACGAGTGCGAAATTATAATTGCCTCGGATCGAGGCAATTATCTATTCCGTTCGTGTGCTTGGTCATTCCTGTGGCTAGGCCAGCCGCAAAGAGCAATGGATTTTGTCCGCCTCGATGCAGGTTCGGAATGGGCTGCTAGATCATCCGCTTATATTCTCCTGCGCGAAGGCAAGCTGGCCGAGGCACGCCAAAGCATTCAAAAAGCGTCAGCTAATCCTCTTATGGCTCGTGACCTGCTTCAAAGCTGTCTTGACCACTCACCGACTTCGGTATTGGACAGAATCGCGAAGAAGACTGAAGCCGCTGCGCTGGCGCAACCCGATGGGGAGCCCCGGTATCACGTCGGAAGTTTGCTGGCGTACTGTGGTCGGGATGATGCTGCCCTACGGTTGCTGAAAAGCGCCGTCCAACAAAACTATTGTGCCTATACGGCCTTGCAAACCGATCCGCTGCTTGTGAAGTTGCGTGGAAATTCAGAGTTCAACGAATTGCTTTCCGCTGCGAAAGGATGCCAGAACAGGTTTCTTGCGCAGCAACACCAGACTTCGCAGTAAAGAACTTCGATGCCGACATCCCCATCCTGAAGCAAGCCAAAGCGGAGTACGCGAAGCTGCATAGACCCTTCAAATCACTTCATTTGCGGCTTCTGCGGAAAAAGCCTTGTGGGGGCCGAATTTCGCTTGGGCTAATTGTGCTTGCTCGCCAGTCTCGTTTATGGGATGTTCTACCACTGTCCGGCTGCGGGATTCAATCCGCTTCGCGACACGAAAAAGCTTGGATGCTCACGGAGAAACGCCATGCGCTTTCACGCTGTTGTCGGTGCGATTTGTCTTCTCGCTGGTACTGTAGCCAGAGCGCAGAGTCCCGGGGAAATCGCATATCTCCACCTGAATCGGGTCAAGCCGGGCATGACCACACAGTACGAAGCGACTCGTAAGCGGCACTGGCTGTGGCACAAGAGGCTCGGCGACACTTGGTCGTATCATGTATGGCAAATCGTTTCTGGGGAGAAAACCGGAGCCTACATTGTTTCCAGCTTCGGACACACTTGGAAAGAAGTAGATGAAAGCGACCAAGTCGTCGCGGGCGACGAAGACCCCGGTGCGAGCGTTGACCCTTATCTCGACTCTGAGTCAGAGAGCTATTACCGCTATCTCCCTGACCTTAGCATGGCACCTGAGAGTTTCTCTCCTGCTCCCAAGCTTGCTGTGACGCGCTTCATTTTGAAGTCAGAAAATGTGACCACCTTCTTGGATGGCGTAAGGAAAATCAAAGCCGCCATCCGCAAAACGGAATACCCGCTGGCGGGACCGATCCGCTGGTATGAACTCGTGAGCGGTGGAGAAAGCCCACAATTTCTTCTTCTCGCGGACCGCGCCAATTGGGCGGCCTTTGAGCCGCCCACCAGTAAAACCCTCGATGCCATGATGGAAGCAGCGTATGGAAAAGAGCAAGGCGCTGCGATCCTGCTCACAGTCCGCAGCGCAATCCGGTCTCAATATGTGGAGGCGTGGCAATATCGGGGTGATCTCAGTTTCGTTCCTGAGTCGAAGTGACCCCACTCGGCGACGGTTCCCCATTCCTGTGCGGATCGTGCTCCGGCTCATCGGTGCGGACGATTTCATGCAGCTTTCAACTTCTCAATTACCCTGCTAGGGTCGCGTCTCTCACACTGCCGGGTAGCGGATCACATTCAGCTTCGGCAGTTCCACCCACGTGTTTAGTTACTTCTTTGCCGCTCTCACCTTCGCCCATCTCGCCCTATTTGCTGCTCTGATCCGCGCTAGACCTGCGGGTGAGATGTGACGCTTTGGAGCGATGGAGACAACCTTCTGGCCCCGTGTGCGTGCCCAACGTGCTCTCTGTGCGGCTGAAATTCTGGCACGAGCAGCGGCACTCATCGTCCGGCGTCCGCGTGCCGATCCGCCCGTGCTATTCATTCCACTGAGCGCCCTAATCGCGGTATCCAATGCCTTCACCTGATGTGCTGCCTTGTCGCGTTCAGCCTTCAACTGCGCGATTATGTCCATGTGTTCGCCTCGGGCGAGGATTGTAGCAGATACAGCAAACTCCGCGGCTCTCTGCATTAACGTGAACAGCACTCGCA
>QHZR01000438.1 GCA_003224755.1 Acidobacteriota bacterium
TACGCTCGTCATTTGCTTGTTGTCTTCCGATCCCACCATCAGAGCTTATGAGTCCGACCTGATGCGTGAGCTTGACCAGAAAAGCCTTGGCCTGCTGAAGCTCGTAGTCGGTGATGACGTTCCTGCAGACGTAGTACGCCACCACGATGTTGTAATCGACTGCCCTGGGTTGGCTCAGGCAGGTGACGACAGCGCGCCCGTAATTGACGTTGTAGTAGGCCAACTTCTCGGATTCTTCCGCTGCATGCACGAAGGCCTGCGCCCTGATTCTCCATCGGAGGGCGGAGTTATTAATCGGGTCGTGCAGAGTTTTACTTTGCACTTTCCCGCTGACGTGTCATCAACCCCAATGCGAAATCCATCAGGAGACGGCAATTGATCAACCGGCGACAGTGGCTCCGCGGGTTGGGACTGGCGCTCGGCGCCACCGCCCACACCGGCACGCAGGCATTCGCAACTCCCACTCCACAAACAAATCCGCAAGAGAGCTCGTCTCCTGGACGCTTAGCATTGGCTGACTACGAGCCCAAAAGTATGCTCCAGGTGCGGGAGACCCGCGTTGAGCGCGCTCGATTTCCTGCGCTGGATATCCACACTCACATCTCCCTTTCCGTGAAGTCCGAGAACGGAATCGAATTAGCGCCGGAGCGCAAGTATTTGGGCCAACCTGCAGAGCTGCTTGCAGTCTTGGATCGGAAAAATGTCCGTACCATGGTGAACCTAACTGGCGGGTTTGATAATGGTCTTGTCGAAGCGGTTACCAAGTACGACAAAGCATTTCCGGGACGCTTCTTCACCTTTACCGAGCCTTCCTATTCGAAATTTCTGGAGCCCAACTATCCGCGACTTCAGGCAGAGGCCATCGGACAAGCTCATCGGGGCGGAGCAAAAGGCTTAAAAATTCTGAAGACACTGGGTCTGTACCTGCGCGAAAACATCACATCAGGGAAGTTGGTGAAAATCGACGACCCGCGATTTGATCCCATGTGGGACACCTGCGGACAACTGAACATGCCGGTCGCAATTCACGTGTCGGATCCGATCGCGTTTTTCACGCCGACCGATCGGTTCAATGAACGATACGAAGAGCTTAATAACCACCCTGATTGGTCGTTTTACGATCATGAGTTCCCCAGTAACGCCGAACTGCTTGAGGCCCGCAATCGTGTGTTCGCCCGGCATCCCAAGACGCAGTTCATCGTCTTACATGTCGGCAATTTCTCCGAGAACCTCGCCAACGTTTCCGACAATTTAGACCGTTTCCCCAATATGACTGTGGACACGGCCGCGCGCGTAGGGGAACTTGGGCGGCAACCCAGAACTTCTCGCAGGTTCTTCGATCGTTATCAGGACCGCATTTTGTTTGGAACCGATGCCACGCCACACGGAGACGAATTCCCGCAGCAGGTCTTTAATGACAAGCTTTACGAAATCTACTTCCGCTTTTTCGAAACTGACGACGAATATTTTGATTACGCTCCGGCGAAAGTGCCGCCGCAGGGCCGCTGGCGAATCTATGGCATTGACCTGCCCGAGTCAATCCTTCACAAGGTTTATAGCCAGAACGCCGCACGCCTACTGCAAGTCACGATATGAAGCGCTTTGCGTGGGTCGGATTTCTGTTTCTTGCCTTAACGTCTGCCCCAGCCCAGGTGCGCGTGTGGCAAAGCACAATGACTCTCCCTACATATGAGGAGGGCTTGCCCGATCCCAATCCTCCTTTCGATCAATACGCGAATAACCGCTTCAACTATCCCTATACTCTCCGCCACAATCTGACCGATCGCCGCACGGATCACGCCTGGCGTGCGCTCTTTCTTGAAAACGAATACTTGAAGTGCTCAGTGCTGCCGGACATCGGCGGACACCTGTACAGCTGCACTGACAAGATCAGCGGCAGGCCGATGTTTTACGAAAATCCTTCGATCAAGAAAGCGGACGTTGCGTACCGGGGCGCGTGGGCTGCATTTGGAATCGAGTTCAACTTTCCGGTTTCGCATAACTGGGTCACGGTCTCGCCCGTCGATTTTGCGTTCGGCAAGAAAGCCGATGGCAGCGCTTCGGTTCAAGTCGGCAACGTCGACCGCGTGTACGGAATGCAGTGGACGGTGGAACTGATTCTTCGCCCTCGTTCGACCGTGCTGGAAGAGCGAGTTACGCTCAACAATCGTAGCGATGTGCGGCATCGTTTCTATTGGTGGAATAATGCCGGAGTTCAGGTCTGGGACGACTCGCGGATTCAGTATCCCATGCGCTTCGCAGCAAGCCATGGATTTCGGGAAGTACAGCCCTGGCCAATCGAATCCGATGGCAATGATCTCAGCATTGTTAAGAATCACACCAAGGGCCCCGTGTCGCTTTTTGTGCACGGAAGCCGCGAACCATTTATGGGCGTGTGGAATCCGCACACGAATACCGGAACCGTGCACTTTGCCGATTTCGCCCAGCTGCCCGCCAAGAAAATCTGGTCATGGGGTTCAGACGCGGACGGTCTCGATTGGCGCAAGGCACTCTCCGATAACAACAGCGCCTACGTAGAAATTCAGGCTGGCCTGTTTCGGAATCAGGAAACTTATGGGTTTCTCGAGCCTCGGCAGGCGATCAGCTTCTCCGAATACTGGATGCCGGTGCGCGACATCGGCGGAATTTCCCGGGCCCATCTTGCCGGCGTTGTGAACTTGAACCGTCAGGCGAATACGCTTGTCGCTGGCCTGAATGTAAATCAGCCCGAGCATGACGCCACGATACTGATCTCAGCCCGAGATAAGCGAGTCTTCGAAACGAAGACCGACCTACTTCCTGAACGCACGTGGTCGCATGAGATCGCGAACGCCGATTCGCAGAAATATGCGTTTGCACTGCGCGATTCCAAAGGCGCGATTTTGTTACGGCAAACCGAGGCTGAGTATGACTGGACTCCAATTGCGGACATCCAGGTTGGGCCGCAGCCTTCTTATCACGTTCCCGAACCGGAGAAACGAACCCAGGACGATTGGATCCAGCTCGGAAATGAGCAGGAGTTGAATGGCCGACTTCTTCAGGCGCTGCAAACTTACCAGGATGCGCTCGCGAAACTTCCTGACAGCTTCGATCTGCGCAAAGCGGCAGGACGTTTGTGTGCCGGTCTATTGCGCTTTCAGGAGGCACAGACCTATCTTGAGCCAGTTCAA
>QHZR01000193.1 GCA_003224755.1 Acidobacteriota bacterium
CATCCGAAAGTCCTGAACGAAATTTCATGTACGATTCATGACGGCTCAATTCCCATGTCATAAGTTGGCAGGGCTAAACCATGCGTATTTTGGTGGTTGAGGACGAGGAGAAAGTCACTCGATTTGTGTCCCGGGGCTTAACGGCCGAACGATTTGCGGTCGATGTCGCGCGGGATGGCAAGAGTGGCTGGGAACTTGCCCAGACCTATCAATATGACCTTGCCATTCTGGATCTGATGCTTCCCGGTCTCTGGGGTGGAGAGGTCCTGCGCCGAATCCGAAAAAGCAACTCCCAAGTTCCGGTTCTGATTCTGACCGCGCGCGATACGCTCGGTGACAAAGTCGAGCAATTCGAAGCTGGCGCGGATGACTACCTTACAAAACCATTTGCCTTTGCCGAATTGTTGGTCCGGGTCAAGGCTCTCCTCCGCCGTGGGCCGGTCACCAGAGCCAGCGTGCTGCGGGTTGGAGATCTAGAACTTGATCGCCTGGCGCAGCAAGTGAGAAGGAACGGCAAGCGAATTGAGTTGACCTCAAAAGAATATGGAGTGCTTGAGTATCTGATGGCAAACGCGAACCGAGTCCTGTCGCGCACAATGATTCTGGAACATGTATGGGACCAGAGTTTCGATGGAGCCACAAACATCGTGGATGTGTACGTGCGACATTTGCGGGCCAAGGTTGACGACCCACACGAGCCTAAGCTGATTCGAACGAGTCGCGGCTTGGGCTATGTGATTTCCGAAAACGAAGTGGAAATATGATTACGCGGTCCATCCGTTTTCGCATGGCACTTTGGTATGCCGCTATGCTAGCCGGGGAGCTGGTTCTATTTGGTGCAGCCTCATACATCGGATTGGAACGCTATCTTCAGAAGTCCTTGGAAGAGTCTCTAGTCAAGCAAGCTCGATCGATCGGAGACGTGCTGATCGTCAACATCAATCAGAGCGGCGAAGATTATGTCACCAATGAGATCACTGAACACTATTCTCCGGAGATCAATGGCCGCTTTATTCGCGTGACGAGAGCCGATGGCAGGCAGATTTTCATTTCTGGCTTGCCCAAGGACGGAACGTTCGATCCCGCCCGAGTTCCGCCTCCGCAGTTACCCGTCTCGCGGGCATTCTCGCATGAAGTCGAAATGTCAGATGGCCACGAACTCCTTCTTCATGCTCTGCCATATGAATCTCGAGACGGTGCACACTTTCTGATTGAAGTTGCGGCGCCTTATAACCAAATCGAGTCGGTTTTGCGCGGGTTGCTCTTGACCTTTGGCTTGGGTCTCCCTTTGATCGTAACCCTCGCGATCAGTGGCGGGTATGTGCTGATGAGGCGGGCGTTGCGCCCGGTGGATGAAATTCGGCAAAAGGCAGCTCAGATCTCCTCGCGGAATTTGAGTGAGCGACTGCCAGTTGTGCGCACGGGTGACGAGCTTGAGCGTCTCGCGACGGACCTCAACCGCATGATCGAGCGCCTGGAAGAATCATTCCATCAGATCAACCGATTTTCGGCAGATGCGTCCCATGAATTGCGCACGCCTTTGACTGTTCTGCAAGGAGAACTGGAGTCAGTGGCGCGAACCAGTTCAAATCTTCCGGCTGAAATTCGCGAAACGATTGGCAGTGCGTTGGAAGAGACTCACCGACTGACAAAGATTGTTGAGAATCTTCTAGCGATCTCTCGTTTGGAGGCTGGTGAAGCCCGGAAGCAGCTCGAACGTTTGGATTTTGCAGAACTCGCCCGTAGCACTGCCGACCAGATGCGACTCCTCGCGGAGGAGAAGCACATCCACCTGGACTGCAATGGAGCCGAATCCGTTGAGGTGGAAGCTGATCCCGCACGATTGAAGCAAGTAGTGGTGAATTTGCTCGATAACGCCATCAAGTACACCCCGGAAAGCGGTAGAGTAAGCATTTCGGTGATGAAGCAGGACGGCCGTGCCGTTCTCGAAATCGCAGACACGGGCATCGGGATTTCACGTGATGATCTGCCGCATATATTTGACCGGTTCTATCGCGCGGACAAGGCCCGGTCTCGCGAAATGGGCGGGACGGGCTTGGGGCTCTCGATTGTCCGTTCAATATGTCTTGCCCACGACGGACAGGTGAAAGTTCAGAGCACGGAAGGCCAGGGTAGCATGTTTCACATCGAGCTGCCGGTGGCCAGGGACAAACGAAACTAGTTTGCTGCCACTGACCTACCTTGCTCATGTCGCTGGGAAATCCTGAACGAAATTTCATGCTCGGTTCAGGCGTGATTAATCCCATTCGCCTACCTTAGAATTTGGTCATGCTGTATTTAACGCAAAGAGGAGCGCTCCATGTCAGTGCTCAGGCTAACGGTCACCGGCGTGCTGATCCTGAGTTTGGCTTTTCTCATAGCCTGCAAGGACACCGACGAGGACGAGAAACGGACAACTAACCCCAAGCCTTCCGCGCAGGCTGCCTCACAGCAATCGGCTCCTGGGGGAGATGAGGATGACGAGAATCCTGCTGAGGCAAATGCTGCTTCAGCCGAAAGCCCAGCACCGCTTCAGGCTGCAGGTCAGCAACTCGCGTACAACTTTGACTCGGACTCCCTCGGACAGCTTCCCCAGAAATTCCATGCTGCTCTCACCGGTTCCGGTAGTGAGAGTAAATGGGCCGTAACAGCCGACGCGAGCGCGCCTTCAAAGCCGAATGTCGTAGCCCAGACGTCAACCGACAAGACTGACTATCGTTTTCCTCTACTGATCTCCGATGAGGGATCTTTTCGAGATTTGGATCTGAGCGTCCGGTTTAAAGCAGTTTCGGGAACTATCGATCGGGCAGCTGGACTGGTTTTCCGTCTGCGCGATCCCAACAATTACTACATCGTTCGTGCCAATGCTCTGGAGAACAATTACCGGCTCTATCACGTGGTAAACGGGAGACGCAGCCAGTTCGCCGGTGCCAATCTTAAGGTCACGTCAGGGGAATGGCATGAGTTAAGAGTTGAGGCTGTAGGCAATAGGATCACTTGCTATTACGACGGCAATAAGAAGATCGAGGGTACAGACGACACGTTCAAGGATGCAGGCAAGATCGGCCTCTGGACAAAAGCGGACTCGGTCACGTATTTCGACGATCTGAAGGCGACCGCGAAGTAGTAGGACTTCTTTTAAGGAGATGTTATGAGAGGCATTGGAACAAAATTGATGATGAAAACTTGCTTCATATTTGGCTTTGTCATCGTCGCGACACTCGGATATTCGCAAGAAACTCCTAGTGACTATCAAGAAGTCTTGAAGATCGTGGGCAAGACTGGCGATTACAAATCGAATGTCCTCAAGATCAACATTCCAAGGAACGATTTGCATGTCAAGGTTGCAGGGTACTCGTTGCCGACTCCTTTTGGTTTTGGCGGCTGGTTCGCCATGACCAAAGGCGATGGTGGAGAAGAAGTGGTGATGGGAGACCTGGTTTTGACACAGGACGAGGTGAATCCCGTAATGTCTTCCCTGCTTGAACACGGGTTTGAGGTTACGGCCCTGCACAATCATTTCTTCTGGGAAGAGCCCCGAGTTTTCTTCATGCATATCCACGGACATGGAAAAGCCGGCGAGTTGGCGAATCAGATCAAGCCCGCCATTGATTTGATTGGCTATGCAAAACCGACTGAATCCGGCAGCCCGAAGCCAGCGACCGAAAAGCAAGGGGCCCTAGATACAGATCGAATTGCAAGGGTTGTCGGCCATGCGGGTGAGCAGACTGGGCCGGTGTACAAGATCACGCTCGGCCGGGACGACCTCGGCGTGAAAGAAATGGGAGCCACCATCAATGCTCGGATGGGCCTCAACACCTGGGCGGCGTTTGTTGGAACGAACGATGATGCTGCTATAGCGGGTGACGTCGCAATGCTGGAGAGTGAAGTCACTCCGACATTGAAGGCCCTTCGCTCCCACGGACTGGAGGTGGTGGCGATCCATCACCACATGCTCAATACAAAACCAGAGATCATCTTTCTTCATTACTGGGGGCGCGGACCGGCCGACAAGCTGGCGACCGGCTTCAAGGCTGCGGTGGACGAGCTGGGCAAAGGAACGCGCTAGGAGTACTCGCCGTCCGTCTGATCGTCCAACTGAGGCATTCGTGTACGCGGAACGTGCGAATGAGGCTATTGCTTGCGAAACGAACACTGAGCAGCATCTGTCTCTTGGTTCTAGGTGCCTCCTGTGTTTTATCTGCGCTCGCTGCGCAATTACAGACGGGCCAACCTGCAAAGCAAAGACAGGTGGGCGTTCAGGAGCCTCTGCGAACGGCACAGGCAAGCCGAGTAGAAGAGGCTCCGAAATTGGATGGCACGCTCGATGACCCGCTATGGCAGCAGGCCTCGCCAATCTCGAACTTTCTGCAGCGCGAGCCCTTCGAGGGACAGGCGCCGACGGAGAAAACCGAAGTCCGCGTTCTGTACACCAAGAGTGACGTCTACTTCGGCATCACCTGCTTTGACTCTCAACCGCAGAAAATCGTTGCTACAGAACTGCGGCGGGATGTCCCCCAAGAACTGGATGATTACTTTGAAATCGTCATAGACTCCGCCCATGATCGGCGGAACGCGTACGTTTACCAGATCAATCCACTTGGCACTCAACGTGACGCTCTCGTCACCGAGGAACAGCGTACCGAGACGAGTCTGGGAGACGGTGATCCAGGGTGGGATGGCGTGTGGACATCGGAAGCACGAATCACCAAAGAGGGGTGGACCGCGACGATTGCCATCCCTTTTTCGACCTTAAACTTCATGCGGTCGCGGGACGTTATTTGGGGCATCAATTTCAAACGCTTCATCCGCCGCAAGAACGAAGAAGATCTTTGGTCGGGTTGGCGACGAACGTACGGAGCCGCAAGAATCAGCCAAGCCGGCGAACTGCATGGAATTTCCGAGATCGGCAGCGGGCGTCTCTTTATAGTGAAACCATATGGCCTGATCGGTTTCAGCCATTTCCCGCCAACCACTGCGGGCACTGGTTTCACCCCCGGAACAAGCGCATTGCATACCGGCGGTCTTGATGTGAAGCTGGGACTTCGATCGAACCTCGTCGCAAATTTCACGGTAAACACTGACTTTGCCGATGCTGATGTTGACACGCTAAAGTTCAATCTCACGCCTTATAAGCTCTTTTTCCCTGAAAAGCGCCAATTCTTTCTGGAGAATGCTGGCATGTTCAACTTTCCCCTCGGAGCCGATAGTAACGATGTGCTCTTTTTCAGCCGGCAAATCGGCATTGACCCGATTACCGGCGAGGAAGTCCCGATCAATGGCGGCGCGAAGGTCACCGGCTCCATAGGTAATTTCGAACTTGGCGCGATGGATGTAGATACTCGAAGTTCGGGACCCAATCCGTACGCTAATTATGCGGTCCTGCGAGCGAAGCGTTCATTGTGGGGCGGTTCGTACATCGGCGTATTGGGGATTGACAAGCGTTCCGGGAATCCATTCGACAGTTTCAATCAGACCGAAGGCGCGGATACGCGCCTGGTTTTCTTCAAGAACCTGGTGTTGAACGCTTATGCTACCCAGACTCGAACGCCTGGCCTTTCTTCTGGGCAGACCAACATCGGCGCGAGCTTTAACTATCAGACCAACTGGCTGGAAATTTTGGCGCAACGTCGGAAAGTTGGAGCCAACTTCAACCCCGAGGTTGGTTTTGTTGAGTTGACAGACTGCATCTGTGACTACCTTGACGTAAATTTCAAGCCTCGACCTAAACTGCGCGGAGTCCGCGAACTGAATTTCGAGGGCTTTATTCTTCACGCGCCCTTTACTAACCATTTGCTCCAGACCCAGGAATGGCAGAATACGTTTCGCATCGAATTTAACAACGGCTCCTATAGCGACGATGACATTGTGGATGTGTTCACGCAACGGCTGCTTACGCCTTTCAACATCTACAAGAATGTCTCAATTCCTGCAGGGGAATACCACTGGGCACGGCATCAACTCACGTACGGTTCTCCGCAAGATCGTCGCCTGATGGTGAACTTCTTTGAGCGCTTCGGCACATACTACAACGGAGATTTAAATGAAGCGCGTGTTCGCGCGACCTACCGGGCCAGCGAACGGCTATCGTTCAACTTTGCCGAGCAATGGAACCGATTTCGCCTGGGCGTCACAACGGACCCTTCGGGAAATCCGCTTCCAGCAGGGTCCGGGGATTTCTCGGTTGTGTTTGGCAGTTTCCAGACGAACTATTCATTTTCCCGTTTCTTAACGCTTTCCACGCTGCTTCAGATGGACACTGCTAACAATCAAGGCGCGAGTGCCAACATTCGGCTGCGCTGGAATTACCGTCCC
The DNA here is from genome assembly GCA_003224755.1 of Acidobacteriota bacterium. Taxonomy (GTDB): domain Bacteria; phylum Acidobacteriota; class Terriglobia; order Terriglobales; family Acidobacteriaceae; genus Gp1-AA145. The sequence goes on from QHZR01000193.1 coordinate 6,316, forward strand.
GATAGCGATCTGTTCGTGATCTACACTGCCGGCCAGCGTTTTGCCAGCCTGGTCGCCGCAAATCCTCCACAGTTCTATGAAAATCGCTTCGCCATCAAGTTCACATACTCGTGGCGACCGTGAGGTAAATATGAAATGGATAACACGCAAAGACGTCAAAGTTGATCGCGTTGCTTGCCCTTGGTTAATTAAACGCTTCGTTGACTCCCAAGCGGAGTTCTTGTTTGTTGAGGAAAAAGATCTGCTAGATGAGGCCAAGCGACAAAGTGCCACTCCCTTCGACGCGCCCAAAATTGAAGCAATCAAACTTAACCATCGCGGCCCTCGATGTACTTTCGAGGCGATCATTGAGGACTACGCGATTTCCGATTCCGCAGTGCAACGACTCGGGCTTATTGTGCGAGCGGCCGATGTGAAGGGGCAAGAAGAGGTTGCGCCTGAAGGAATCGGCCTGCGCTCGATTGCACAAGGATTCGCTGCTATAGGACTCTCGGACGAAGAGAGATTGGCAAGACAGTTTCCCGTCTACGATGCTCTCTACGCATACGTGAAGAGCAAGCATCAGTGAGGGCCGACTCTCATCGAGATCAGGTGGTCATCAACGTAGCGGCATTCCTGCGTTCGTTAGGTGTCGGCTTGATGGGAGTCGTGCTGGGCATTTACCTGTCTCGAATCGGATTTTCAGCTTTCAGAATTGGTGCTGTTATTGCAATCGGGTTAGCAGGTTCTGCGGTAGCTACCACCGTAGTTGGATTCGCAGCCGACCGGGTTGGACGCGGGCGATTCCTGCAGATCCTGTCCATTCTCACGACGCTAGGCGGATTGGCACTTTACGCTTCTCCTAAGCTTCCACTGCTGCTGGCAATGGCTTTTGTCGGCATGCTCAACGGTACCGGCACGGAGCGCTCGGCAACCTTTGCCCTCGAACAGGCCGTGATTCCGGGACTAGGTTCAGATACTCGGCGAACTTGGAACCTGGCTCTCTACAACGTGTTGATTGACGGAGGAGGTTCTGTCGGGGCTTTGGGTGCTGGTCTTCCCGCGTTTCTGCAACATCAATTCAACTTCTCTCTGCTCGGTGCCTACCGAGTGTTGTTTCTCGGATATTCAGGGCTGTACCTTTCCACGGCCGTTCTTTATTCGCTGCTCTCGCCAGCCGTTGAAGTCAACAAATCGTCCACGCTTCAACAGATCGGATCGGTTGCGCCTGAAACGAAGAGAGTCATTGGAAAATTGACTGCGCTGTTTTCGTTGGACTCATTTGGCGGTGGGTTCCTGACGGACGCCCTCGTTTCTTACTGGTTCTTTAGACGGTTCGGGCTTTCCGAGCACGATTTGGGATTGGTGTTCTTTGCAGTTCACGTGCTGAATGCGCTTTCTCATCTTGGGGCGGCTTGGCTGGCTCGTCGAATTGGACTCGTGAATACCATGGTGTTCACTCATCTGCCCTCCAGTCTATTTCTAATGGCGGTACCATTTGCGTCGGCAAAAGGGGCCCTGGTGCTGTTCTTTGCCCGCGAAGCCTTGGTGGAAATGGACGTTCCGACCAGACAGTCCTATGTCGCTGCTCTGGTTGTGCCGAGTGAACGAAGCTTTGCCAGCGCGGTAACGAATGTGGCACGGAACGTATGGTGGGCAATCGGTTCGGCAACGGCCGGTGCACTGATGCAGGTCTTCACTTTCTCGGCACCTCTATTCGTCGGAGGTGGCACAAAGGTTATCTACGATTTGCTTCTCTACAAATCGTTCCGTCATCTCAAAGCTCCTGAAGAAAAGCCGCTCTCCGAAAAACGGACGGCGTGCTGAATCAGAGCGCCCTACTGAGTCTTTTTCGCAGGAGCGTGACCCGATGACTGGCGCTTTTGGCTGAGCCATGTTGAGGGTTGTTACCCGAAACTGTGTTTCACGCGCACGGGGTACACCTCAATGCTGTTTGCTAATTGGCCGCACGCGAAGAAACAGCACGGTGCCAACCGGGTGGCTTCCGTATTGTGATTTAAGCGGGTCCGGAGTCGAATAGATCGTAAGCTGCGCACCGGGAGCAACTGCTAAGTGTGGAAGCGTGAAATCCCGGTCGTATCCAATGGTATAGGCTTGCACACGCCCGATGATGCTTTCCTGAAAACTCGGCGGCTCAGGAAGGTTGCGCAAAAGCAATTCATTCGTGCGGTCCACATTTTCGACGCGTCCCCACACGTAGTTGCGTTCCGCGAAGCGCAAAGTCGATTCCCCCAAATAGCTGTTCCATATCAAAGCGTTAGACGTGCGGTTCCGCCCCGACAGAAGCATGCTCGCCCAATTTCCGCGCGAGAGAGGCCGGTTGTACATCACGGATGCCGTCATACGGTCGATATCTTCATCCGGGTGAAGGGCTTCTGGACTCGCCAGGTGCGCGAAGGAATACTGGGCGCTCCAATTCTGTGTTGGGTTTACGGAGGCACGAATCGACCACGAATCAATTTTTCCCGAATCAATGTCCCAGCGGAACTCGTCCGGCTCGCGACCGTGAAATCCAGACGCTTCAAATCGCGCGAATTTGTAGGTAAGCCCGGTGGTGATGACGTCGTCCGCAATATGCGTCGAGTCCTGTAGATGATGACCAAGCGGCGCAATTGGATCTTCCGAGGCTGATGCACGGTGCGGATAAGCGCTCGGTCCCATTGCGGGATCGCCCATCGGGGCGATGTAGAACGATAGCAGTCCATTCTCACCGAATTTCAAGTCGTACAGCGCCGCCAATTCCATAATGAAATCGTGTGGGTGCTCCCATCTACGATCGGTCGGCCGAAGGCAGTTTCTCCCTGCTGAAAGAGCTCAGGGTAATTGTGCTCTGTGACTGTGCCCGGTTCAAAACTCAACATCACTCGTGCTGTGAAAGTTCCTGGCCCAAGTTCGCGTTGGGCCATAGGCATGAACCAGTTCGTAGAGAAGACCTTGTCAGAGCCACGCGGGCCGCTCTGCTGAAGCGCATTGAGAAACACCTCGCCGTGAAACATTAGCATCCAGTTGTCTTTCATGCTCATCAGCATTGCGACGGGCGCCGAGTTCGGCTCTGCGCTGGTTCCCGACGTGCCGTGATGCTTGATAGCTTCGACAAAGTTCTTGGGCATCTCCCCCATGTTCATTTGCATGTTGGGCACGTTTTTGTGATCCATCCTTTTCATACCGCTGTGTTGCTCGGATTCTTGCTGCTGTTGAGACTTAGGACATGACATTTGCATGCCGGGCATCTGGGAACACTGCTGCTGTTGCGAATCCTGGTTTGCCGAGGATTGCTGTGCCCAACCGCGAGCACAGATTGTGATGACAATGAGCAGGAGCAGGAGCCAGCCTTGCTGGAAGCAGGAAAAGAAGCTGCAAAGAGCGCTTAATTGATTTCGGGCCGGTACATAAAATTGTGGCGCGTCTAGCTCGACGCGCCACTTTTCTTGCGATCCTATTACTTGCATGTATCACTGACCATTTTCAGGTCTGTCACGCGAATGTCGCCCGCTTCAGCCGCTTCTTTCTTCTCGTGCTCCTCAGCTTTGCCCTTTTCCTTCTCGGCCGATTCTGGCCTAAGTGTCCCTATGATCGTGACCTTATGACCGAGATGCTGCGAGAGGTTTACAGCCTTGCTGCGCAGGCCATAAGTTTTCCCATCTTCTCCAGTAATGGAGTACTCGCCTGGTTCGTCACCCTTCTGTAAGCAGCCTGTGACCGTGGTTTTACCGCCAGCCATTTTTTCCTGCGCGGACGCGGTCGGTAGATAGGCACCGAGCGCCAATGCAAACACGAACAACACGAACAACCGAAATAGCTTCTGCATATTCAACCTCCTGATGATCGAAGGGGCCCAAGATCAGATTCCTGGATTCATCGCAGAGTTGCAGTTTGGCCAGTTACTGCTTCGTAAATGGTCATCCTTGCTGCGGGGTGACCATCGACTTCCTGCTCGGGTGCATAGACACGGTGCGTGTCCTGGTTGACCGCCAAGCTGTGCACCTTCTTTTGCACGGGAAAATCTTCGAGTTTGCGAAAGTGATCTGGGTCGTCTTCCTGAAAGACCGAAATCGCTCCGCTATAGCAAGCGACGTAGATCCGCTTAAGCCCTGAATCGTACTTCACCACGTCCGGGCCTTTGGCCAGTGGCAAGAATGCGATTGGCTGGTGCTTTTCCAGATCAAAAACGGTCATCAGTTCGTTGCCCTCACAGGCCAGAAACGCTCGTTTGTGCTCGGGGTCAAGCGCCATTCCATGATTGCCGTCGCATTTGCCAACGCTATACCGACCGACCACCTCATCCGTGTGCGGATCTATTACTGCGAAAATGTTTTGATCCTGAAGATTCACGTAGATTTTGCGCGCAATCGGGTCGTACTGCGGCATCCCGGTTTCACTGTCGAAATGTAGAGTTTTGATGATTTTGTCCTGCTGCACATCAACGATCGCTTCTGCCCTACCAAGCTCATCGGAAACATAGAGCTTGTGGAAGGGGGCGGCGTACGCGCTGCCGTCCGGCTTGGCTGCAGTTGGCAGCTTTTTGATCACTTTCATCTGCTTGAGATCAATCACGCCTATGGTGTTGTCACCAGCGTCCGACGTGTAGACCTTCTTCAGCTCGGGAACAGATTCGACACCCTCAACTCCGGGAACATCGGGAATCGCTTTAAGGATTTTGTTGGTGCGGAGGTCGATAACGTATAGGAGCCCCGCCGCCAAATGAGCCGAGAGGAGGTAATGATCGTCGTAGTCAATCGTTAAGTAGTCGAATCTTTTTCCCGCAGGACCTGGTAGCTCGAAGATTGTCACCGGCTTCAGTGTTGCGGCCAAAGCCGCAACGCCGATCAGAATAAGAGACAAGCCTAGCAGAGGCCGTTTTCGCGACAGATGCAGAGTCCTTGTGTGCAATTGCGCGTCTCCGGTGAACTCGAATTTGCTGTTCCGGACCAACTTATTGTCCTAAACCTCGCTGAACCCCAGATGAACTAAAAGTTAAAAGATGTTCAGGGACAGCTTCACGACTTTTCCTCAGTTGAGGCATGGTTCTGAATGATCTTTCATGTTCGATTCAAGTCCAATTCATCCTTGGAAGCTATGGTTGCAGAGCCGCGAAAGTGAGGAACCAAAGCAACGCCAGTGCAGGGCGGGCTCTATTCATCGAGTCTCCTGATAAGAATAGACAGCTTCACTGCTGAGCCCCGGCCGCCGAAATCCCTTGCGCCAAATGGCCGACTTTTTCCGGCGGTATCGAATTCAGTAGCTCAAGAAACGTGGCATTCGTCCACCCAAATCCAACTACATTCGCGGAGTACCCTGCCCTCACCTGAGTCTCGGATGAACGGGTCACAACATTGTATTTCTCGCGGATCGTCCGGTCCCGCACGAAGTTTTGCAGCACCGTCGAAAGAAACTCAGCTGATACGCGATCTGCTTCGGTGTTGTATCCGTAGCGCCGCATACCTTCTACGGCCAGAAGTTGGATCGGAGCCCAGCCAAAAGGATAATCCCATTGCCCTTGACTCTCGTGCAGAGTGGCGGCACCGTAAGGGCCGAAGCGGAATGAGATATCGAATCCCGATTCGCGCATCGAGCGGTCACCCTTGTAGTAGTCGGGCTTCAACTTTATGAGGCGCGCGGGTTCGCACGATGACTGCGATGCTCCCGCGCTGCAGACTCGCACCGAATAAGCCTGGCCCGAGGGTCTCCCGGGTGGAACGTCGGACTCTTCCCAGTTTTTGCCATTGCTCGGCATCGGAATGTTTGCCCAGCAGTCGGCTCATTTCCTCCAAGTCCAGTTCGGTTTTGAAAAGCAGAGAATTCAGGCATACGGGCGCATAGTGGTGAGTGGCGGCACCGTAAGGGCCGAAGCGGAATGAGATATCGAATCCCGATTCGCGCATCGAGCGGTCACCCTTGTAGTAGTCGGGCTTCAACTTTATGAGGCGCGCGGGTTCGCACGATGACTGCGATGCTCCCGCGCTGCAGACTCGCACCGAATAAGCCTGGCCCGAGGGTCTCCCGGGTGGAACGTCGGACTCTTCACCGCTGGGTGAACGACAAAATACGCCGCTACCTGACGATAAATGTCGTTCTCGTCCTGCAATGCCTCCATTGCGGGGCCGTCACCGAAATCGTAATAGCGGGACAGACCAGTGCTGCCGGCAAGATGCGGATCTCGCGTCCACATGTCATGATCGCGTTTTACATAGCTGTAGGCCTTTTCCAGCCAAGCCTGATCGTTCTGGCCCTTGGCCTTTTGCGCCTCATGGACGGCCACTACCATCGAACTCAGAAACGGAGGTTGGGAGCGCGTCAAATAATAGGTACGGTTTGCATTGAGCACAGCACCGTAGTGTTCAATCTCGAAGAAAAAATTCTCCACCACACCGCGTGCGAGTTCCACGCGTCCATCGCGCAATAACCCGCGAATAATGAAGTAGCTGTCCCAACCGTACATTTCATTGAAACGCCCACCCGGCACGACATATTTGTTCTGGAGGTAGAGCAGTCCCGGTGGATCAATCAGGTCGCTTTCGGCCGTCCCGGCTTTGTCAATGACTTGCGGCAGGTATGCGACCTTCACTCCACATTCGCGCTGCATCTTTTCGACTTCAATCGGCTCATTGAAACCTGCAGGAAGATAGAGAAGCGGGGCGCCGGAAAGCTTCGGGTCTGAAATTCCGCTACAAGAACTCGTCGAACGGGTGAGAGAGTCCCATCCGTTATGTATGTAGGCGAGAATCTCCGGCAGGTGGGAATCCGGAGCGGCTCGCACCGGGGTTGTTTGCCCCAGAACAGCACTAAGGGATAGAACAACGCACGCTAGCGTGGACACGCGCAACGGGAAGGCTCGCATGCGCCGCACATCGTCATTCGACCATCCTTGCATTGCAGAGCTCAGAGCGCCCAAAAAAATCCGAGGAAGCGCTCGGATTAGATGCTTACCGGAACGGCTTTGCGCGCAGCGGCGGTCGCCAAGCCGTTGGCTTCGACGTTGCTTTCGCGGCGGATGTGGGAGATGGTGAATTCGAGCGAGCGCGCCAGCTTTCGGCAAATCCAGTTCAGCGAGTAAAGGCGCTCGCTGCGGCAATTGTAGTCGCCCAACATCTGTCGAACGACAACTTCAGAATCAGAATAAACGTGCAGCTTGCGCGCTTTTAGATCCACTGCGCATTGCAGGGCTTCGAGCAGGGCCAGGTACTCGGCAACATTGTTGTCCTGGTGACCAATCCATTTGGTAATGGTAATCCTGCCGGACTCCGCACCATCAATAACGACTCCGACGCCGGCCGGCCCCGGATTGCCCCGAGAGCCGCCGTCTACATACGCAACTAAATCAAGCATCCCAGCGGCTCCACTTCATCTACATACAAAATGCTTAAGATTTTTGCTGGCGTCAAGATGATTCGGTGATTCTCCCCATGAATGAAATCGGGCAGTTCGCCGCATCCCTGTGCAATGCTTGTGCAAAAGCTGGCAATAATTTATCTCGCGTTAATAAACGAAAGCAGCACAACCAATTAGATGCTGTTGATTTTTCTGTGGGAAACGCGGCCCTTGCACAAAATGTGGGCGTTGACAATATAAACCGAAGTGTTAAGGTTGCATCCGTCGACGGTTGAAAGGGTTGGCAAAAATAAATCGTTGCCAGTCCGAAGTAAACTGGGTGATGGGCAAACCGGGGAAACCCGGGAGGTCGCCAAACCCGAAAAAATCGACTGATCCTGCGAGGGACAGTTGAGGTTTGGAACTGCGAAAGCAGTAATCACATCAAGGGTCGTGACGGTACATGCATCCACGCTGTTGGCTTCCTCGCAGGAGCCGGTGGCTAGAGCATAACCACAGTCACGACCTTTCTATTTTTCTCCCATGTTTTCTCGTTTCCTTTCTGCGTCTCAGTACCCTGTTTGAATTTGCTACTTTTCTGATCCGCTTGATGGCGGAGATCCGGCCAGCTTCAGGTTCTCTCCCTTCCAGACCATTGCGTCGTGAATTCGCCGCCGACCGCTGGGGTGGTCGAAGAATAGCCACTCTTCTATGGGCCCTGGATCCATTTTGCGATACTCGCCAAGATGAATCGCTGCTTGCGCGAATCCATCCGGCTGGCGAGAGGCATTGAGTCCGTACATATCGGCCTCATGCTCCTGAGTGCGAGTCTGAGTGTTGATTATGGGAGTCAGGATAAAGAAGAAGATCGAGGCAAGCAGGAACACTAACGGCAGCACCGCGATATCGCCGATGCCTCGCACCTCCCATTTCTGACCCCAGCGGGCGAGCGACCATTCGAGTGCGCTCCGCAAGAACGCAAAGAAAATTACCATCACAACCGCGATAAAAAGCGTGCCCCAATAGATGTGATGCAGGACGTAATGGCCCATTTCATGGCCCATGACTCCCTGAATCTCTTCGGGAGAACCGCGGCGCAGCAAATTGTCATTCATGGTGATGCGCATGGTCTTGCCAAACCCGCTGACGTTGGCGCTCATACGAGTGGTCTGGCGCGACGCGTCAATCATGTAAACCTCGCGCGCAGGGATACCGTTTGCACGAGCCAAGCTCAGAATAGGCGCAGTCACTTTGGGATCATTGAGTGGGGTGATCTTGTTGAAGATTGGAAAAATGAAAATCGGGGCAATCATGGTTCCAATTGCGGCAAAAATGACGGAGACGAGTGCGCCCCAAATCCACCAGGTTTTTTCGAGTCGCCGTACAATGCCGAAAAGAATTGGGACCGCAATCGCGCCGAGCACGATTCCCACCAGCAGGGCCTTGAATTGATCGTTCATCCAGGGGCCAAAAGTTTGCGTTGCCAAGCCATACTTGTGTTCGCGAACATAGCCCTCGTAATAAGCGATCGGAAAGCCAAGAATAAAAGTCAGAGCAAGATATTCGATCCAGTAAACGATAGCGTGA
>QHZR01000439.1 GCA_003224755.1 Acidobacteriota bacterium
TCTGCTCACAGCCTTTTATGCAGTATTGATGTTCCCGTTCGGAATGGCCGTACGCCTGCTATTCGATCCGCTACGCGTAAAGCAACGCCCAGCGCGGTGGTTGGATTCTCCCGAAGAAACACGAGATTTCCGGTGGGCGAAGAGGCAGTAAACGCAAATGTATGTTCTAGGAATCTCCTGCTATTACCATGACGCCGCTTCGGTCTTGCTCAGAGATGGGCAACTGATCGCCGCTGCGGAAGAAGAGCGATTCTCGCGGGTCAAACACGACTACAGCTTCCCCAGGAATGCAATCCGGTTCTGCCTCGATCAGGGCGGAATCCATAGCTCAGAACTTTCCTACGTCGTCTTTTTTGAGAAGCCGTTTCGAAAGTTGGACCGCATACTGATGACTGCGTTACAAACCTATCCACGGTCCTGTTCGGTATTTCGCGAATCCATGATCTCGTGGATGACGGACAAACTCTGGACTATCAGCACTATCAACGCTGAACTGGGCATTCCCAAGGAAAAGGTGCTCTTTTCTGAGCATCATCTCTCGCACGCGGCCAGCGCGTATCTATGCTCTCCCTTTGACGAAGCCGCGATTCTGACAGTCGATGGCGTGGGCGAGTGGGTCACGGCCACTTGTGGCGTCGGACGGGGGAACCAGATCACGCTGCTGAAGCAGATCGAATTCCCGCATTCGCTCGGCTTGCTCTACAGTGCCTTCACGGCGTTCCTGGGCTTTGAGGTTAACGAGGGAGAGTACAAGGTGATGGGGATGGCACCGTACGGCCAGCCTCGTTACGTCGATAAAGTCTGGAAGGTGGTGCAACCGAACGCTGATGGCTCGTTCTCGCTCGACTTGGACTATTTCTGCTTCCACTATTCGACAAATCAGACTTACAACCGCAAGTTCGTCGACCTTTTTGGTACCCCACGTCCATCCAACCTGTTGTTCTTCACGGAACAGACCGGGTTCCCCAGCTATTTCGGAACGCCGCCCGGCAATTACGGTGAACTTTGCAAACTAAACCAGCGCTATGCGGATATCGCCGCCAGCATCCAGAGAGTCACCGAAGAACTGCTGCTGAATATGGCGAACAACCTCTGCCAGGAGACTCGCTTGAAGCGGCTCTGCTTGGCCGGCGGTGTCGGCCTGAACAGCGTGGCGAATTCGCGTCTTTTGAACGAGACACCTTTCGAGGAGCTCTATATTCAACCCTCCGCGGGCGACGGAGGAGGCGCCCTCGGAGCCGCGCTGTGGGCGTACCACTCGTTGCTCGGCAAGCCGCGCGAATTCGTGATGGACCATGCCTATTGGGGTCGCTCCTACACCGAGGCCGGAATTTCTAAATTTCTCAATGGCAACGACATCGCCTGCCACCAGTTCGACGATGACAGCGTATTGCTCGACCACGTAGTCGATCGCCTGATGCATGGCAAGATAGTTGGGTGGTTTCAAGGCCGCTTCGAATGGGGTCCACGCGCGCTCGGCAACCGCAGTATCCTGGCGGATCCGCGCAATGCCGATATGAAGGACATCGTAAATGCAAAGATCAAGTTCCGCGAGCCCTACCGGCCTTTTGCTCCCTCCGTACTGGCGGAGCAGACTGAAACGTATTTTGAGCTGCGGAACGCGGTCAAGCATTTTCCAGCCCGCTACATGCTGTACGTAGTTCCGGTCAAAGAAAGCCAGCGAACCGCCCTGCCCGCAATCACGCATGTCGATGGCACCGCGCGGCTGCAGATGGTGTTCCGTGATCAAAGTCTGCGCTACTACAGCTTGATCGAACGGTTCGGGCAGGCCAGCGGTGTCCCGGTTGTGCTCAACACCTCGTTTAATCTGAGGGGCGAGCCGATTGTGAATGCCCCTGCGGACGCATTCAACACCTTCGTGAAGAGCGAAATGGACACGCTGGTGTTGGAGAATTTCCTGGTGGAGAAGGCAGTATCGTAAGGCCGGAACAGCAGTTGGAGTTGAGAAAGCAAGAATGACACGGTCAGCAGCACGATCGCAAGTGTCGGCGCGCCCTCCATACCGGGTGTGGATGATGGTTACAACCCTGGCCATCCAAGCCGCCACGATCGTAGGGACATGGCCGAACTTGAAGATTGGGGGATTTCATTGCCATTTTCGGCACGCGATTCAAAGCCATCATTTTGCCCTGATCGCAACGGTGCCCGTCATCGCGGCTTGCGTCTGCAACTATCTGCTCGCGCAGTTTGTGGTGGTGAAATCGCCGGTAGACAACCTCCCAAACCCTCTGGTTCTCAAGGCGCGCAGTCTGCCGAATTTCATCCAGCAGGACCGGAACTCAGAATCCCTGATTCAGTTTCGCCGTAATCTCGATGAGATTCTCAGGATGGACTATCCCGATTCTCTATCGAAAGCCGTCGCGATCCGCCGATGGGTTCGAAAGCAGCAGGCGCAAGACGAGCACGTCTGGATGCCTCCGTTTCGAAGAAACCATGAAAATCCGCATCGGCTTTTGGAAGAACAGCGAAAGGGCGTTCCCGGTGCTTGCAGACGATTTTCTTACATTCTCTTGGGGGCGCTGCTGAGCGCTGGCTTCGATGCCAGGATTGCGTGTTTTACAAGGTCACTTCGTCGAGGTGAGAATCATGTCACCGTCGAGGTCTGGATCGAGGAGTTAACTCAGTGGGTCTTACTTGATCCGACCTGCGACGCTATGGCCTTGGTTGACGGCAAGGTGGCTTCTGCTCTCGAATTGCAAGAAGTGGTTGTCAGAGAGCAGCTAGACAGGATCACATTCCAGAGGAATGGGGCCACGCTCGAGCCCTGTCCTAGCCCGGCAGCCTACGGGCGCTGGTGTAGGCATTTATTCGTGGCCATGTCCAATGCCGTATTCGATGGTTACTCCGTTCGTATCGTGGGGCCCAGACGTCTTCGTTTTCTACATTACAGCAGGGAGTCAGCTTACCCCATACTTCGCAAGCAGATTTTACTGGCCGTGGGTGGTAGTGGGCTAGGCCTAAGCGCGATGTTCTGGGCATGGATACTGTTTTGCCTGAGTGCCGAATAGTTCTGCGACTGCGTTCGCCCCCTGTAGACTTGGCTTGAGGCACGAGTTGCTCACTACCGCACAGAGGTACATCCAGACGTCGAACAAACACCATGATCTGTGGACAGGACGGCGCGGGCCCAGGCTCAAAGCGGTTGTCCTCGGAACTCCCATGACATGGGTCCCTTTTCGGCAAGAACACACCTGTTGGGAATACCGCCGGCAACGTTGAAGGCCTCGGCCTTTAGGTTAACGTCCGAGGCCCTGGAAGTGAGTTAGCTTGCTATCGCGCGAGCTGCGCGGTGGCCCTCCCCGGCGAAAAAACAA
>QHZR01000440.1 GCA_003224755.1 Acidobacteriota bacterium
GACGTCAACTTCCTGCAGCAGTTGCTTCCCGCGATAGTGGCGAAGGATGCGTAGTGATCCTTGCGACGTTGGCCCGCCAGCTACGTAAAGGGCGTTCAGGGGCGTGGAGAGGGAACTGACGTCGTAGGCTCCGGGACGCTGAACGTCGCCCACCACATACACGCGGACTGTGCGGATGCGGGAAAGCGAGATGTCAGCTTCCACATCGCGGAATTGAGTGCGCAAGACGCCTTGAACTAGGTGCTGGACATCCCCTAAGCTGCGCCCGGAAACCTGAATAGCTCCTACTTCCGGCAGCGCCAGGCGGCCCTCGCGATCAACCACTCGCCGCAGCCTCTGAGAAACACCACCCCAGAGTTCGATGCTCAGTCCGTCCCCTGGCCCAACTACGTAATCGGGGCCGGCCGGCAAATCCATGGGCAAGTCGTCGAAATTGCCTGTTCCGTTGCGGAAAACGTCCGCGCCGAAGCGGTCCAGGACTCGCGAACGGCGGGAGTACTGAGTGTAAAGATCGTACAGCGACGGAATATCCGCATAAGGATTCGGCCGATGATGGAGAATGGGATGCTCTGGCGCCGTACCCACCGGGAACTGCGGGAATGGTGTCTGCATCTGCATCCGGTTGTCCAAGCCCGCTTGCTGCGGAAATTGTGTGTCGCCACCCTGTCCTTGCAACACGTCGAGCAAAGAGTTCTGCACGGGGCTGAGCAGTGGCGAACTGAGCCCAGTTCCCGCTCCTGTCATTCCACTTAGAGTCTGACCGGCGCCGGCCGGCATTCGATCCGTGGTGCTGGCGTTCAATAGACCAGGCAACTGGTCTGGTCTGATGCGGGACATAAGCCCGCCGGAACCCCGCATGTCCTCATAAGAATCTTCTGACGGCGATTGCATCTGGGTGCGCTGCAATTCGCGGCGATAATCTGGCGTAGGTGGATTCTGTGGTGTGGCTTGCGGCGGCAGGTTCGATGGCGAGGCATACGGCCCTTGTGGGTACGTTCGCTGCGGTGCCACTGACTGCTGCCCGTATGTTGACTGCTGCGCAGACGAAGGCTGCTGTTGGTACAGCTCCAAGTATTGATTCAGATCCGTTAAATCGTCTTCGTGCTTCGCCCAGTAAGTCTCCTCCTGACTCTGATTGGCTTCGGCTTGTTTTGGCTGAATCTGTCCTTTGTCTATGGGAGTTACTCCGGTTCGCACGGGCGCCGTTGTCGCAGGCTGCGCATAGAGCTGTCTGCGTTCCAGTTCATCGCGGGTAGGTTTAGGCCGGACGTAATAACGATCTTCTACCTCACGTGTGATCAAGACGCGAATCTTCAGGTCGTCACGGACCAACTGGAAGAGAGCTTCATCGGTCAGATCCTCTGGGTCCAGCAAACGTCCTTGCTCGTAAGCTTTCCTCACCAGGAGTTTCTTGACTTCGAGCAGCAATCCCGTTTCCGCCCGCAACAGCGAGATGATTTTTTCGGCGGATAAGGAAACCAGATCGTCCGCTGCATTCTGAGCCCGAGAATTCGACTGCTCGATGGCAGTACTGCGATCATAAGCGGAACGGGTTTGGGTCCAGGCCGGAAGCGCAAGAGCCAGGCAGGCCAAGAGCAAAGCCGCTAGCCCTGTGCAACATGTCATTGAAGAAGAACGTTTACTCATAGACCCTTCCATTTGCGCCTGATTTGTAAATTTAGGAGATTCGTTTTTGTTCGACGCAGATTCCTCAGCAAGGTTCGACATCAGCTCCGTCGACTTCTACAGCAACAGAGCGCATGATGATTTCAATCGAGATCACAACTCGGTAGCGGTCTTTCTTGCGCATCAGAATGCCTTCCATACCAGCCATTGGCCCATGCTTCACTCGAACTCGTCTGCCGACTTTCAAATAAGGGTGAGGCTCGGCACAAGCACCGTTCATTACCCCACTACGCAGTGACTCCAATTCGCGGTCCTCGATGACAGCGGGGCGCCCGCCGCAGCTCACAAAATAGGTGACGCCGGGACTCTGCAGCACGCGCAGGCGGTCCTCATCGTCGATATGCACGAACACATATCCGGGAAACAGCGGGAGTTCCAGTTCCTTGCGCCGATCCTTCCACCGGCGAACACTGCGATAGAGCGGCAGGAAGCAGTCAATCTGTTTCTCTCGAAGTTGCCGGCTCACGCTTTTCTCGTGACGCGAACAGGTATAGATTGCATGCCAACGCAGCAGGCCACGTAAGGTTGGACGCTCCGTCACTGTGGCTGCGTACATGGCGGAAGTCATCTTGTCTAACATATCTGCTCCGGTACCCAGTTACAGCTTCGCCGCCTCACTTACAGGCCTCGTGAGCTAACCTCTAGAGAACAAAACAAAACTCAACTCGAAGGCAGCTAGTTAGCCCGCGAGTTACATTTCCCTTCCTGCCCAGACGAAACCACCAC
>QHZR01000441.1 GCA_003224755.1 Acidobacteriota bacterium
AAACAACCCCTATCGGAAAAAGAATTGCATGATTTGATTGGAGATCGGGATTACAAGTTGTTCTTGAATCCGCGCAACGAACTTTACCGCGAGCGGAACATGGCTCGAAAGACTCCCTCGCGCGAGGAAGTGATCCGTTTGATGGCCAAGAATCCAAACCTGATCAAAAGGCCGGTTGTAGTGCGCGGCGATCAGATTGTGCTTGGCTTGGATGTGACCGCGTATATGAAATTGCTGAGGTAAGGATTCATCTCATCCCTGGTTTGCGTGTCCGGAGATCAACGGTATGGACGTGAAGACGATCGGCGTCATCGGCGCCGGAACGATGGGCCGCGGAATTGCCTACGCCGCGGCACTCGGCGGCTACCGCACGATTCTGGAAGATGTGATGCCGGAGATGCTGATCAACGCCAACGCGTGGATCGCGCACACCTTCGATGAGGGCATAAAGCGAGGCAAGCTAACTTCGGAAGCGGCAAGTGCCGCCATCTCACGAATCGCGACTTCTTCCTCGGTCGAAGACGTGTGCCGCGAAGCTGACTTCTTGATTGAGGCTGTGCCCGAGGAGATGGAACTCAAGCTCGAGCTCTTCACGCTGTTTGACAAGTTCGCAAAGCCGAATGCGGTGCTGGCCAGCAACACTTCGTCGCTATCGATCACCGAAATGGCCGAGATGACCTACCGGCCGGAACTCTGCGTCGGCATGCATTTTTTCAATCCAGTGCCGAAGATGCAGCTGATTGAACTTGTGCGGGCGCCAAAAACGTCCGATGAAACCATTGTCGCTTGCCGCGAAGTCGGCTCCCGCATGGGCAAAGAAGTAGTGGTGGTGAAAGAGTCGCCGGGCTTCATCACCAGCAGAGTGAATGCGCTGATCGGAAATGAGGCGTTCGCGATGCTCGAGGCCGGCTTAGCTTCGGCCGAGGACATCGACAAAGCGCTGAAGCTCGGACTGAATCATCCGATGGGACCGTTCGAAATGGTGGATCTGGTTGGGCTTGACGTGCGCCTCCGCATCCTGGAGTATCTGCACGCGACGCTTGGGGAGAAGTACCGGCCAAACGCCTTGCTCAAGAAGCTGGTGGCGGAAGGGCGCTTGGGTCGCAAGACGGGTCGCGGCGTTTACGATTACCCTAAGGAACCGGGAAAATCGTAACATCTGTGAAATCCACCTTGCGGGCTGCGTACCGGATCCTCGTAAGTAGTCAAGTGTGATATAACGAGCGAGTTATAGATAAACTGCGGTTCTTCGTAGCGACTGTCGGACTCCGGGCCCTGCAAGACGCTGTCGGAGGTAAAATCATGAACGTTCCCGGTGCGAGCCGCCTCATTTCATCCAATGCATCGCAAGGTTCTTCGGCCTTTGCCCTTCCATCGATTATCGCCGCAGATTTTGCCCGTATCGTTGATTGCGCAGGCCGGCCTGTTGCTCTTGCTGCAAAGCGAGGCCAGACCACCTCGTTGAGATGCGAGTGTCACCACGCAAAGAGCATTCACGCGCGCATGTATGCGAATCCAAAGCTGGGCACTTCGTGCAACTATCCCGGTTGCCGGTGCAAGGCCTACAAAGCGGGTTCACCCGCCAAGACTAAAAAATCGAAATGATAGAGTCTTCGCAGTTGCGCTTGGGAATGCTTGCTCGCTTAACGGCTGGTTCTTTTCATTAAGGCTGTGGTTTCTTGAGGTGCGGCCGCCCATCGTCGGTAGCGGGCGGCGCGGGTGCGGTTTCGCCTGCGGGCTTGGCAGTGGAGGCCGCCTGCGCGCCTTCGCTGTACGGTTTTTTCAGATAGCGATCGGCGGTCTCCTGCGCGCTGCCGGTATTGTCATTCGTCTGCTTGGCCTTGCTGTATTCGTTCACCGCGCGTTCACGCTGCCCAAGCAAATCAAAAATCATACCGAGGTAGACATGCCCCCAGACTTCAGTCCATTTCTCCGACGGCTCGGGTACGGATTGCAGCGCTTCGCGGAACGAGTTTGCGGCGGCCTGATAATTCTTCTGATAGAAAAACGCTTCGCCCATGCGAAAATTTGCCAGTGGCCGCCCTGGCTGGACGTTCAAAGCTTTCTGATATTGCTGGATGGCGTCGTAGTAGCGACCGGTCTCGGCAAGTTCTTCGCCGCGTGCAATCGCCGCACGCGCCCGCAGGCCGGCATTGCCTTTGAGAACGACGTTATTCGGATCGATCTTGATCCCGCCGGGCTTCGGCCGCCCAAACGTTTCCACGGTAAAAGTGGATTCGGTTCCAGTCACGTCCACGGTTTTGATTTCCGGATTGCCTTCCGTGTCGATCTTCAATTGAATCGGCATCGAAAAAGTATCCAGCGGCTGCTGGATTTTGCCGACTACCCGAAACCCCTTTGGCGTGCGGTAAACGACGAACTCGAGTTTGAAATCGGGCACGCCGGTTGAATTCAACCATTGCGCGAAAAATCCGGAAAGATTGGGCGGCGCCTGGCCGGGCTTCGTTGCGGCCTGCGTTTGCTGGATGGCCAGTTGTTCGAATTGCGCATTCGTGGCGCTCTTCCCGGCATACGTTGCATAGAAGCTGTGCAGCAGCGATTTGAACGCGACTTCGCCCATCTGCGCGC
>QHZR01000442.1 GCA_003224755.1 Acidobacteriota bacterium
GGGCCGGGACGGTGAGTCTATTGCTGCCACACTTACGGCACCTGCCTGAGGGGCAGGTGTGCGTGTCCGCCTTGATTGGCTCCGGCATGACACTGCGTCCATTCTGGTCAGTCGAACTACCGCAGGAGAGGAGTGGCTGAACGGGGCAAGTCTATTCTTAAAACGGCCCTTGTCAAGCAACTTCCTTTGCGGTAGTCCTAACAGTGCGTCTGGGGCCACTTTAGCTTCGTGCTGGGGTTTCGAGAGATTTGACCTGTGCCGATAGTTGTTTCGATTCTTGGATTAATTTTCCAGCTTCAACGATCAACCGGGCAGTATTCTTGTTCAATTCCTCGATCTTGCGTAGCAACAAAACCGACTCTTCTTGTTGCGATCTGGAGATAACCCCCGTGCTAGTGAGCAGCATAGACTGGACTCCGACAGAATTCAGAGTCATCAGATTGCACAAAGGACCGACGCAGGGCGGGAACGACGGAGGGATGTGTAAGAGACTTCTGAGTCTAGCACCATAACACCATTTCGCACCAGAGGGCGTTCCTAGTCTAGGCCGACCTTGCTTGATCGCCGTATGTTGAGCAGACATGCTGCTCAAACTTGAATTGAGCCATCAAAAGATACTTTTTGGTTGTCTCTTCCGGGGTTTGCGGGGAATATATCCAGTTGCACTCAGCAAACAGAGCCAGACGTTTCTGCAGCGCTTCTTCGTCGCCCCGGCCCAAGCCTGCAACAGACCAGTTACTTCGGTGCGACGAAGGGGCTCCCATAATCCTTAAGGCTCCGCAACTTACTCTGTGCGGCGCCGAGGTTATCAGAGTTCGGATTGTTGATCCATTTTGATCGATCCGAAAAAAAAAGCAGTTTCAGTTGCCAGCTTCTGCCCAGAATTCCCGCCTATACTTGCAGGGCGCGGGTTATGAAAGCCAAACCTGCAGATCGCGAGAGTCACAGGAGAAATGTGGTGGATCATGTTTCGAAATTATCGGTCTCTTCGTGAAATCTTCCAACTTTTCGTTGGCAGTTTGCTGCTGCTTTCAATCGCGACTGGAGTTGCTCCGGCACAGAACCCAGTACCCCTCATTAACCAGCCTCTTGTTCCCGCCGCCATCAAGCCAGGCTCCGCAGGGTTCACGATCACAGTAAATGGCACGGGGTTTGTATCAGGTGCGGTCGTGAAGTGGAACGGCAACGTGCGAACCACGACATTTGTGAGTAAATCGCGATTGACTGCGAGCATTCTTTCCACAGATGTCGCCAAAGCGAACACCGCATCGGTAACTGTCGTGAATCCTTCTCCCGGCGGCTCCTCGAATGTGGTTTTCCTTCCAATCAGGGCTGCCGGTACATGGTCTGCGTTCGGACCAGCGTCGCACTTTGCCGCTGGAGCAGGGCCTGAGACCCTTGTGACCGGTGATTTCAACAGGGACCACAAGTTGGACTTGGCGGTACCCAACCCCAACAGCAATAACATCAGCATTCTCTTAGGCAATGGCGATGGAACGTTCCGATCCTCCGTGGAATACGGTGTGGGACAAAGTCCTGTGAAGGCAGCGGTTGGAGATTTCAACGGTGACGGAAAGCTGGACCTTGTAATAGCGAACAACGTCAGCAACAACGTGAGCGTACTTTTGGGCAACGGCGACGGGAGTTTTCGAACAGCTGTGGAGCACAGCGTGGGCCAGAATCCTTCAGCAGTGGCGGTCGGCGACTTCAATAGAGACGGCAAGCTGGATGCGGTCGTAACGGACGCAAGCAGCAATAAGGGGGGCCGGATCGTTTCAATCGGCTGTAGCCTACAGCGTGGGTCAGAATCCCGTCTCGGTTGCGATCGGAGATTTTAATCGTGATGGCAAGCTGGACTTGGTTGTGGCGAACAACCTCAGCAACAATGTCAGCGTGCTACTCGGCAATGGCGACGGAACGTTCCGGACGCCAGTCAACCATGGCGGTACGCCAAACGCTGCTTCCGCGGCAGTGGCAGATTTCAATCGCGACGGCAAACTTGACCTGGTGGTAACGAATTCGCTCGGTTTCCACGTAGCCGTACTTTTGGGGAACGGCGATGGAAGCTTTCAGTCGCCCGCAACCTACAGCACCGGGTCCGAACCGATTCTGGCCGTGGGAGATCTGAATGGCGACGGAAAGCTCGATTTCGCCGTTGCGAACGTTGGCGCCGGCACCGTTACCACGCTCCTGGGCAACGGCAACGGAGGCTTCCAGCAAACGGTCAGCTACACTGTTCCCGCGGGCGTGATATCGGTCGCGCTGGGAGACTTCAACGGTGACGGCAAACTTGATCTGGCGGCCCCCGACGGTGGCCCAGGGCTCTCCATTCTCCTGCAGAAGCAGCCCTTTTCAGGTCCAAATGCCACTTTATCGAGCACGTCGCTGTCATTCGGTTGCCGATTACATTTTGTATGTCAGTGCACCACGCAGCGCACTCTCACTTTAAGCAATTACGGCAATCAGACCTTGAATATCGACGGAATCACGATCACAGGCCCGTTCTCTCAGGCCAACAACTGCGGCACGAGCCTGAAACCAGGACGATTTTGTACCATATCCGTTACGTGGTTGGAGCCGCAAGGCCCAGGATTCTCAGCATCAGGCACTCTTTCCATCGCGGACAATGCATCCGGCAGTCCACAGATGGTCTCTCTTGGCGCATATAAGCAATGTTTTCCTACCGCGAGGAATAACACTGCCAACGATGCTCCTTGTTACTCAACGAACGGAGAACTTGCAAAAAAGAAGATTGGATCCGGTTTCAAAACTGCTCTTGCTGCTCCATAAACTGTGATCCAAATGGCACCTCAGTCTGAAACCGTAATGCCGAGTTTTCTCGTGCGCGCAGCATAATGGCTTGGTCGCATCCAGCCGATCCCACTCCAACGCCGGGACACGCCGTTCGCTACCCCCCGCTGTGCGAGTTGAATCATCGTGAATACTCGCAAAAGGCTTGTCGAGACGGGAGGGACGTGGGTGATGTAACCCAGCTTTACGTGCAGTCCAGGTTCCGGCGACCGGGCAGGCAGATGTCAGTGTAACAGTGCGATGTTGTGGCCCACTAAGGCACCTTCCCCTGCCAGAATAAGGCATAGCGTAATGCGCTCCGCACGGTAGTGATGCGTCGTATGGAGCAGGTACACCAATCCCAGACCAGTGCCGAAGCTTGAAATGGTAGCGGCTGTCTGACCGGCAACGCCCCTTTTGACCAATGGACGAAGCAGTGGGTTCACTTCTCTGAAGCCCGTGCTCAACCCGCGCTGGGTGGTGATGGCATCCGCCGTAAGCTGCATCGCAAATATTGATACATCAATTTTCTTCTCCATGCTCCAGAACCTCTGTGAGCTGGGAGCGTCGGGTACTTGAGATTTCAACGCAAATTGCTGCTGTGCCTCGGTGACGCCAACCAACCCCTCAGTAGTCTTGACGTTCACCCAAGTGCCGAGGGTTGGAGAAGCGCTTGTGGGTTGGGTTTCTCCCACGACACCAGTTCTGAGAGCGGCGAGCAGCACAAGAAAGGGAGTCCCTCTCGCGAATCGTCCCCATCTCCGGATGCGTGTAACGTTATCCATTTCACCACCCCCATGCTCAGAGTATCTGTCTCTGCAGCCGTGAATCTGGAATAAAAGCTGGCAAGAAATTGGTGATGAGGCTGGCTGAGTAGGTTGGCCTGATGTCACCTCCTCTCAATCCCCTTCTCAGCGCAACAGAAGCGTTCGGGGTTTCGGGCACAGCACGGGACTTTGTTGTGGAAGCAGATTACGAGAAGCGCAGCCGTGGTAATCTTCGCTGCGGACGGGCCCCTGACAATCACGTGTCGGAATAGGGTATGATGCCAGTCTGTTGTTGATCCCTCGTTCGCCTGATCAATCTCTCATGGAGCAGTTCGATGAGATTGCAACAGATTCCCTTAACCTGTTTAGCCCTCCTTCTGGCGGTCTCTCTATCAACTGAACTGCATGCTCAAACAACGATCTCCGGTGAGTTGGTCGGTCTCATAACCGACCCCAGCGATGCAGTCGTGCCCGATGCGGATGTCGAGATCAGAGACCTTGCTAAAGGTACGATTCAAACAACAAAGAGCGATCAAGAAGGAGTGTACCGATTCTTCTTCGTGGCACCCGGCCGGTACACGTTGACTGTGACACACGGTGGGTTCCGAGACGAGACCCGAACAGTGGATGTCCTGCTGGGACCCCCCGTTTCAGCAAACGTCAGGCTTGCGATCGCGAGGGTAAGCACGAAGTTAACCGTTAGCGATGAGGCCCCGCTCATCCGGGCTGAGAATGGCGACGTATCGACGACGGTGACGCAGAAGCAGATTTCCGAGATTCCGAATCCCGGCAATGATCTCACCTACATCGCACAGACTACTCCTGGCGTGGTGATGAACACCGAAACTTCGTTCGCTGTATTTTCGAGCTTGGGCATGCCGGGTACTTCAAACCTCTTTACCGTGGACGGAATGAACCAAAACGAGACTGCAAGTAATACGGGCTTGACCGGCGCCAGCAATCTGATGTTGGGACAAAATCAAATCCAGGAAGCAACTGTCGTGAGCATCGGCTACTCAGGCCAGTTTGGAGGTGCCGCGGGCGCGAATGTGAATTACATCACCAAATCAGGAGGCAATGATTTTCACGGGAATGGGCAGTACTTCTGGAACGGTCCCGTATTCAATGCCAATGACTGGTTCAATAACGCCTTCCAACAACGGCGTCCTTTCTCCATCGCCAATCAGTGGGCAGGCTCCCTAGGCGGGCCCCTGCGAAAGAACAAACTGTTCTTCTTCTTCGATACCGAAGGTATCCGTGTGCTGCTCCCGCAATCGTTGTTTGTAGTCATCCCGAGCCCTCAGTTTGAGACAGCGACGATCAGAAACATCGATTCGAAGTTTGGACCGGCTTCTGCTTCTGACGCTTTTTACAAAAAGATCTTCAGTCTGTACAACGACGCGACGGGAGCGGACCGCGCCACGTCCGGGAACTTTGAAGATCCCCTCGGCTGTAGGGGGTTCTCAGATCAGCCAACCGGACTGGGCATCAGCGTCCCCTGTGCCTCACATTTTTTCACTACTCGAGGTATTCCAACCACTGATACGCTCACGTCTGGTCGGGTCGACTGGAGCGCCAGTGACAGTGACCGTGCTTTTCTCCGTGTACAGTACGACGCCGGGCATAATCCGGTCTATACAGATCCCATCAGTCCTTTGTTCGATTTTGATCGGAAAATCTCATGGTGGCAGAGCCAATTGGTGGAGACCCACACGTTCGGATCGTCGGCTGCGGGACAATTTTTGCTGGCCGCTTCCTATTACGACTTAACCGAGCAGCTAACTCATTTTTCCGAGGCATTAGCCGCATTCCCCACGGCTCTCTTTTTTGGCTCTGACATCTTTAGTCCCCTCGCACTACTCAACAGCGGTCCAGTGGACGCGAGACCCGCGACCCGTTATCAAGTGGCGGCAGATGTGGTCAAGACCCGGGGCAATCACAAGTTTGGATTTGGTGGGAACTTGCAACGGATCTATTGGACCTCTCGTCTATACGGCCTTCAGGCATTGGGAATCCTGACTGTACAGACACTTGATGCCTTTTACCAGGGTGGGGTAGATCCGGTCTCCCCCGATCGAGATTTCACATGGCTGAATCAGTCCTTTGCTGCGGGAGAATCGCAGCGGATTTCATTCTATGACTTAGGCCTGTATAGTCAGTACGAATGGCGCGCACGGCCGAATCTGGCACTCACATTGGCTCTCCGCGCTGAGCATTCTTCCAATCCAGCGTGCCAGCGCCGCTGCTTTACACGCATTGCCGGAACGTTTGGATCGGTGAGCTATGACCCCAATCAGCCATACAGTCAAGGGATCCTGGTTGACCAAGAGCACGCTTTCGCCAGCTCTGACAAGGTACTCTGGGGGCCACGGTTCAGTTTCGCCTGGCAACCCTTAGGTCCTTTGCACAACACCGTGATTCGCGGTGGAATCGGTGTTTTTTATAACCCTGTGCCAACCTACCTCGCGGTTAGATTGTCAGGCAATCCCCCCCAGGTGAACAACTTCGCGATCATTGGGGACAACATGGCCCCCGGTGAGCAAACAAACCTGTTTACCGACGCGGCGGCCTCGAACAAGGCCTTTGTCGACGGCTTCGGCAAAGGCAAGAGCCTTGCTCAGATTCAGGCGACAGTGCCACATTTTTCTCCCCCTGGCCTAGTTACACCGGGCCAGCGGATTCACTCACCGCAATATCAGAGATGGAGCTTGGAACTGCAGCAAGCTTTTGGCGCTGACACCACGGTGGGCGTCGGTTACTTCGGACATCATGGCATTCACGAATTTGTGCAGGATCCGAATGAAAATGCCTATGGTTTCGGCTCGCTCCCGGCCCGACTGTGCGCGAGCCCGCCGATTCCGCCCTGTGCCGACCCACGCTTCCGTGACGTTGCCGAGGCCAAGACAGATGCGGTATCAAACTACAACGGAATGATAGTTTCGTTCCG
>QHZR01000443.1 GCA_003224755.1 Acidobacteriota bacterium
GTAAGATGAAATGGAAACAGTGGCATTTTGCCTTATATGTCCGTAGAACTTGAAATTCTGGATCAGTTGCGGGGTGGCGATCTTCAGTTAAAGCTGATTGCCAAACTCTCTCCTTCTCAGGAAGGCGTTGAACGGGCTGTCATGGGCCTGTTATCAGGCGGTGATGTTGCGTTAACAACCTCAGACGGGAACGAATTGCCGAATTGGCAATGGAGACAGTTGTTTGACGAACATAGTGTTTTCGAACAGCTTGACCGCTTGAAACTCGTAATTACACATCAGGGTACCAGGAGGATCGGATGAACGTGGTTACTTCAACTCGATCGCCCTCCCTGTTCCCGCCGACTCCCGTGCCGCGTCCAAGATCTCCATAACCTGGACGTTCAACCTTGCTGATAACGGATCTTCAATTGGCTTGTCGTTACGGATTCGTTCAATCAGATAAGAAATAGGATTGCTCGTGTCACGGACGATCGGCCCGAGCCTGACGGACTCCCCGTCCATCCCTACCGGGCTTTGCCCGCCAGACCGGAACAAAAGATCATTGTGCGTCGCAAGAAGGCTGGCCTTGGTCCCAAACACGTACACGCGATCCATGCCATATGGCCAATCCCACGAAGGCTCGATTGTGACCGTCGCGTCGGGATAATCGAGCACGATCGTCGCGTCGTCGTCCACTTGATTGTGCTGCTCGGTCTTGAGCTTGCGCGTGGTCGCATATACTCGCGATGGGCGGCCTTTCAGCCACAACGCCCATTCCGCGCCGTAGCAGCCGAAATCCATAATCGCGCCGCCGCCGTTTTTTGCGGGATCGTAGAGCCAGTCGCCAAATTCCTTTGAGATTCCGATTTCTTTTGGCCCCTGGTGACCGTACTGAACGATGATTCTCTGCACGGGGCCGATGTCTCCCGCTTTCACGCGATGGAACAGGTCGTGGCTGGGCGCGACCCATGCGTTCCAGTAATTCACCATCAATTTGATTCCAGCCCGGTCGGCGAGCCGTTCCATCTCGCGGGCATCAGCGGCATTCGTCGCCATCGGTTTCTCGGTTGAAAAATGAATGTGCCGCTTGGCGCACTCGCGCAAGAGCGCGAGGTGATGGTCGTTTTCGGTCGTGACGAAGACCGCTTCGGGCTTGGCGTCATCGAGCATCTGAACGTAGTCGGAATAGAAACGGACGCTCGTAGGGACCTGCGACTTTGCTTTGTCAACGAGGTCAGGGCGTGGGTCAGCGATTGCCAGCAGTTCTGCTTGTGGTTCGTTCGCGATGTCCTTCAACAGGCCCCAGACGTGATCATGGTCGAGGCCGATGACGGCGATCCGAGTTGTAGCTGATTGTGCGGACGAAGCAGTCGGATATCCGAGAAGGCATAGAAGCAGACAGACAAGGGTGAGGAGAAGAGAATTCTGCCTTTTCATATGCCCGCCATGTTAAATCAGACGATTAGAGCGTGTGGGTTAAACTTGCAAATGCTCAGCCGTCCCTACGGACTTATCTCCGTGTTCAAACCCGGCGTTGAAACGCCGGGCTATTGGCAAACGTCCCTCCGGGACAAAGGGCGTCTCAGATCGTTCCGCGGCGACGCGCAACGCCATCTTCACGGCCCCAGCTGGCGCTTCGTACTGCACACTGCTGGTTCCCGTCGTGGCCGAGCCAACTACCGCAACATTTCCAGAAATGCCCCCCGTTGAGAGAGGAACACTTGCTAGTCCGTTAATATGCGACTGAACCGTGGATTGCGACTTGCCGACGACTATCGGCGTTATAGGTTGAGAAATACTGGATTCTCCAGCCCAGACGATTGGCTGATTTTGGGGCAGGCGACCGACGTAACTCAGGAAGAGAACGCTAGACCCGAGAACCGGGTTCGGAGGACTGGAGGAATCGGTAACACGCACCATTACCGGCTGAAAACTCTGTCCGGCAGGAACGATTTGCAGAGTCCCGGCGACAGCCTGCACTTGGAACGAAGACGCTGGCACGACGTTGGCGCCGAAAATCTGGCAAGGGCTGTTGTTCGGACCAACACACACTCTGACCTGTACCAACGCCGACAAAGAACTTACCTGCAGGCTGACTGACGCGTTCCCGCTCGCATCAGTTTGCGCCGCTGCGTTGCTCAGAGTCGCAGCGCCTTGCGTGATCTGATAATTCACCGTGCTCCCGGTGACTGGGCTCCCATTCGAGAGGACACGCGCGCTAAGTGACAGAGTCACCGTGGTACCCTGCGCGATCCACGCCGATGGAGTGAGTAACGACAAATCAAGCTGCGAGGAAGTCCCAACGAGAGTGACTTGTACCTGTTGCGGCACCGGATAAGTGGCCTGTGCCAACTTCGCGATCACTGTCGTTTGTCCTACAGACAACGGCGTCATGAATGTCGAAGCAATGCCACTCGGGTCAGTGAGCACAGTATAATTCGCCCCACCATTGCATGCCGAGAATCCGACCGCAGGAAGCGACGTAAACTGCACGCTCGCTCCCGCGACCGGTGTCACGCCATCTGCAGCTACAACCAATACCGTAAACGGTACCGGTGCCTGACCTCCAAACGGCGTAGGAGCATTCGTGCCGCAAATCACTTTGATCTGATCGCTGGCGCCTGCTCCAACCGTCAACACTCCGGTCATACTCGAACTTCCGCCGGTGTTCACGTCGCTGAGCAGCAGGTCGTAGATTCCGTCTACAAGCGGTGGCGAACTGATTAACAGTTGAGTCGCCGAAGATGCCAGCAGCGGTATCGTTACCCCCGCAGTTTGCGCGAGTGTGTCGGACTGCAGTCCAAGTCCAGCGATCGTTAAAGGCGTGCCGCCGGCCACGCTGGCTCGCGCAGGAAACACGTTGTCGCCATAGATCACCCGCGCGTTGTATGCGTAGTCTGGCCGACCGTCGCCGCGATAGTCAGAAATTCCAAGCCGCAACGTGGTGCTCTGGAATACTTGCATCCAACCGGGTCTCTGCGAAATAAGAAGTGTTGAATGCCGAGGATGTGTTCGCGGGCGCGCGGGCGTGAGCCCGGGATCGGCAATGTCCCACAGGCCTGCGACGGGCAGCACCTTTTCCTCCGACGGAGTTGCCGATTCATCCAAAGCGTTTACGATGACAGATAGTGTGCGGT
>QHZR01000444.1 GCA_003224755.1 Acidobacteriota bacterium
TGGTCTTCAGCACCGACGTAACAAACGCGGGCAAACGAGATCAGTCCAGTTCAGCAGTTGCCCTAACGTCTTCACGCCAGCAAATATTCCGATCATGATCAGAATATCGGCTCCCGCGTGGAAAAGTGCCGAACCCCACAAAGCATCTGTCTTCTGCATCACAAAGCCCGCGAGTAATGCAAACACGAACAACACCACCAGAAATGTAAGCAAGTCTGACGAATAGGTCACCCCAACATGGGCGATAGAGAAGACAATGGCGGTGACCAAGTTGGAGAGAAAGGTACCGAGAAATGGTTGGAACTTCTTTAGGAAAAGTCCTCTGGCGATAAGCTCTTCCATAAACCCATTCGCCAGACAGAAGATCAGCAGCCACGGCGTCCACTCTCTGATCCTTTCAAAGCTTATTCCCAGACTCCGTGCTTGCAGGACGCCGAAGGTAGCCATAACAGCGAATCCCAGAATGCCAAAGATTAGCCCCAGTTTTAGTTTTCCCCTTTTCAGGTAGATTGATCCCAAGCTGATCCGGAACAATTTGCTGAGGAGGATTACGGTAGAAATCAAAATCACCGCATCTGTGACTTTTTCCAAGGCCATGCCCGCAGGCTTTTTCGAGTCCAACCCCAGCCAATTAACCAGCAGGTCATCCAGCAACCACATCAACGTGATAGCGATGGCGGTCGTGGTGTAAGAAAAGTACGCTTGCCAATATGCATTCAAGTTCCGACTTCGGTAAAGCAGTACCGTAGTCAGGGTGAACACAACAGGGAGCGCGACGAACACACAACTCTGGAATAAACGATTTTTGCTATTGAAAGCCAAGAATTGGAGCAAAAACAACGTCAGGCCGGAGATCAGAAAAACAGCGAAGCAAATTGCGCGATGCGGTCGGCTCAACACCGTAGTCGAAAGTTGCGCTGTACTCATGTGATAGCTTCCACTCAAATACTTTTGCACTCTGGAAAGAGCAGTGCAATGGCTTCTGGCCTCAGGACAGACTATTCACCGTCGAACGACGAGCAGCGGCAGAGCGGCAAAGACTGCGAGCATCACGTAATACATCGTGCCGGAGACAGGATCTCGCGTTGCGAAATACTGCCTGATCGACAGCCCTCGAATCCAGAGCACGAACCCGAATTCCGCCACGAGCATAAGGATAAGTGCAATGCAACCCATTCCAAGTCGAGCAGACGACACACTGGGCACCGAAAGATGTACAAGTGTCCACCGAGCCGCCACAATTGTGACTATGAGCATGAGTGGCATCTCCATCAGTTCGGCAATCCGCGTGCCGAAACGCGGGACGGCCCACAGCGTGCGGATCGTTCCAAGCAGGAACCCCGCTCCGAACACAAGTGCGAAGTAAAGTACACCAGCCTTCACCACCTGCATCACAAGGTGCCGCCATCGTTGGCCGATGATGATCGTGCTCGTTTCAGCCAACACCACAGCGCTATCAATTCGTTGACGACGAACAGCGTTCCGAAGACTGTTTTGTTGTGGCTCGCCAGCCAGTTTGGGAGGTAGATGTCGAAATTGCTTGCTCCCTCGTCGGTGTATCGGGCTGCCAGATCGGACAGCGGGCATCTGCCTCCATTGGCAGCAAGCACTGCGCACTCCACCAGAACAATCACGGTGAGAATTGCAGCCCAACCGAATCGGCGCAACACGCCTGCGACGGGCAGCAGGACAATGCTTCCGGTGAGGGCCGCCCAAATCACAGTGTGCAAGAGTTTAATCGCCCTCAAATTGAGACTCTCGCCGTCTCCGACCCGGTTTCGACTTGGAGCCCGACTTCGGCACTCCGCGAGTTTCTGATTCTGCTCGGAGCCAGTCGTCCAAGGCGAATCCGTCAATCCTTCCGCGCTGCTCGTACAACTCGAAGGCGCGTTGACGAATGCGTTCTTCGATGTCGCCGGGAAGGTCACGCTTTCTTGGACGAGGTTTCGAAGATTTTGACTTGGCTGTCATGGACGTCCCCCCCTCAATGAACCGCTGTCCTGCCCTTCATTATCAAGCGACCGCAACCACTAAGACAGTGATGACAGTCACTCAGCTCTAGTTAAAGCTGGAACGACGTTGCATGCGGCTGAGTACCCATAGATTGATGTAGATGGAGGCTCCCGTGAACAGGCTGCACGACGGGACTGCAACGAATTCGGCAATCTGGCGCTTCTACGTATGTGATTCTGCCAGAGCCTGCCGTGCCGTCACAGGCACAACAGCTTCGAGCGAGCAGCTTGAGGGCGTTGGCATTGAGCGCCCGCGCGGTTAGAATTTCCCTGCCATGTCAAAACAGCACTACTTTTTCAAGCTCATCCCGCCGCGTCCCACCTTCATGCAGGACATCACCGACGAGGAGAGGCGCTTAATGGACAAGCATCGGCGCTATTTTCAGGAGCACTTTGCGGCTGGCAGGGTTCTTCTGTTCGGTCCGGTGATGGCAAGCGGAGGAGCGTTCGGACTCGGTGTGCGGAAGTTGATACCGAAGAGGAGGCTCGCCAGTTTGGGGAAGGCGACCCATCGGTCAGTGCAGGGCTGAACAAGTTTGAGATTCACCCAATGCGGGTATTTCCGCTGCATGTGCCAAACAGCCGTGACGAACACGCTTCCTGCTCAGTGGTGAAGGATGAAACGCGAAGAATTCGTCAACGTAGCTGAAGAAGCGTTGGATTCGCTTCCGGAAGAATTTCGCAGCCGCATCCGGAACGTGGCAATTCTCGTCGAGGATTTTCCGCCCAACCAGAAACCACCCCAGCCGGGGCAGCAAAGGCGGCTGCTGCTAGGCATCTTCCACGGCGTCCCCGCAACGCAGAAGAGCGTCTTTGATGTTTCCATGGGTCCTGCCCACATCGTGCTTTATCAGAAGAATATCGAAGCGGTCTGTTCGAGCAAGGCAGAAGTCCGCCAGCAAATTCGCCAGACACTTATGCACGAACTGGGGCACTATTTCGGCATGACGGAGGAACAACTTAGGGACGTTTAGGATTTTTGCTGATTCGTGTTGAAGTTTCCAAACTAGAGCTTATGGAATCGAATGCGCTTACGCGATTGAAGCAGGTAGCGGGA
>QHZR01000155.1:0-12956 GCA_003224755.1 Acidobacteriota bacterium
TGTCGTGAGCGACGATGCCAATCCCACAATCAAGCCGGTCCGCCATGACACCAGAGTCGCTGCCGCGATAGACGCACCGTCGATTGTGCTATAGACAATCAGACCGAACGCGCTGAGGCGACCAACATGCCGGCGAATTTCTGTCTCGGAATCATGGGCTGGGCAGCCGTGGAATTCGATAAAGCGCCCGGCCAAGTGAAAGATCACAACCAGTGTACGAGTTCACGTTGGGTACTCCAGCCGCGGCGGTTGGCAGCAGAAATAGCTTCGGGCAGCAGATCGGAAAATGTCGCGCCGAGCCGTGCGCCTGCCCGAAATCGAGCAGCAAATGCACGCGGCGTTGTTCGCGCCCAGCCGCCCAGCCGCCAATCAGCGTGTTAGGAGAATCGGTGACATGCTGCCGTTCCAGCCCCGAAACCGTCAGGAAAGCGAATCTCCGCATCACCGAACGTCCACAATCGCCACTTTATTGACACCGCTGCAGGCCAGGTAAAGCTTGCCATCGCTAGTAGCGACGATGTTCCGAACAACGCCTCCGCCCGACGGAATCGGCGTGCTGGAAAATTTCGTCATTTTGGGATCAAAGCTGACGAGGGTATTAGGTTTCACTCCCGATTCGCTGTACCAGACGGTTCCATCTGGAGTGATCGCAATCCCGTAGGGGTTAGAGCGGGAGCCGCCAGGAGATGACCACTCTTCAAATTTCTTTGTCGCCGGGTTGAAGTGGCCGAGATAACCGCGTTCGTAATCGGTGTAATAGATTGTGTCATCCGACGCGATCGCAATGCGCCGCGGGCGGGCACTGGAATTTGGAATCGGGTATTCAGTAATTGTCATTGTTTTCGGATCGATGCTGGCAAGCTTATTCGATCCGAATTCGCAGAAGAACGGTACTCCAGAGTGCGTGACTGCGATGCCGTACGAAATCGCGTGCGGCGTCGGTACCTGCTTCACCTCGATCTTGCCTGTCTTCGGATCGAGCCGACCGACAACGTTCGATTCTTCCGTCGTGAACCACAGAATTCCGTGCTGGTCGAAAACCGGAGTATGAGCCAATGTATCCCTTCGCGATCGCCGTGAACCAGATATTGCCCTGCGAATCGGCAACTAAACCATGCGGACCCGATCCCGGAGTCTTTAGCGGAAATTCCTTAAATTTCTGTGTCGCAGGATCCAGCCTTCCGAGTTTGTTTGCCGCCTGTCCGGTGTACCAAAGCGATCCGTCAGGCGCCACGGCGGGATCGTGCGGGCGAGACTTGGGCGTCGGTACATCAAATTCCTTAATCGTCACCCGCTTCGAAGCTGCGATCAAAACGGCTGTAGCAAGAGAGATGGAGGCGAAAATGAGAGCTAATTTTTTGACTCGCATGAGGCATCTCCTGAACTCTTGCATTTGATGTACTGCCGAGGGCCGAAGTTCGTTAGGACTTGACCAGACTGCATGGTCAACCGCCGCAAGCCTCTCAATTTGAACAAATTAGACTTTCAGTGATGCGAAATCATTCCCTGAGTTTTCTGCATCGTAATACAAGAACAGGCCAAGCTAGCCGAAGGAGGTTTCTATGAAGTACGTGCTATCTTGCGCAGTCTTGTTTCTGGCCACAATAGTTCTTGCCCAGCAACAAGGACAACCGCCCCCAACAACGAATCCGCCATACCAGACACCACCCACGTTCCCGGAAGGGCGCCAAGCACCTGGGCAGCAAATGCCCCCCGACACACAAGCCCCACCGGCGCAAACCATGTCCAGCCAGAGGGTTGAAGGACAGATCCTCGATCAACTCAAGGCCGAGCCTACGCTTTCTGGTACAAACATCGACGCGAGAGTCGACAATGACTCAGTCGTACTGACGGGAAGCGTCGACACTTTAGCGCAGCATGATTTAGCTGTTCAGATCGCGCAATCCAACGCCGGTAACCGAAGAATTGTGGACAAGATCAAGGTGAAACAACAAACGTAGCCGAAACAATCGGAGGAGTAGTCATGAAGGTCAAAGAAGTCATGAGCCTGAACCCGGCTTGTTGCACGCCAAGCGATACCGCACAGAACGTGGCCAAGATGATGTGCGATTTGAATGTGGGCTCGATTCCAGTTGTTTCTGATCACCAGTCGCGCTTACTGATCGGCATGATTACCGATCGCGACTTGTGCTGCCGTGTGCTCGCGCATGGGCTGGATGGGAAGTCCACCTCGATCCAGGAGTTCATTACCTATAATCCCGCGATCTGCCGTGATGGCGAGAATCTGGAGAAATGCGAGCGCCTGATGCAAGAACACCAGGTTCGACGAATCCCAGTAGTGGACAAGGAAAACCATGTCATTGGGATTGTGGCGCAGGCCGACCTGGCACTGAAAGATAAGCCCGAAAGAGTGCACAAGACGGTGGCAGAGATCTCGAAGAGGCCCCGGCCTTCCATCATGGCAGCTTGAAGTGACGGCGGGTTCCGATAAGCCCGCCGTTCCCATTATTCCGCTGCCGGGCAGCGCAGCCTTGACCTGTAGGCACCTACAGCAATTTTATGCAGCCGGAAAAGGATCCCAGGCGCGTCCCGGAACTGGCCGCATTGTTACGAACTCAACGTATAACGATCTCTCTCCTCAAATTCGTGATCAGCTAAAGATCAGGATCCTCGATGCTCTTGCATGCGCCTCGGCGCTCAAGAATTTTGTAGAGGATTACAAGAGCACGCTGTCGCCGGCCGCGTGAGGACCAGGAAATTGCAAGAATAATTACGAGGGAATCGTGTTGTTAGCACTCCAAGTCGTCACAGTGTTCCTTGTCGCCGTAACCATGAGCCTCGCGCTGGCGCATGTCCTCGAATTACCGGGCAAATTGCGCCTTGACGAGCAGACATACCTGGCTGTCCAAACCATTTATTATCCGGGTTTCACGATTGGCGGAATCAGCGAACCTTTGGCCATCATGGCTACAGCCGTTCTTCTGCTTGTCGGCCCTAAAAATGAGGCAAAGTTTTGGCTAACCTTCGCGGCATGCCTTGCCATCGTTTGCATGCAACTGGTGTTCTGGCTTGTGACCCAACCTGTCAACCGATTTTGGTTGAAGAATCATGAATTGAGCGCAGCTGGCGAGAGGTTCTTTGGAGTCGGTCAAACCAAACGACCCGTGCGGAACACAAACAATGAGAACTGGAGGCATTTGAGAAATCGATGGGAATATTCTCATGCGATCCGGGCGGTGCTCTCTGCGGCTGCCCTGATCGTTATGGTGATTGCAGTCGCAATGTAGTTTGAGAATTCTTCGCAACCAGGGTTATGTCCGCAGATGCCAGGGGACGTTAATGATGTTGATCCTTGGCTCGTCTTCCAGCAAAAGTAAGGCCGCGAGCAACTCCCCACGCCGCCGGTGCAGAAAGTACTCGTACCAGTGCCTTTCGACCAGTTGCGGGATAACGACGGCGATCTCTCGATTGGGGTGTTCACGTTCGAGCTTATGAATGTACTCGACAGTCGGATGAACGACGGCGCGGTATGGCGAGCGAAGCACCTGCAGTCTGGGTACAGGCAACCTTGCTTCGCGCGTAGGGTCCTCGACCAGAGTGGCCCACTGCGTTTCGAGATCATGCGGCTCGTCAGATGTGCTGACCTGTAGCGCAATTATGTCCGGCGACAACGTAAGAGCAAACCGTAGAGCCTTTTCTGTCACCTTGTTCCATCCCTCGATAGGAACAGCAACGATCGGCGGCTTTAGCTTGGAGGTCGGCAATGGATGCGGACTCGACAACTCGCGGCCAACACGGTCGTAATGACGCCGCACAGCCCTCATCAGGAGCAAGATTCCGGGAATCGCCACCAGAGTGATCCACGCGCCTTCCACAAACTTCGAGACGATGACGACGAGAACCGTAAGGGCCGTGGCAATTGTTCCGACACCATTAATGATCATGCTGTGCCGGGCATGTGCACCGCCAGTTCGCTTCCAATGTGCGACCATTCCTGCCTGCGAGAGCGTAAAGGCAAGAAACGCGCCTACCGCAAATAGCGGGATCAAACGGTCGGTTACGCCTCTAAAAGCAATCAGGAGCGCTGCAGAGAGAAATGCCAGCACATAAATTCCGTGAGAGTAAACGAGCCGACGTCCGCGAGACATGAACGAATAAGGCAGATATCCGTCCTGAGCAATCGCACGGCAGACATTTGGGAATCCGGTGAATGCAGTGTTGGCCTGTAGCACAAGAACCATCAGAATGGATGCAATGGTGATGTAGTAGAACCAGTTCCTGCCTACCACGGCTGCGGTGACCAGCGAGAGTACGGTCTGATATCCCGACTGTCCGGGTCTGGTGGCGCTGATTTCGTAGGCCCGGCAGATCCAGGCTATTCCTGCCAGAAAGGCCACAAGCACGCCAATAATGAAAGACAGAGTACGCCGTGCAATCTTTACTCGCGGGTCGCGAAATGCTGTGATCCCTGTGCTGACCGCCTCAACGCCCGTCATGGCAGTGCAGCCGTTTGCAAACGACCTCAAAATGAGCCATGCGCCAGCCATCTGTACGGCGGCCGTGCTGGGCCTCGGCGGAGGGACTATGGCAGTCGGATGTCCGCCACTCAGCAACATTCGGGCCAATCCAATTCCAAGCACGACCAGTAAACACACGATGAAGAAATACGTTGGGAACATGAACACGGCTCCGGTGGTCCTGATCCCTCGCAGGTTGACGAAAGTGATCAGAACGAGAACCACCAGAGAGAGCAAGAGGGTGTGCGTTTGAAGACCGGGAACTGCTGATACGAGCGCGCCAATTCCTGCGGCAACGCCCACTGCCACAACCAAGACAAAGTCCACCATCAGTGCCGTTCCAGCCAACAGGCCGGCGAACTTCCCGAGATTCTGGCGAGCCACGACGTAGGAACTCCCGCCCTGCGGATAAGCTGCGATTGTCTGTCGGTAGGAGAAGTAAACGACGCCTAAGAGCGCGATAATGGTGATGGTGATCGGAACGATGTTGTGAATTCCGCCGACCCCGAGCGGGAGCAGTAGCGTGAGTGCCGCCTCGGGACCGTAAGCCGCGGATCCGAGCGCGTCCAGTCCGAAGATT
Source organism: Acidobacteriota bacterium (assembly GCA_003224755.1). Taxonomy (GTDB): domain Bacteria; phylum Acidobacteriota; class Terriglobia; order Terriglobales; family Acidobacteriaceae; genus Gp1-AA145. The sequence continues at coordinate 5,059 of QHZR01000155.1, forward strand.
GGGACGCCGGAAAGCGTTCCAAGTCGTTCGGATTTCTCCTCGCCAGAAGCGAGCGGTCTCCCTAGTAAGAAATCGAGCCAAGCCATCGCAGGCTAGATGCTCGAATGTGAACACAGGATTACCGGTTCAGGCAGCTAAATCGACATCTTCATCAAGTCTTTTCAGCAGCCGGTCGCGTTCTTCGTACAAAGCGTCGATCTCATCTTTGCTTAGCTCGTACGGAACATTGCCACCTGCAAGATTCTCTTCTGAGCTAATTCTGAGCTGCTGGCTGATCTCTAAAATTCGTTGTTCAATTTGCTTGCGTTCCTCAAGCGCTATCCTCGCCATAGCTCCTCCTTGAGCGGAAAATGTCGCTCCTATGCAGTCCTTTTTCGCGTCGAACTTCGCGATTTTGTTGTGCTCTTGCGCGATGGACCTCGCGTATCAATCGAGCGGGTCCGTGTTGTTTCTGCTTCGCTTCTCGTGGACCCTCCCGTAGAGGCCTTCACACCTTCGGACACTCCTTCCAGAGCATGTCGTCGAATTGGTCCCTTTGCGAACTTTGCGACCGTTCTTGGCGAGCTTTGCGGTTTAAGAGGTCTTGCCATAATGAACCCTCTAAGCAGCCTCTCTTCTTTGGCCGGCCTGTGGCAGATAACCGTCGAACCAATCCTTGGCCAGGTTTGCCACCGACTCCAGAGCGCCCGACTCTTCAAACAAATGCGAAGCGCCTGGAATAATTTCGAGATCCTTCTCGGCTGGAATTAGCCCGAAGGCCCGGCGATTCAGTTCAATGACCTGAACATCGTCTCCGCCAACGATAAGCAGTGTTGGGGCGATGACTTTATGGAGCGCATCTCCGGCGAGATCAGGCCGGCCCCCACGAGAAACCACGGCTGACACGAGATCGGTTGCGTCCGCCGCTGCAACGAGAGCAGCCGCTGCGCCAGTAGTTGCGCCGAAGTAGCCGACCGGCAGCCTTGCCGTGTCCGACTGGTCCTGCAACCACCAGGTCGCACCAATCAGCCGTCGTGCCAGCAGGTCTATATCGAATCGAAGCGCGGCGGTGCGATCGTCCAGGATCTCTTCGTCTTCCGTGAGAAGGTCCATCAGCAGAGTTGCGAAGCCCGCATTCTGCAGCACGCCAGCCACAAAGCGATTACGCGGACTATGCCGGCGGCTGCCGCTTCCGTGAGCGAAAACCACAATTCCCTTCGCTTCTTCGGGGAGGGGCAAGCTCCCCGCAAGGGTGAGTCGATCGATGGAGATATGCACCTCACGGACTCTAGGCTGTGTTCTCGAAGCGAGCGACTCTCGCTTTGAGGACGTTTTGATCTGATTTGCAGCTTCGCGCCGGAAATTCACGACTCCATCCAGCGTTTCTGGCCTGGATGCGATCCGAAAGCGGATGCTGGTAGTCGTTCCATCCGCAGCCGTGATATCGATTCCTTCGTGGGCACCCTCGAGGTCCCTGCGAAAGACGACTTTCATCGGATTCTTGATTGGATGCGTTAACTGCCCGCCTTCATCTCGGTTGATAGTTATGTAAATTTCATCTCGTGCGGTGAGGTGATCGGAGCTGATGCCTGACAGCTTGCGTTCTTTAACTTCCCACTTCTGTTCGCTTCCTTGGCTTACCTTGACGCTCGCCAACCAGCCTTCGTGCTGCCAGCTGAAGCTGTCGAAGAATGACATCCACTCTTCTGGTGGGATTTCGATGTCACCTGATTGTGAACGGGCATAGAGACTGTCGCCTCCTTCCTCAAGAGCTCCGAGCAACTGCCCGCCTTCATAGCTCAGCTCCGATCCGCCGTGGTCTTCGTAGCCTTTGGCCACTCGTTCACCCTGACCCCATGAGCCTGCTGTGCGTACTTCCGCCGATTTCGGAGATTGCGAGCTCGTGAATGGGTACACGCCTGAACGGCCAACTTCGTCCTTTCGCGGTTTGTCCAACTTGATCACCTTTTTCGACTCGTTTGAAGAGATTGCGAGTTTCTTCTTAGTAGCCATGGTTCCGTCTCCCGTCCCGGCTCTTATGCCGACAGTTGCTCACGCGTGAGCTTCTCACCGTGAGCGCTAGTCTTCCCGTGCTCGAATAGCGATTTCACGCGTATCAGATCCTCGTCCAGCACACTCTTTGGCCTAACTCCGAAGAGCGTGGCCAGAGCTTGTCCGATGGCTCCCGCTGGCGGGTTGTAGGACATCAGGAGGTGGATGCGGGTGGCGCCGTCCTGAGTCGGCTGGAAGCGCGCGATACCGCCGCTACGGACGACGGAGCCGGGTTCACTGCGCCACACAAGCATTTCATTGGGAGTTGATTGCGTGAACCGGCTGGCCCAACTGATTGAGCTTCCCGCGGGACCTGAAACCGTCCAGCGGAAACGGTTCTCGCCAGTCCGCTTCACCTCCTGAACGTGTTCCATTATTTTGGCGAAGTTTTCAGGATTCGACCAGAACTCGAAGACCTGCTCAACTGGCGCGTGAACGGTGATTGTCTTTTGGAACCGAATAGCCCGCCGGCTGCGAACCAGGCCAAAGAACCGTCGCAGAGAAAGATTCGTAACCGCCCTCGCAAGCAGCATCCCGCCAATGATTCTGCTGGGTAGTGCAACGGTCCGGTCACGGGTTGGAAAGGCTAGAGCGATTGCGCCGGACGTCCCGACTAGAAGTCTAGTTCCTGGCGCCCAGTTCTCTTGCAACAATTCGGCGCGTGGTTTCGTCCGGACAGAGTGGCCTTGCAATCCGGGGACATCCTCGCTTGTCCTATGCGTCTCTACTCGGCTTTCAACATCTCGGACTCCGCGCACCGAGTAGGCGGCATCGATCAGGTCGTCGGCTTCGCTTTCAAGCACCGGGCCTGAAAGGATGATCCTGCCGTGTTTGGCAGTTACCTCGATAGCACTCGGGTGAGAAATCGGTCGCCCGATTTTCGCCCGGACACGATCCACCAGGACCTCGTCCCAAACATGGTCCGGGCTTACTGCGCTCCAGGTCTCGGCGACAGTACCGCGGGCCCGATTTCGCAGATCGCGAACTCCCTTATCGAGAACACTGCCGAATGAACGAAACCCGTGAGCCACCTTGTCGCGAACTCCGGACCTCCGCCGACTGCCGCGATCCGGGTCAGCCAAATACATCAGCCCGGCGCCGATGGCTGCACCGGAAATGAAACCTAATATCGTATTCTCTTTGTGTCGCATAAATACCTCTTTTCCGAGTTTTCCCAGTTGCTAGATTGCCGAAGGATACGTTTCTGGCACTTCTCCTGCTTCCTCCGGTCTGGATGTGATCTCCAGCGGTTGTAGAGCATTTGTGTTGTCGATGTGAATGAGCGCGTCGAATTGATCGGCCAAACGGGCGTGGAAGTAATGGCTGATTCGTTCCGATTGCGGCAGATAAATGACTCCAATCGCCCGTTCCAGGCGCTCTTGATTGAGAATTCCTGAGAGGAATTTGTTACCTCGAAAGATCATCAGGAACTGCGGAACATACGTTGCATGAAACATGGCCTCGAAGCTGTCGCTCAGTGCCGGCCGCACATGTTTCGTCTCTGCAGGGCCGTCCCAGTTCGACGCAGCGGTTACCGTGCCCGTATATGTTGTGAAGCCGACCAGGACGGCTGCATTGCCATACTTCAGGCGGAGCAGTTGGCCGACATTTAACTCACCCTGCTGAGAGACCTCAGTGGCGCGGGCGTCGCCTAGATGCGAGTTATGCGCCCAGACCACGACCTTTGCTGAGGGCCCGAGGTGTGAAAGCAAGTGATCAAGAGTTTCAGCCATGTGCCGGTCGCGCAGATTCCATGACGAGAACCGGCCTGAAAACATGGCGCGGTAGTAACGTTCCGCATTCTTCACTACTCTCGCGTTCTGCTCGGCAATGAAGAACTCGTCGGGATCAAGCCGCCCGTCACGGCTTGCGAGTTCAGCGGCGCGGCGGCTCATGTCTACCAATTGCGCAATGACTTCGTCCTCGCATGTTTTGTTTAATCCGAATGTGGCAGCATAGCCATATGCCTGAATGTCCTCGCCAAACTGCTCAAAACAGCCATAACGGAAACGGGCTCGCCGAGCAGCTTCGGAATCAACCTTGTACAGATAATCGAGGACTGCGCGCGAAGAGGAATGGAAACTGTACAAGTCCATGCCATAGAAGCCGGCTTTGCGCGCGCCTCTTGGCAATAAATCGTTGTAATCGCGCAACCAGTTCACGAATTCGAGCACATCGCTGTTGCGCCACATCCAGGCGGGAAACCGGCGAAAATTGTCGAGCGCTTGAGCGGCAGACTGATCTCCGCCTCGCCCTCTGACGAAGCGATTCACTCGATGGGTATCGGGCCAGTCTGCTTCTGCAGCAACGGCCGTGAATCCCTTCTCCTGGATAAACCGCTTGGTGATGTACGCGCGTGTGCGGTAGAATTCGTGGGTTCCGTGCGAGGCCTCGCCAATCAATACGAATCGGCTATTCCCAATCAAGTCGAAGAGAGGTGTGTAATCCTCATCCGAGCCGATGAGGGAATGGGAATTCTCACGTACTGCCCGGAGCTGAAGTTGATCGAAAGCCATGACGAAATCGCATGTATGTTTGCTTACGCTGCCCGCAGAACGGATGCAGATGCAGAGCGCGCCAAGAGGTCGCGTACTTCTTCGTCTGTGGTCTGAGAGAAATTCCGATACCACTGCCCGACTGCCGAGAACGGCTCCGGAGTAGTAGCGCAAACCACTTTGTCGACCTCCAGCTCGAATGCTGAACAGGTCGAAGGCGAAGCGACCGGAACTGCAACAACAATTTCAGCAGCCGCTTCCTTGCGGAGTGCCTTGGCTGCCACGCGCATCGAAGAGCCGGTTGCCAAGCCGTCATCTACAACGATCGCCGTGCGTCCTCGGACGCTTGCTGCCGGACGTTGGCCGCGGTATTCGCGTTCCCGCCTCTCAAGCTCCCTTTCTTCTCTTGCCACAACAGCATTGATTGTTTGCCGAGGAATTCCAAGCGCTTGAATGACTTCTCGGTTCAGCACGGTAACGCCGCCTGAGGCCAGAGCTCCCATGGCAAGCTCCTCCTGCCCCGGGGTTCCGAGTTTTCGCACTACGAAAACGTCGAACGGCGCACGCAATGCTTGCGCGACTTCGTATCCAACCGGAACTCCGCCGCGAGGCAGCGCCAAAACGACAACGTCATTCCTGCCCGAGAACTCGCCCAGCTTGGAAGCCATGACACGCCCGGCGTCGAATCGGTCCTCAAACAACATCGGTAAATCACCCTCGATCTACGTGCTATCCATCTTGCGCCCCTTGTTGGAATCGATACGAATTCCATCCGTTGCCCGTAAAAAAAAGTCCTGTGTATGCGCGGGTTACATGCCGAGAATCCGATGTAGCCGACTCTTGTTCGAGGGCAAAGCAGGGCTGTGCTCTCGAACATTTCTGAAAAGGCTATTTTGGTTGAGTTGTGCCGCTGTGCTGTTTCAGGGACGTGAAAACACGCTCAAGCCGCGCGTTCTTCTTGCTGAAGGCAGTTTTTCCCTGATTTCTTAACCCAATACATGAACCGATCTGCGCGGACGCTAAAGCGTGGGAGAAGAGTGCATGAAAAGCAAGAATATCAAGGAATTGAAGAACAAAAACATCGGAGATCCCGACACGACGACCGCAGCGATACTTCGCGCCGCCCTCGAGTTGGGGGAAGAACTAGGGTTTGAGGGCCTGACAGTTGAAGGTATCGCTGCTCGCTCTGGCATTGCCAAAACCACGATTTACCGGCGTTGGGCAAATGTTGGTGCCATTGTTATGGACGCATTCCTGGGCGATGTCACGCGGCTCGCTCCGATCCAGGTACGGTCGACCGCACGTGAAAGCTTTACGGCTTCAATGCGGCTGTTAGCTCGAGCATATCGTGGCCGATTAGGCAAAATCCTGAGACCGTTGCTGGGCCGTGCTCAGGCGGATGAGAATTTATGGGAAGCAGTCCGCACGCGATGGGTTGAGCCGCGACGGCAGGTCGCCCGTGGGATTGTCTGTCGCGGCATTCAAAGCGGTGAACTTCGTCCCGGACTCGACCCTGACGTCGTTCTAGATGCCCTATACGGTTCCTTCTATCACCGCTTGCTGGTGCCGTACAAGAACGGCGCAATCTCTGACAGGTTTATCGATGCGCTAGTCGATACAGTATTCGGTGGGCTGGAGCCAAGTGGAGCAAGAGCACTGGTCCAATCCGCAAGCCAACCAGCCGAGTGACCTACGTGCTTCCGAGTGACGTTAGTGCTTTATCGAACGCGCGCGCCAAACACCCATTCCCATGCATTCTGCCGAGTGCGCGCGTCCGATAAAGCACTAACGTTTTCAGGATGTGGACCCGGCGCTGGCGGACGGAGGCGGCTGACGAGTCGCGGGAATCGCGGCAAGTCCCCACACTGACCAGCTCACGAGAATAACAATCCACCCACCGGCCCGCTTTTCCAATACCCACAGATGGCTGCCGAAGGCTTGTCTAGGGATGGAGTCTTCCGCCGAAGAAAACGTAGTCTTGTAACTTGCCGTCAAGTAGGCAATCTCGTTTGAACCTAGAATGCGACGAGCGCTAATCTCAATACCGTGAATTTTTGTGCTGCCGCGCGCCAATTGCGCCGAAACCGCCGTGCGTCCAAGTACTGGCGGGGCGTCGGGCGGCCAGAACTCGATGTCATCAGCGCACAATGCCAGCAAGCGCCGATCTTCGCCGGCGACCTCGAACTCGATCCAGCTTGAATGGATCTGCTGAATCTCTCGGACGTCATCTTCGGTGAGTCTGTTCATACACCCGACATGGATAGCAGATGCGCTCATCGCCCGCAAGGCCGCACGCGCGACTGACGGCCCGCGAATGCTGAGCCAGCCTTGAATTCAACGCCCGTAAAGAGGTTCTGGGAGGATCGTCGGCCACTCTTCCATAACCGGATTAGGTAAGGGTAGCTCGTGATACAGACATAGGCATAATGGCAGACTGAAGCAGGTGGAGTGTTTGATTGCAAGCGACGAACCAGGCGGTCTGAAACGAGCGACCTTAACGCACAATAGAAAGATTCATTCGTAGCGAAGCGCTACGATCGGATCGACGAGTGTCGCACGGCGAGCGGGAATGTAACACGCGAACAGCGCGACCAGAATGAGCAAGCCGGCAACGGCAACGAACGTCAACGGATCGTGCGCTGTCACGCCAAACAGCAGGTTCGTCATCAGCCGGGTTAGTCCGAGAGCGGCGCCGATGCCAATGGCCACCCCCACCAGCGCCAACTTCGTGCCTTGCCTGAGAACCAGTTGCAGCACGTCTCCGCCCTGCGCTCCCAGCGCCAAACGAATGCCAATTTCGCGTTTGCGTTGCGATACCGTGTGAGATATCACGCCATAGATACCGATGATCCCCAGCGAGAGAGCCATGGTTGCCGCAATTCCGAGCATTACCAATGTGAAGGAAGTCTGCGCAACTGATTTGTCGTAAACCTCCTGCATGGTCCGCACCGACGCCAGCGGCAGATCCGAATTCACAGACTGTACTGCCGCACGAACCTCCGCCAGAAAACTCTCCGTGCCGGCGCGATCGCTGCGAATCACAAACGTCACGGTGCGGGTTGCCTGGGCCGGCCCCGGTCCAAAAGCATTCTCCATCAGCGGGGGCCAGTACACGATTTCCGGCGCAGGGTCCGGCACGCCTTTTTCGGGAACGTCTTGGACTACGCCGACCACCTCGTGCCACGGCATCCTTGGAAACTCGCGCAGGCGCTTCCCTATTGCTGCCGACGGCGTCCCCCACATTTCGCGGGCCAAATTCTCGGAAACCATCACGACCGGTCGGAGTCCATAGACTTCACTCCATGTCATCTCGCGGCCCGCAACTAATTTTGTCCCCGCCGTCTGCAATAAACCGGGCGAGATGTGTTTGTA
>QHZR01000155.1:13091-15760 GCA_003224755.1 Acidobacteriota bacterium
GCGTTCGCGTTACGCGTTCCGGCTGGGCGATCAGCGAATCTGGGATCGAAATTCGCATTACCTGCAAGTGCAGAGGATCCGCGAATCCTGGATCGACCTTTCGCAACGCCGCGAATGTGCGAATCATGAGGCCAGCGCTCATCAAAAGCACCAGTGCCATCGCCACTTGCCCAACCACCAGCAAATTCCGCGCCCGATGCCGCTCCCGACTCATGCTGATCGTTCGCCCCGCGCTCTGCAGAGCCGAAACGGTGCGTGGTCCGGCGTATTTCAGAGCCGGAATCAGTCCAAACAACAAACCAGCCAGCACCGAAAGAACAAAAGTGAATGCCAGTGTTCGCGCATCGATCGCGATTTCGTTTAAGCGAGGCAGATTCGATGGCCCTATGGCGACGAGGAAGCGCACGCCCGCATACGCTAAGCCAACGCCCACGAGTCCGCCCATGATGCCGAGCATTATGCTTTCTACCAGAAGACCTCAGACGATTCGCGCCCGACCTGCCCCGAGTGCTGTGCGCACCGCCAATTCCTGTTGCCGCGCTTCTACCCTCACCAGCAACAAATTCATCACATTCGCGCAAGCAATGAGCATTACCAACCCAATTGTTCCCATTACGACCCACAGCAGTTCGCCTACGTTGCCGATGACTTGCTGTTTCAATGAGTGAATCATCGCAGTAATTCTCCACGTTTCGTAAATGTGTGGATTCGATCCGGGACCGTTGGACCAGGAGTCCATCCAGATCGGCAACATTCGCGCCAGGTCGGCATTAGCCTGGGCAATGGTCGCTCCTGGCTTGAGCCGTGCGATTCCGTGGAACCCGAAGCCCGCGAGAATCGCCTTGCCCCGGTCGAACGCCAGTGGCGTAGTCAAATCGAAATCCGAATCAACAAATCGAAATCCTTGTGGCATTACACCCACGATTTCCCTTGTCTGCGAATCAACCATGATGTTGCGTCCAATTACCCTCCGATCTCCGCCGAACCGCCGTTGCCAATACCCGTAGCTCAGCATTACCCTACCCGGACCGTTCGGCACCTGATCGACCTGCGAGAACCAACGCCCAACCGCAGGCGGCACACTAAGCGTCTGGAGTACGCCATCGCTCACAGCAACCGTGCGCACCTGTTCCGGCTCGGCCATGCCCGTGACGTTCGCCGTACCAGTGATCCACACGCCTAGCGATTGAAATGTCTGGTTGTGGTCGGCGTACGTGAAATACATCGACGGCGAGAGAAGAAGACCGTTCTCAAAATCCGCAAGTCCTTCTGCACCGGGAGCAACCTGATGTAGCGCCACCAGTTCCTCAGCCTTCGGGTAATTCAACGGCTTCAGCAGTACGCTATTTACGATACTGAAGACCGCTGCGTTGGCCGCGATTCCAATGGCAATCGTCAACAAGGCGACGGCAGTGAATACCGGACTGTGGCTCAGCGTGCGCAGCCCATAGCGGATGTCAAAGAAAACTTCTTCCACCAACGGCCAGGCCCAGACTTCACGGCTTTTCTCTTCAATCAGCCCAATATTCCCAAACTCCCGCAGCGCAGCCTGCTTAGCTTCCCTTTCGGGCATTCCGCCCGCGACCAACTCCTCAATCTTCTCGTCGAGATGCGCTTGAATCTCTTCCGATAGCTCACGGTAGAGCCGCTGTCGCGAAAACAATTGTCTGAGCCAGTTCATAATTCACCCGGCGCTAGAACTTGCGTAATGCCTTTCAGCATGCGCTCAAAGCTCGATACCTCACGCTCCAGATGCTTCCCGCCCGTCGCCGTCAACTTGTAGATCCGAACGCGGCGGTTTGTAGAAGAGATACCCCATTCAGCCTTCACAAAACCTTCCTTGAGAAGGCGCTGAAGAGCTGGATACAGCGAGCCTTCTTCGATCTGAAGCAGATCATCCGAGGTTCGTTTAATGTCCTGGACGAGCGCATAACCGTGCATGGGCTGTCGTTTTAGCGTTCGGAGAATCATCATCTCCAGCGCCCCCGGAAAGAGATCTCGTTGTATGGGTTTTTTCATGCGGACGGCACCGTCTTCTGATTCTGGAGGCCTGTCGGCTCAAGGCCTAGAGCAAAATAGTACAAGACCGCTGCTCTAGTCAAGTGAAATAAACAGGAGGGACATACGCTAATCCGCGTGCCTATGCGGACAGACTAAATGCCCTGTTTACTCCCCAGGGCTGGACCCGCGAATACAAGATCGAGACGATGAGCAACATCACCAGAATGAAGAACGGCGAGAGCATCGTCACCGGGAAAATCCTAGTGACGTGCACCGTCACCATTATTGGCCTCTCGTCACATTCGGGCACTGGTGAGGAGTGGGCGGACGATCCGACGGAATGACGTCGGCCGACGCGCAGGCTACCTGAACCACCTTCTCGGTGATCTGCCGGCCATTGTCGATTTGCTTCACGATTCCGACTTGCATGTCATACACGACTAAAGCTAATCGGGTCGGATCGCAAATGTCCTCCAGTGTTAGCGGAATTTCTAGTCCGAATGCCCGCTGCATAACGAATTCCACCTCACGTCGTATCTGAGCTCTCATTTTAACTAGATGAAGGGAGATGAAAGAACCCCTGAATCGAGCGGTCATTTTCAGACATCGAAGAAAGAAATCAATGGAATTTGGAGCATGAACAACCCGAAGAAGCTCGAAGATGGAGT
>QHZR01000155.1:15890-16428 GCA_003224755.1 Acidobacteriota bacterium
GCTCTTGGTGGAAGGCCTTGCTGGAGAGCATCACTGGGTTCCGAATTCAGGTTGGATCACATTCCGAATGCGCGGTGAAAAAGATCTCACTCATGCCCTCTGGCTCTTGCGGTTGTCGTATCTCCGTTACGCGCTGAAGACCGCAAATGCTCCGCAGAAACTATTTGCGGAAGAAAGTGAACAACTACACTTGAGCCCTCAATTCAAATCATTACTCGAACCATTCGTGCCTAAAACGGCGAACCACGTTGTCGCTGAGCCCCTGTCGGTGTAGAGGGCTCGGTCGCTCCAACCTCTACTTTGAGACATTTCATAAATGTCTTCCCCAAGGAGATTGCGAAATGGAAAAAATGAAAGCAGTGCAAGTCCACAACTATGGCGGGCCGGAAGTGCTCCGCTTCGAAGACGCACCGCGCCCTGAACCAGGCTCTGGTGAATTGTTGATAAGAGTCCATGCGGCCTCGGTGAATGCCATAGACTGGAAAGCCCGAGCAGGCTACCTCAAGGATGTCTTTCCTCTTCCCCTGCCTTACATTCC
>QHZR01000155.1:16615-28211 GCA_003224755.1 Acidobacteriota bacterium
CGACCAGGCTGGGCTAAGCGAAGGTCAGAAGATTCTGATTCACGGCGCCGCCGGAGGCGTAGGTAGCTTCGCTGTGCAACTCGCGAAATGGAAGGGAGCGCATGTCTTCGGGACAGCGTCGGGGCAGAATCAGGCATTTCTACGGGAACTGGGAGTTGAAGAGCCCATCGATTACGAAAAGACCCGTTTCGAGGATGTAGTCCACGATGTGGACGTGGTGCTCGACACATTGGGCGGCGATACCCAGAACCGCTCATGGAAGGTGCTGAAGAAGGGCGGTATCCTCGTTTCGATTGTCGCTCCACCGTCAGCAGACGAAGCTGCCAAACACGGTGTGCGTGCGGCTTTTTTCTCTGCCCACCCCAGTTCTTCACAGTTGTCTGAGATTGCAAAACTGGTCGATGCCGGGAAACTGAAGCCAATGGTCGAAACCGTGCTATCGCTTTCGGAGGCCCGACGCGCCCACGAACTCAGCGAGAAGGGACACGCGCGTGGCAAAACGGTCCTCAAAGTTGCCTAAAAGCGTGACGTGGTCGCGGGTACTGTCATCGTCGTTGATCAAACGGTTGAAAATGTTTTCATTGCTTACGTAGCGACACATTTTGTAAAGCGACTATGCGGGAGCGCTGGCATGGAACATGCAATTTTGGGGGCAGGAGCCGTCGGAGGTCTGGTTGGCACTGCATTGGCATCGTTTGGCGAAGGCGTCACCGTAGTGGTTCGACCAGAGAGGCTGCCGGGTTATCCCGCAACCTTGTCTGTGGAACGTCCGACAGGCACGATCACTGCCCCCGCGAAAGTTGCAGCCACGCTCCCAAATCCGGTTGACGTGCTGTGGATCGCAACCAAAACCTATCAACTAACAACCGCGCTCGAAGCCGTGCAGTCAATGCCACGCTACGTAGTCCCGTTGCTGAACGGAGTGGACCATGTCGAGCTCCTGCGCGCACGTTTTGACAATGATCGCGTGCTGCCGGCGACGATCGCAGTTGAAGCCGAGAAGATTGCCCCGGGACGGTTCGTGCAGCGCTCCCCGTTTGTAAATCTCAACCTTGTCGGCAGTGGAGAGCAAGTCCTGGGAGCAATCGTCGCACGATTGGGTGATCTCCAATTCACCTGCAGGTTCATTGAGAATGAGCAGACTTTGCTGTGGAGTAAGCTCTGCTTTCTGGGCCCGCTCGCGCTGGTAACGTCGGCATCAGGTATGAACAAAGGGGAGGTCTACGAGGACGCAGAGTGGAAATGCAAACTGATTTCCTCGATGACTGAGGCCTGCGCCGTTGCGAAAGCCAGCGGCGCAGAAGTTGAGCCTGTCCAAATTCAAGCGATCTATGACGGCTTGCTCTCGGGCATACGCAGCTCTATGCAGAAAGACCTCGCCGCCAGGCGGCAGCTCGAGTTGGATGCCATTGGCGGTCCGATTGTGCGCGGCGGCGAGCGTTACGGCATCGACGTCTCGACAACGACAGCCCTGATTGGGGTGATTCGCGCGAAGGCCGCTGAATAAACGAGAGAATTGGGGGCTGTACGATGATGCCAAATTCCTACTAAATGGGCTTTCCTCCGGTACGTAGCCCATATAAATCGCTTGACTCCTAGAGAGTGATGTAGCGGTGATTTCACATACTTGCTTCTCACAACTTCTGCACTAAAGCAGCCTTCCTCTTCATCATTTACTCATCACACAATCTCGGGAGAAGCGATGTCACGCCCATTTGCCAGATTGAAATTAGGCTATTACCCTCTGCCACTTGAAGAAGCCTGCAATGTCCGTTCCTTGCTGGTTGCTTCAGGTCATTCCTGTGCTATTGATCCATGCGCAGGCGACGGCACCGCGGTCTTGGAAATCAGCAAGGAAACAGATGCGCGGGTCGCCGCCATTGAAATCGATGCGGACCGTGCCGCCGCTTGCGTGCGGAAGGGAATCACGACTGTCCATGGCAGCGCGTTCGAGTGCAAAGTGCAATCGGAAAGCTGCTCGCTTCTGTACCTCAATCCTCCATACGACACCGAACTAGGCACTCACAACAATCACAGAATGGAATTGGTATTTCTGGAGCACTGCTATCGCTGGATACGAACTGAGGGCGTGCTGGTGTTTGTAATCCCGGTAAACGCGCTGAATTCGTGTGCGCGACTGTTGGCCAGCCAATTCGACCGAATCAACGTATTTCGCCTAGAACACCCGGATTGCGTTCGGTTTCACCAAATCGTATTTTTCGGCACGCGGAAGAAATCACACGCACGCGGAGAACCTCAGGGAGCGGATGCGCTACTTCACGCAGGATATCGGCCGAGTTCGCTCCCGCCGCTCAATAAAGACGTGGCGGAGCGCTACATTATTCCTCCCTCTCCGACAGCTACCATTCACTACACCGGCTTCCCGCTCGACCAAATTGAAGACGCGATTGAACGTTCAGTAGCAATGCAAAACGCTCGCGGCGTGCTCGTGCGCAAACAGCAGAAGATGAGCGGGCGGCCAGTGACGCCTTTGCACAAAGGGCACGTTGGGCTTCTGGCCTGCAGCGGCATGTTGAACGGCCTCTTTGGAGAAGGCGACGACCGTCACATCGCCCACTGGCGGACGGTAAAGCATGTGGACGAGTTCAATGAGGAAGGCGAAGAGGTGGGTGAAACCATTATTAGGAGGCGAGAACGATTTAGTCATGAACTGACGCTCGCCTTCGAAAATGGCCGGATTCTCGAACTGAAGGAGACCAAGGAGAACGTTGTCGACTCTTAGGCTATATACACCCGCCGCTGAGAACTAACAATTTCCGGTTTGCCCTCGCTCGCCACCTGGACATTACTGCAGCTTGGCGTACTCAGCTTTGGCCTGTTTTAGGACAGGTATGTCCGAGTCAGCGTCCTTCCAGAGTGTCAGGAAATCCTTGTAAGCGGATGCGCTAATGCTCCCGTCCAACATATCTTGCGGCAGGAAAGGCCAATGCTGCGGCTGCCGAGTTCCAGAAAATCCTCGATCATAGCGGGATCGTACGTTTTCGTCACCAATATTTCCTGTCTGTATCCAACCTATGTTCGAGCGGAGTCACCGCTTGCCAGTAAGCGCTGGATAGACTCCTTCGCTCCGCTAATCACATCGCGGACCGGATTGTCGGAATAAATCGGCTTCGGGGGAGCGTCTTGCCACATCACTCCCGGCGCATATACCGCGATGTAGTCCCACACCACGGTTGAGCGATTGTGCTCTCCGAGCAAGTGAGACAGCGCTCGTTTTCTGTCCCAATACTGCGTCGCTCGCGCATCAGCAATGCGAGCGAGTGCAGCGGTCGAAGGGGCGACAAAATCGGTCGCCAATACCGGCTCCCAAATCACAAAAACCCGCACGTTTTGGCTGTTGATTTCTCGTAGCAATTGTCCCGTTGCAGAGGCCCCCTGCAGGCAATAGGCTCAAGTGGGCGACAGCATTACAACGACGCGGATCAAGGATGCGGAATCGTTGAATGCAGTCTTCAGAGGCATGAGATCCCGCGAAGAAAAACTATTGAGGGGTGGCTGTCCCTTGGGTGTCGAGTGCCCGCCGTAGAAGTAATACACGGCGCCAAACGCCACCAGAAGGACCACAACGAGAACGATTCGCTTTCGAGTCATGATTTACCTGTCAAAAGATCGGCCACCAGGTTAGCGATCACCTGTGGAAAGAAGATGAATACAAACACCACAAACGCCGAGAACCACAAAAGAAAAGTGCTGATCCGGCTGGGCTTGCAATTGCATTGCTTCGCTCGCCAGGACTTGTAAAAGCCAAAGGCAATCAGCAGCACCGACAGAACAAGCAGGTACGGTCGCAATTGTGCGACAAAGGCCGAGGTGCCCGCTGCTCCAGCAGCGAAGAGAAAAGGCAGCAGCGGCAGGCAGCAGCTTGACGCCGCAATCACGCTCCCGAGTGCAGCCAGACTGGCGACCACGGTGCTACTGGACCCGGATTTATTTGTCGCTTGGTTTTCTTCTATTTGAGACATGCTTGGTGCCGTTGGAGCCATTTATTCGGTCAAGCTTCGTGAGCAGCGGACAACAGTCCTCGTGCTTGATTTCCCTTTTCAGACGCAGTTCGCGATTGCAACTGCGAAGCGCGTGTGCAAGCTCCGTTTCCAATCGGGAGAGACCGTTGATCTTCTCCCGAACAGCCTCCAGCTTGTGATTGAGCATGGATTGCACTTCGGAACAAACATGATGCTTTTGCCGTAAGGCCAGCAATTCCTTAATTTCGATAAGAGAGAACCCCAACTCCCAGGCGTGTCGCACAAATGTAAGATCGCGAATCTGCTTCCCGTCGAACAAGCGATATCCGCCCGCGCTGCGACCCGCACTCTTGATGAGTCCAAGTTTTTGATAGAAGCGAATCGTGTCCACGCTGACACCGGCCACTTTCGCGGCCTTACCGATGTGAACAACCCCTACCATCATCTTCAAGGATAAACCCTGGAGTTATGTCCAGAGTCAAGAACAATTCGCTGCGCATAATAAATTGCCGATGTTGCCTTAGAGCATCTAACAAAACCCTCATTAGCACACCACGCTGCTGGCAAGAATCGGCAACCTCAATCCTTAGCTCAATTTCCTCTCCAGCTCAACTTCCTTTCCAACACTGCTAGCCCTCAAATCATGAACATGCCTAAGAAATGCCTGAGGTGCGCAATAAAGAAATTCTTTTACTCTTACTCTCTGAGTTCCCGGGTGGAGACCTTCACGCGAATTACCGACGGCTCTCGCCAAATTCCACAGCCTGCCTGAGAACTACGTCAGAGATGTTCGCGCCTGTCAACAGCAATACAAGCGGTCCTTGCCTCGCAGCGAATGAATCGGCGATGCAAGCGGCGGTGGTCGCGGCGCCCGCGGGTTCTGCGACCAGGTGTTCTTCGGTCAGCAGATGCCTAATTGCACCTACCATCTGCGTCTCCGTCACGAGCCGGACTTCATCCACCAGTGCGCGAATCGCAGTCACGCTCTCGCGAATCGGAATACGGGTTGCCAGTCCGTCGGCAACCGTATCGCACGTCGAGGTAGGAACAGGAACGCCGCGCTTCCAGGACAGGTAGTACGCAGGAGCGCGTTCAGCTTGAACACCTACGACGCGAATTTCGGGCCTAAGATGCTTTGCCGCAGACGCAACTCCGCGGATTAGCGCCGTGTCTCCCATCGGCACCCACACGGCCGCGACTTCAGGCAATTGCTCAAATATTTCGCAGGCTATGGTTGCTGTTCCAGCTGGAACATCCGAATTCGTGGCATCGTTCAGAAAAAACGCATGGCCGTTCCGCGTGTACTGTTCGGCTGCTTCAGCGGCTTCGCTAATGTCTTTGCCATGTTCCACGATTTCGGCACCAAGGGCGCGGATGCGGGATTGTTTGGCCGGATTCGCTCCAGAAGGCAAGAAGATTTTGGCAGGTATCCCGATGGACTTGGCCGCCCAGGCGACCGCCGCGCCGTGATTTCCGGTGCTCGAGGCGACCACCTCCGCGACCGGCCTGCGCGCCATCTCGGCATGCAGCGCGTAGACAGCTCCCCGCACTTTGAACGATCCGGTTGGCAACTCTGATTCGACTTTGAGATAGACACCCGCGCCATCGTCTCTGGTCAGCGAAGGCGCCAGTATCAAACGCGTGGGAGCGAAATGACGCTTAAGGAACTGCCAAGCTGTCCGCACAGCGGCCCAATCGGGAATCACAACGTTCATTACCAACCCTTCCTCGACCTCGGTGGTTAGCCCAACCGGTCCGGGAGTCGCCCTTGGAACAGCCAATCCTTGTCGGCCAGACGAAACGACATACACCGCCGGTGCCCGTGCAAAAACAAGCCGCGACGGAAGCCATTCGTTCCGTGTTCAAGCGCCATCGGACGTAAGCCTGCGCATGATGGCGTCGATGTGGACACGCGCGCCGTCCAGATGTGGGAAGTCCGTATTTTCGGGATTGAAGACAAACGAAAGATCGGTGCCGGCAAGAAGTATCGCATCCAGACGTTCGCGATGAATGAGCGTGTGCGCGAGGACCCGCAGGTTCTCGTAGTCATGCTGCGAGGCTTGCTCGTCCTCCACGATCCGGACATAGGTGTTGGCTACCAGATCGATCTCTTCCGGGCTTGGGCTCACAACCTCCACATGCTGGAGTCTCCCGAACAGGTTAGTTTCCATGGTGACGCGTGTCCCGAAGATCGAGAGACGTTGAAGGTTGCGCCGCTCGACTTCGGCGACGATCACGTCGAGGAGACTCACGAGCAGAACCGGAGTCATCTCCGCCAGTTCCTGCGCAAATCTGAGGTGAGAAAGCAGGAATGGTCGCGAGTTGCGCTCCTCCGTCTGCCAGTTGACGGAGCAATCCTGCCAGATAGGTAGCGAGCAACCGTGTTTCGCGCGCCGCGGCATGAGCCATCACGCGGCGGACGTCCGCGTGCACCATCAAAATGCGGGGCGACAAACCGCGGGCCAGGTGGGCATTCACCAGAGATCGGTAATAGAAGATCCCTGCGCCCATGCCGAGACCGGCAACGATGCCAAACGTAGTAGGCTCAGATTCGTGGGGCGACATACCAGATCTCCTGCTATAGGTTTTCTCAGGCGTGTACCGGGCCCAAAACCGGGCACGAATGTGCGCTCTGCCCTCACATGACTCGTTCAGCGCGACGACTGCACTGATTCATGTGAAGCTGTCCTCTCGCTGGAACTCACTGATGTGCCGCTGGGCTTGGAATACTTTCAGTTTCGCGCTTTGTTATCCCATGCGTTTCACGCATTCTGAACGCTACGTGCAGCCCGGAAAGCAGCGTCAGGACAGCAACCACTTGAATTGCTGCTCTCATCCCGAGCAAATCGGCGATGGCCCCCGAGATGAGCGCGCCGAGTGCATAACCCAGGTCGCGCCAGAAGCGGTAAGCACCCATTGCCGTGGCGCGCCACTCAGGATGTGCCACGTCGCTGATTGCCGCAAGAAGCGTTGGATACACCATCGCCGTGCCAAGTCCCTGCAACACCGCGCCGATCATCCATGCCGTGTACACCGGTACTTGGACCGTCAGCCAGATTCCGCCAGCCTGCACTACCATACCGCCAGCAATAAGCCACTTTCGTCCCCAACGATCGCTTAAAGGACCGGTAACGAGCTGCAGGATGCCCCAAGCAACGGGATACACCGCCTTGATCGTGCCAATTGCGGCCACGCCCAACCCGAGGCTGGCGAAAAATAGCGGGTAGATTCCCCAAGACATGCCGTCATTCAGGTTGTTGACTAGCCCTGCTTGGCTGCAAGAAAAAAGGTTTCGCTCTTTCCAGGATGCCAGCGCGAAGATTTCTCGCATCGAACGTGGCCGCAGAGGGTCATTCGTGCTTTCGTTTGTATGGGGCGCGCGGTGCAGCTTTGCCTCAAGGCTGGCATAGTGTCGCGTCTCTTTTGCAAAGAATAGTGAAAGCAACAGTCCCGCAAACGCTACACCAATGCCCAGGTAAAAAGGCTGTGGACGCAGCGAGTAAATCGATGCGATGTAGCCCGTAATCCAAGCGGTGAAGCCAAGGGCGAGGTAGCCAGCAAATTCATTCAGCCCGAGCGCAAATCCTCGGCGCTTGGGACCCACCAGGTCCACCTTCATGATCACCGTCATGGACCAGCACATGGCCTGGTTGACTCCGAGCAAGACGTTGGCAACGTCAAACCAGAACCAGTGGTTGGCGAAGATGATGATAAAGGGAACCGGTAGCCCAATCAGCCATCCGAGCACGAGGACTTTCTTGCGCCCGACTGTCTCCGAGGCGTGCGCTGCAAACAGGTTGCAAATAGCTTTCGTGACACCAAAGCTAATGATGAAGGAGACGATGGCGGTTTTGGAGACGAGCCCGAACTCCTTCTCGCCGATCAGCGGAACGACGGTTCTTTCCAGCCCGATGATCATCCCCACGAACACATTGATCAGGACCAGGAGGGAGAACTGGCCAACGTGCTCCCGCAAACCTAACTTCATCTCGCCATGCAGCTCATCCATAGCTGGCTCTTCCGGGGCAACGCGGCTCTCGGCCGTAGCAGAAAGCTCGAGGAGTTCACTCACTTCCCCGTGCAGCTGCGCCCAGATTGGTGCCTCGTATCTTGGCGGCTTCCGGAGGTGGCGTCGGTATGTTTTGAGTCATGTGGCGCACGAACTCGTCTTTGTCGTCAATCTGGAACGCCTTGTTGAACTTGCGCTCGAAGCCAATCGTGGACATCGGCTTACCGCTCAAGGATCGCCCACAAACCGAGCCCGAATAGGCTCCCGGCAAGACTTCCAGATAGTCAGGCAGTGATTTCAATTTCTGGACCGCTTCAAACAACGATCGCGCTCCCTGCTCCGCGCTTGAGGCCAGCTCGGTTCTTCCCAAATCGCCAACCATCAGAGTATGCCCGCTGAGCAGGAACCAAGGCTCCGGCCCGCGAGTCTTGTCGGTAACCAAAAGAGAAATGTGTTCGGGAGTATGGCCCGGCGTGTGCAATACCCGGACCTGGACGTTACCTAGATCCAGATTGTCTCCGTCTCTCACAGAAAAGAACTCGTACTGGGCACCGCAACTGGCGTGGAGCACGTACCTGGCGCCAGTCATCTCGGCCAGTTTGAGACCTCCGGAAATATGGTCGGCGTGGACGTGCGTATCCACGACGTAGCGGATTTTCATTCCGGATTCCTCGGCAGTCCGCAGATAGATCTCAGGCTCATCAATTGGGTCGCACACGGCGGCCAAGCCTTTGCCCCCTCAACCGAAAACATACGAAGCCGCTACGACTGGGTCACGGTGAAGCAGTTGACGTAGGATCATCGGGCGCTCCTCTGTAGAATCCTGATTGAGCCTTGTTCAAGACCAGTTGCCAGGGGAAGACCACGGGCCCGCCAGTCCTGAACGCTGGCTTCCAGCCGATGCGCCCGCAACCCGCGCGCACGGAGAAGCCGGACGGCGTCAATTGCCAGCACGCAATATGGGCCGCGGCAATACGCGACAATCTCTTTGTTGCGAGGCAGTTCGGAAAGGCGCCGCTTCAGTTCCTGCAACGGCAGGGCCAAGGCGCCGGGAATATGCGCCGTCTTGTATTCCTCGATAGGACGCACATCAATCGCGACGACTTCACCTTTTTGAACGCGATCGATTAGGACTTCCGCGTCAACCGGGTCGAGATCCGCGCCAGCTTCGAGGAAACGGCGTCGCAGCTGCTCGATCTCAGCCAGACGATCTTCTGCCAAGACGCGGAACGCCCGGAAAAAATCGCCGACCAGGGCGTCCGCCAGCGAATACACCACAAAGCGGCCCTGCTTCTTCGCCTGCACCAGCCGCGCCGCCTCCAGCACTTGAAGGTGTTGGGAGGTGTTCGCGAGGCTCATCTCGGTTTCACGAGCCAGAATCTCGACCGTCCTGTCCGTTTGGCAAAGCAGGTCCAACAGCTCCAGCCGTTTCGGACTAGACAGCGCCTTGCCAATTCGGGCGAGCTGCCCGTAGGCCGAGTCCTTGAATCCGCGTTTGTCTATGGGGTGTGACATATTCAATCATTCGCTTGATTATTTGATAGTCTGCATCTTGGAGGTTGTTGATGTCAAGAGCCGTCGCGCCCCAAGAAGCGAAGACACACATGAGCCGGAAGCACAGCGCATGAACGCACGACCGCTATAACGCTTGGAGGTACTTTTATGGAGAAGCCGGTGGGATCTCGACGCATATATCTAGATTTCAATGCCAGCACGCCCATTGCGCCCGAGGTGGCGGACGCCATGCGAGGCGTCTTGGCGGAACCGTTCGGCAATCCTTCCAGTGAACACTGGGCCGGCGAACCTGCAAAACATATCATTGAGAAAGCGCGCGCACAGGTTGCCGTGCTACTCGGCTGCAAGCCGAACGAGATTGTCTTCACCAGCGGGGGAAGCGAAGCTAACAATCACGCGCTGAAGGGCGTGTTCTTCGCTAAGGGGCACACCAAGGCTCACTTCATTACAACGGAAGTGGAACATCCTGCTGTCATCAATCCGTGTCGGTTTCTTGAACGGCTCGGCGCCACCGCAACGTACTTGCCCGTGGACGGATTCGGCCGCGTCGACCCTGACGACGTGCGTCGTGCGATTACCCCAGAGACCATTCTGATTTCCGTGATGCACGCCAACAACGAGGTCGGCACAATTCAGCCAATTCCTGACATTGCCAGTATTGCTCGTGAACACGGCATTCTCTTCCATACCGACGCAGCGCAGTCGGTTGGCAAGGTCGCTACTCGCACGGACGAGCTTGGAGTCGATCTCTTATCGGTCGCAGCTCACAAGCTTTACGGACCAAAGGGAGTCGGAGCCCTCTTCGTGCGCGAGCATGTCCGATTGGAACCGCTGATCCACGGCGCAGGCCACGAATTGGGCCGCCGCGCTGGAACTGAAAATATCCTGCTCGGCGGCGGCTTGGGCGCCGCGTGCGCAATATCCCAGTCGTGGCTAGGCATGGAATCTGTACAGCAACTGCGCGATCTCTTCTGGAACATGTTGCAGGACTCCTTCGGCGACCGGATTGCTCTCAACGGGCATCCCACCGAGCGATTGCCAAATACATTGAACGTCAGCTTTATCGGGAGAGCCGGATCGGAGATCCTAGCTCGCGTCGAAAACGTTGCGGCCTCCACTGGTTCCGCTTGCCATTCCGGTTCAGTAGAGTTATCGCCGGTATTGAAAGCGATGAAAGTCCCACCCCAAATCGGAATGGGGGCGATCCGCTTCAGCCTGGGGCGAACGACGACACGCGACGAAATAGAATCCACCGTCGCACTCCTTACAAGAGCAGTACCCCAATCTCCTGCCTCAGCCTAGAGGCCTGGATTTGCAGGCCGGAGGGCTTGCGCCGCAACTCAGACAGTGGTCGGGTATCCTGAACTCGTCGCTCGGAGGCTGGAGACAATTGTGCATGGCGCACCTTCATCACTGATGAACGTCATGGAACACGAGAGATAGCCCATGCCCTTCTACAGAGATCACGTTTATCCCCATCTGGTACGCATACTGGGGAACCCGAAACCTGTCCAGAAAATTCGCCAGCAGCTCGTTCCCTTAGCGCAGGGGAAAGTTCTTGAAATCGGTGTGGGACCGGGGGTGAACTTCCTCCACTACGATCCCACAAAGGTGAGCAAAGTTTACGCGCTAAAGCCCAACCCTGGGATGATTCCGCGTGCAGAACAGCAGGGACGTCGAACCCAGCTGGATATCGAATTTCTGGATCTGCCCGGAGAACGCATTCCTCTCGCGGACGCCAGCGTAGATACGGTGGTTAGCACGTTCACCCTCTGCACAATTCCCGGCGTGGTGGAGGCTATTCGGGGCATCGGACGAGTCGTGAAGCCAGGCGGCCAGTTCATCTTCTTTGAGCACGGGCTCTCGCCTGATTCGCGAGTGCGACGGTGGCAGGAACGGACGGAGCCGCTTTTCAAATGGGCATTCGAAGGTTGTCATGTCACCCGTGATATTCCCTCGCTCATCAAGGCTGGCGGATTTAAGATCAAGCAGCTAGACGAAGCGTACCTCGCACCATTCCCCAAGTCGGGATCGTATTTCTATTGTGGTGTGGCGCGTCCGGAAGTCTGTCTAGCATTCGACACGGAGG
>QHZR01000445.1 GCA_003224755.1 Acidobacteriota bacterium
CAGCCACGCCTGATTTCGTCAACTGCCCGAGTCACCAGTGCTATTATGTGCGGCCATATGGCTGGCTCAGCGAAGTTGATTTTTCTCTGCGGAAAGATGGCAGCAGGCAAATCCACACTTGTTAGAGAGTTGGCTGACCGGGAGAACGCTGTCCTGCTCGTGCAAGACGACTTTGTGACTGCTTTATTTCCTGGCGAGATCACCGACATTCCATACGACTGAAGAACGCACTCACGCCACACATTTGCGTTCTCTTGTCGAAAAGGATCTCCGTCGTGCTCGATTTCGCAGCCGCCACGAAAGCACAGCGGGCGTGGTTTCGCGAACTGATCGAACGCACACAGGTTGAGCACGAATTGCATTTTGTGGACGCGTCAGACGCCGTGTGCAAAACGCAGCTTCGGGATCGAAGCAGCGGGCTACCTGCCGGAACCCGCTGGACCACGGAGGAAATCAATGCGTATTTCCAGCCTCCATCGGAGGATGAAAAGTTCAACGTCGTCCGTCATGAGCGCCTTTAACGCGCTACGTAAACCCCTGTCAGGGGGATAGTTGGCGTAACATCGCCTTTGCACTCACAACCGGGTCAACGAGCGCTATCGCCTGTTTACATTCAGAATTTTGATTGTTTGCCGATGCCGTCAGCGATTACGAGTTGAGTTGCCGAACCCAGAAACCGGTGACAAGAATTTGCCTGCGCTAGTCCGGGCGTGAAAAACCACTAGCTCCCAAGCGAGCCCGGAGCCCCGTGGGGGAATTATGCGCCCTAAAATTGATCGTCATCTATATATTTTGAAGTATCATCCTCAGTAATGACCGCAACCCTTGCAGCCCGCCTGGACACCCCGCCGACCGCCGTCGATATAGATCGTCTCGCCGTTCAATTTCTTGAGCTCGAACAGAAGGCAGACGAAGCCTACAAGATTGCGACTGAGCTAGATGAGCCGCACGAAAAAATGAAAGAAGAGCTGATCTGCCTGGTGGAAGAATTTGGCAGCGCGAAGGCCGAAAAATCGAAACTGCTTCATGGCCTCCATTACGAGATGATGGCAACGTTCGGCAGCATCACGTCGCTTGACGCCGCCGCCGTGGAACGGTTTGCGCAAGCCTTGCGCATCGCCAAGCAGACCAAACTGCTCAGCCGCATTTTTGAGCAAACTATCCGGTACACATTGCGGCCGGATGCAGGAACCATCATCCGTGCGGTTGCCTTGCCCAAGGCGCAGCTCGCTCTATTCGCGCAGTGCCAGGTAAGCAAAACCCGTACCCCCATTCTGAAGGTTCGCAGGATCGTCTCTGAATGATTGAGCTGCGCTGCGCCTGCTGCGGTACTCCCAAACTGAGCGTCTGCTTCGCTCCCTCCATGGTAAAGAGGTGGAAAGAGTCGGGCGGGAAGGCTCCGATATGTTGCATCAACTGTGTGCGGGCGAAGCGCGAAGCCAGGAAAAGCAAGGCAGTTGGTCTGGCCGCAGCAGCCCTGAGCTGGTTTGCGGGCGGGCGGTGAGGGCTGCTGCCTCGCGGCCTTTTTGAGGTTCCCTACTTCTCTTCCGACCTGCTTTTTTCGCTGGCTTGAGCTTGCCGAAGCGATCCAGGGCTTTCTGCCACAGTTGCGGGTTTTCCTTGATCATCGCAAGAATGGCGTCGCGGATGGGTGTCTTTTTTGCCTCCCGCGTGTATCGCTTTTCGTGAGTCCCATCATCACCACGATGGATTGGGGAGTCCGAGATGTTCACGGCGCGGATCATGGCAGCGTCTTCGCTAGGCAGAAGGCATCAATTGGCGTTCCGATGATCTGCCGCTTCGCGAACTTTTTATAAAAATATGCCACAAACTCGAACTTGAATCGGACCCAATCTTCAAGTTTCTTGGGTTTGTTGAAGTCAGGAAACGATAGCAAGTCGATCAGTACCTTATCCAGCCGCTCGAATGCAATTACATGTGCTCTAAAATCGCCGTTGCGATATATGCAGATCTTGTTTTCTATGGATGTGAGATTTGTCCCATCCCATCCCAACGACTTGGCATCGCGGTCCAGAAAGTCGCCCCGAGGTTCCATATATCGTCGCTGTAGGTTCGTATACCGGAAGCCCTCTGAATCGCAGTTTCGCAGGAACCAAAATTCCGGAAGACCATCCGAATTGTATCCGCAGATATGAAACCCCGAGGCGTTCTTCTCGAGGATGTCGGAAGGAATGGCGCTGTGAAGATCATCACGAAGCTCGAAAGCGAAGTCTTTGAGAGATTTCGTTTTTGTTGCATGTTGGGTGATGAAATGTCGCAACCACTCGGACAAGTATTGCGTCTTATTTTTTGGGTAGACCTCCGCGAGACCGAAATAACTAATGCCCCCGTTGAGGTACGGAATGCGGAACAATTTCTGTTTCGTGGCATAGGAACCATCCGGGTACGTCAACCTACGGTCTGCCGCAAATAATATACGGGTCTTCTTGAACCCGTCGAGCATGTGGATTTCATTGGTGATGAGGGTCATATGCCACTGACACGGTACAGCGCCGTGTACCCCGCGTGTATCCAGCCGTTGTGTTCAGAATCGTGTTCAATTAACGCCCTTAGTGCCACACTTGATCGCTCATCGCCCTCTCTATGTGATTGATTTTAGGTAGAGCGAAAGGTTGCCTACAGCTTCCCAAGCCGGATGTCGCGGGTTCGATCCCCGTCTCCCGCTCCAATCTTCACAAAAAAGCGATCCTCCCCCTAGTTACTGAGTCAAGTTCGCAGCCTTCAAGGCTATGAGCGCGGCTTGCGTTTCACGCCACTTATGCTTTTTCAGTGAGCGATTAGCCGGGCCGCTGGAAAAAAATTTCAGGATGTTTGCCTGTAGCGCGGGTGTGACGTTGGCAAAGTGATGCTTAGCCAGGCGGCGAACGAGGCTCGCATAGGCTTCGTCGGTCAGCTTGTAATCGCCGGCGCGGGTGACATCGCCGGTGTCGAGGTTGCGGTTAGGAAAATTCGGATCGCCCGTGGCGGCCTCGTTCACCATCCGGCTGTAGTTGTCGACGACGTCGTTCATGCTACGGAAGTAGAGATCTTCGGTTTGCGGAGTGGGATCGCGATAGGCGAGAGGTTTGAAAGGACCGAAGCGAGGGATGACTCTCAGAAAAAACGCAAGGATTCGGGCGAAGACACCGGGGCGGCGATATTTCGCCCCAAATTCTTTTTCGTAATCGGCGCGAGAGAGACGGTAAAGAAATTTCTTGCGCGCCTGATCGTTCAGCTCAGGCATATTTGCGTGCTGGCGAGTGGCCAGTGCGACTTGCGTCATCTCGGGAACGACGCGGCTGACGCCAAAGCGAAAGCTTCCAATGGTCAGGTCCTCAGCT
Organism: Acidobacteriota bacterium; assembly: GCA_003224755.1. GTDB lineage: Bacteria > Acidobacteriota > Terriglobia > Terriglobales > Acidobacteriaceae > Gp1-AA145. Next base: position 3,342 of record QHZR01000445.1, read on the forward strand.
TTCAGCAGATCATCCACATTGATGCCGTAAGTGTCGCGAAAGGCGCGCTCGAGCAGATCCTGTGAGACTTCGAAGCCAATGAAATCGTGATACTGCTTAGAAATGTAGCGGCGCTTGGCCACTTGCAGCACATCGAAAC
>QHZR01000156.1:0-6014 GCA_003224755.1 Acidobacteriota bacterium
ACGCATGCGCAAAGGTGTGGATGAACAACTTTGGAAGACCGGCGATGTCCCGCTGGCCATTTATCGGCATGCCAAATCTGCTTATGTGCGCGAAAGAGAAGGCAAAAAGTCATTCGCGGATTCCCTTTGGCTCGGGCTTGCCAATGCCACCATTTTTCCGGCGATCCGCAAAAAGATGATCGGCTCCAAGCTCAAAGCTCTCATCTGCGGTTCCGCTCCGCTGAACCTCGAAACTCAACTCTTCTTTATGATGATTGGCATTCCCGTGCTGCAGGTGTACGGCCTGACCGAAACCGGCGCGATTTGCACTATGGATGTACCGGGCAGTTTCGAACCCGGCCGCGTGGGGTCTGCTATTAGCGGCATTGAAATGAAGCTGGCAGAGAACCAGGAAATCCTGGTGCGCGGCCCTAACATTTTTCCCGGCTACTGGAACCGGCCCGAAGAAACTAGAAACGCATTGCGCGACGGGTGGTTCCACACCGGAGATCAAGGTGAGGTCAACGCGTCCGGGAACTGGAAAATTACTGGCCGTATCAAGAACCTGATTATCCTCGGGTCTGGGCACAACATTGCTCCTGAGGCAATCGAAGAAGAAATCGCATCGCGACTCCCCGGCACGCAGGTAGTGCTCGTCGGCAACGGGCGCAGCTATCTTTCTGCAATTGTGACGGGGAGCGTAACCGCGGAATCGGTGCAGACGGCGCTCAACGACGTCAATGCCACCTCGCCTCATTACAAGCAAGTGCGAGAATTCCGTATCAGTTCAGAGCCGTTTACTATTGAGAACGGCTTGCTAACCGCCAATGGCAAGCTGAAGCGCGACTTGATCGCGCAACGCTTTCGCAGTGAAATTGAGGAAATGTACGCGGTCAAACAGGCAGTGTAGGCAGAAATGGCCGCGCAGATGTGGGGACAGCCGCTCTCGGCTGTCCAGGGCAGGTTAGCTCACAATATGACGCGATTTAACGGCAAAACACTTTCGTGGGAACTGATGAACGGCGTCGTTGAGGTCGCTCTGCATCGTGAGCCCTGCAACGAGATCGGTGCCCAGTCCCTGGAAGAATTCGAACACCTTGCCGCCGCTCTGCCAGTGCTGGAGCAAAAAGCGCAAGCGTTGATCTTTTACAGCAACCTTGCCTGCGGCTTCAGCGCGGGGGGCGATCTGCGCGAATTATATCGGGGCCTGCAAGCGATGGAAAAGCAGGCAGCACTCGCCGGCATCAAGGAATTCCATCAGCGCATTCATCATGTGATGAACACGCTCGATGCTTCTCCCATGACCACGATTGCTGCTGTCCATGGCATTGTTTTCGGTGGCGGCCTAGAACTGGCGCTGGTCTGCGATTTGATCATCGCGGACAAGACTGCGCGCTTCTGCTTTCCTGAACTCAGGCTTGGACTCATCCCTGGATTCGGTGGCATTCCGCGACTGCAGCGCGATCTTGGAAACGCCGTCGTCCGCGACCTCGTCCTCACGGGGCGCAGCTTCAACACCACGAAAGCCCAGCAGATTGGATTGGTGAGCCAGGTCGTCGCTGAAGGCGAAGCTTTACGGGTCGCACGCGGAACGGCCGCTCAACTTGGAAAATTTGATCGCACCACGGCAGCTGCAGCGAAGCGATTTGTGAAGCCAATCCCTTATGATGAATTGAGGCAGGAAATTGAGATCGTCTGCGATTTATATGCGAGACCAGCGGTACAGGCCGCTTTGAAGAAGTTTGTGGAGAGCACAGACGCGCAACCGTATCTTTCTTGAAAGTGAGCCAGAGTGCCGACTGAAAAAAAGACGTTGGACGAGATTCTCGAGTTGGCGGCAGCCCAGTTCAAAGTTCCGCGCGAAAAGCTGTCTCCCGACGACGATTTCTTCAAGACGCTCCGCATTGATAGCCTCCAAGCGCTAAGCCTTCTCACGCGACTGGAGCGGCATTTCAATGTCGAATTGCCGGACTACGAACTACAGGGCGTCTCAGACTTTCGAACACTGGCGGAGCGAATTCAGGCCAGACTGTAGAATCACCACATAACGATCGGGCGATCCTTGATCGGATCATCGGGTGATTTGAAATCGCCAGATGGCCCGATCACCCGATCACCCGATAAATGATGCTCGATCTCGACCAATACACATGCCTTGGCGCTGCGCTTCGCGATGCACTCGACCGCTGGCCGAACGAAACTTGCCTCATCGAAGCTGACCGCGACCGCGAACGCACCCGGCTGACGTACTCAGACTTCAAGCAGACCGCCACCCCGCTGGCGCGCGCCCTTCAGGATGCGGAATTCAATCCCGGCGACCGCGCTGCCATCATCATGACCAACCAGTCAAAGTGGCTGGCTTCGGCATATGCAATTTTCCAGATTGGCGGCGTGCTCGTGCCGCTTGATTACAAGCTCACTGCCGAAGAACATCTGCAACTGCTGGCGCATTCTCGCGCGAAGTTTCTTATCGTTGAGTATCACTTGTGGCGCGCAATTGCGCAGAGTCCCGAATTCAAGAATCACAACCTGAAGATTGTGCTGGTGACCGAAGCTCCGCCCACCGTGCAACTGAGTGGCGGATATCGCTGGGAAGAATTCCGCCGCAAGGGGGACCCCAACTTTGTTGCGCGAGCAAAAGAAGATGCGGCGTGCATCGTGTATTCGTCCGGTACTGGAGGCCGTCCCAAGGGCTGCGTGCTCAGCCACGAGAATTATCTTGAGCAGTGTAAGGCCCTTACGGTCTGGTTTCCATTCTGGCCCGGTGTTCGATATTTGAGCATTTTGCCCACAAATCACGCGATTGATTTTATGGTCGGCTTCATCGGCCCGTTCGTTTGCGGCGCATGCGTGGTTCACCTTCGAACACTGCGGCCAGAGTACGTTCGCGACGCATTCGTGCGTTACAAGATGACTTACGTGACGCTCGTCCCCATGATCGTGAAAAATCTGGAGCGTGGATTGCGCGCCAATTTTGACGCATTGCCAGGTTGGAAGCGGTTCCTGTTAGACCGCGCGATCTCCGTCAATAAGACTCTCACCCGCAAGCAGCCCAAAGTCGAATTGAGTCGAAAGTTGCTGCCCGGCGTCCATCGCGCCTTTGGCGGGGAATTGCTGGCGCTTATCACGGGCGGTGCGTTCATAGACGCGGCGACTCTACAGTTCTTTTACGACCTCGGAATTCCTATCGCAAATGGATACGGCCTGACGGAAGCGTGTACCGTGCTCACAGTGAACGATCTGAAACCTTTCCGCGCGGATACTGTAGGCAAGCCGCTACCGGGAGTCGAGCTTCGTATTCTCAATCCTGACGGCGAGGGCATCGGCGAAGTTGCCGCGAAGAGCAAGACCATCATGTCTCATTATCTGGATGATCCTGAGATGACCGCCGAAACAATTGTTGACGGCTGGCTGCTCACCGGAGACCTGGGCCGTTTCGACGATTCCGGGCACTTACAACTTTTCGGCCGCAAGAAAAACATGATTGTGACAGCCGGCGGCAAGAACATTTATCCAGAAGATATCGAGGCCACATTCGATGGCATCGCCGTGAAGGAATACTGCATTTTTGCTGCGAATTACATTTGGCCTCAGAAAACGCTCAGCGGGGAAAAGCTGATCCTGATCTTGCGATTGGATATCAACCAGAACTTTATAGACACGACCAAGAGCGACATAGAATCCCGCAACCAGTCCTTGCCGGACTTCAAACGCGTCGGTGGATACGTGCTCTGGGATAAAGATTTCCCACGCACCGCTTCCATGAAAATCAAACGCAATGATTTAGCCGAGGAAATTCGCAATTCACTCGACAACTCTGCGGTGAAAGAGCTCTAAGTGCGGGACGCATATCTCGCAATAGTCAATCCCGCGGCAGGTGGAGGCCGAACCCGCAAGTTGCTTGTGCCAACGCTAGACCGCCTACGTGAGGCGGGACTGCGGGTCGAAATCCGCGAAACTTTGGCCCTCGGTCACGCCACCGAAATTGCGCGACAAGCGTGGGCAGATGGATATCGCAAATTCATCTCCGTCGGTGGCGATGGCACGTCGTACGAAATTGTGAATGGCTTGTTTCCCCAGGCGGACGGAGCGGACATTCCCACGCTCGCATTCCTTCCGCTCGGCACGGGCAATTCTTTTCTGCGCGACTTCAGCGATCAAGGCGTGGAATACGCAATGGAATCGCTCGTTTCTCAGAAGTCGCGTAAATGCGACGTTCTTCGCCTGCGCCACCAAGACGGTGTGCTGCATTACATCAATATCCTCAGCATTGGCTTTTCCGCCGATGTCGCAACTTTGCGCGCCCGCCGGTTCAGCGCTTGGGGAGAGCTTGGCTATCAGACATCAATCTTCATCTGTCTTGCTCGATTCCGCAGGCGTCCGTTTCCTCTGATCGCTGACGGCTGGAAGGGTGTTGATCGACGCCCATGCCTCTTTCTTACGTTTAGCAACAGCAAATACACCGGTGGAACGATGATGGTAGCCCCGGGCGCTGAGACCGACGATGGCTTAATCGAATACGTACGCTGGGGACCAATCGGACGCATCGGACTTATCCATAATCTTCCAAGACTTTACGACGGTACGCATACTCAACATCCGCTGGCAGAAGTTCGCAAGGTTCGCCACGTTGACTTTCATCTCGACTCACCCGTGGACGTCATGATTGATGGGGAAGTCCTCACCTTGCATTGTCAAAGTCTTGACATTTTGCCTGGGGTGCTGAACGTCGTGGTATAAAAATTCAACCGTATGTCGAAATTCAGCGAGAAAAGAGAAGAGGCTGCAGCCGAGTCGACAAAGCAAGGGCCGCGCTGGATATGGATTGCTGTGGTATTTGCCGTACTCGCGGCCGTCTGGGGAGCCTACTACTTTTTTTATTATCAAAAGCCCGCAAGCACGCTCGACAGTTTTGCAAAATGCCTCAAGACAAAGGGCGCGAAAATGTACGGTGCTTGGTGGTGTCCGCACTGTAAGGATCAAAAAGAATCGTTCGGCTTCGCCTTTCAGTACGTGAACTATGTGGAATGCAGCCCTCCCGGTCAGCGCACCATGAACGACACCTGCAAACAAGCTGGCATAAAGAACTTTCCTACGTGGCAATATCCTGATGGGTCACGAACCGAAGGCTTACAGCCCCTAGATACTCTGGCACAGAAAACGGGATGCAAGCTTCCGTGAATCGGCCCGCCCTGAGCCAACGCGGCGAAAGCCTAGCACCAGCACGCCGTCTGATGCTGGCTATTGCCTCAGTTGCGGCCGTTGGGGCCGCGGTCTCCTCCATTTCTCTTTACCTCCATTTTGGAACTTCGAAAACTTCGTTCTGCAATTTCGGCGAATCGTTCAATTGCGACATAGTGAACCGCAGCGCTTATTCGACCCTCCTTGGAGTCCCGGTAGCGCTGATCGGAATTCTCGGATATCTGCTGATTCTTGCGCTAGCAACCGTTTATCGCGACAAAGCTGAAACCCCGGTCATGCTGCTCATCGCTTCCGTAGGCGGGCTGGGCTTTGCGCTATATCTGACCTATGTTGAGAAATTCATTCTGCAGGCCTGGTGCGTTCTATGCCTGAGTTCACTGGTATTAATCTTCAGCGAAGCGGTGCTCGGCGGAATCGTGCTGATGAAGTCTCTGCGCCAGTAATGACTTAAGATTGCTTAGGCGATCACAATTTCCATGGGTCGAAGACCTCTACCCCGGTGACAGCGGAATGGGCAGTATCTCGTGTCACCAGAGTGAGGCCGTGATGCAATGCTGTTGCGGCTAGCATGCTTTCAATCAGCGGCAGTGGCGATCTGCGCGCAGCTTCGCTACCGACAATTCTTCCCCATCTGTCGGCAATCGCCAGGTCAATGGGCAAAACTCGTTCACTGAATCGGAGCGGAAGGTCGTAATCAAGCCATGATTCAAGCGAAATCCTACGCCGCCCAGGCCTCAGGCGAGTAATGCCCCTGCGCAACTCCCCTACAGTCAGGATACTCAAGTGCAGCAAAGACTCTTCGGTTGCGTTCAGCCATTCCAAGACGGCAGGAC
>QHZR01000156.1:6096-17434 GCA_003224755.1 Acidobacteriota bacterium
TGACTCCATAAAGCGGGGATTGACGGAAGAATTCAACCAAGCTTCGAGGCTGGGGGCGCGGGCGGTAAGTTTTTCAAACTGCTCCGCCGGGACAATAACGACTGCTTCTTTGCCGGCTCTCGTGACGTATTGCGGGCCCTCAGAACGTGCCCTGCGAAAAACTTCGCTGAACCGGGCTTTTGCAGTCTGCAGTTGCCAGCTTATGGGCCGCTTCTTGCGACGCGTATTTGCAGGCTTTCCACTCATGATGACCAATCTGACCAGTCTGACTAGTCTTACAAAGGTAGCGTGATCGAGAATGCAAAATCAATCGGCGGCCGCGCGGGATGATGCTGCGTCCGCGACCATGCTGTTTTGCTTCGCCTTCATCGTCGTAATCGCCACCACGCTCACCAGGATCAACGCCATTCCCAACAGAGTTCGCCGGCCGATCGTTTCGCCGCCAATCGCTGCTCCCAGAATGACTGCAACGACCGGATTGACGTACGCATATGTTCCAACCTTGGTTGGCGACTCGTACTCCAGCAACCAGACGTATGCGGTGTAGCTGATGATGGAGCCAGCAATAATCAGATAAACCAGCGAAAGCCAGGCCTTCCCCGAAATTGCCTGCGCCTGGAAACGCCCGAATTCACCAGTGACCACAGCCAATACCAGCAACTGTACCCCTCCCGAGAGCATTTGCGCGGCGGCACTCATCGGTTTCGATTGCGGTAAAACAAGGCGCTTGCTCACGACCGTCCCGATGGACCATCCCGCGCATGCGACCAGCAGTGCGATCGCACCTCCACGATCGAGTGGCGCTTCCCCCAGCGATGCCGAAGGGTTTATCAGGACTGCAACACCCACAATCCCAACCAGCAGCCCCAAAGCCAGGCGGATGGTCAATTTCTGGGTGCGCAAAAAGATAATCTCCAGCAGCGTGATGCAAACTGGAATTGCCGCCAGAATTACCGCCGCAATGCCCGATGGCACACGCTGCTCTGCCCAGAACAGACAGGCGTAATCGATCAGGAACATCAGCGTGCCGAGCACCGTAGCAGCTTTCCATTCGCGCCAGCTAGGCGAGCGAACGCCGCTAATGCGCATCCACGCATAGAGCACCAGCCCTGCTGCCGTGAAGCGCAGGCCAGCCATCAGGAACGGCGGCATTTCATGCACGCCAACTCGGATGGCGAGATACGTGGATCCCCAGACGAGATAAATAATGGCGAACGCCAGGAAGATCTTCCCGACAGCGGGACGAGACGCAGTCATGTGATTCAGATGAGCGCAGGCGGAACCTTGGCTCAAATTTTCCGTTAGAGGTCACTAGCGAGTGCTGAGTGCTCAGCCCCACAGAAGTCACTTACAGCATCGGATGAACCCTCCTAAAATCACCAGCGGGAGGTCTGTCATGACAATCTTTGATAGCCCGCGGGGGAAAGTCATCAACGCGGATGGAGGAAACGCGCTTCGTCTTATTGGACTAGCCATTCTCGGCCTGGTGATGATCGTACTGCTGTTTAACTCCGTGACGCGCGTTGCGACCGGCCACGTTGGTGTATTGACGCTGTTTGGGAAAGTGACGGGAGAGAGTCTGGGTGAGGGCATCCACCTCATCAATCCGCTTAAGACCAATAACGAGATGTCCATCCAGACGCAGACTATCAAGGAGTCCGCCAATGTGCCTTCCGCCGAAGGTCTGATGATGAGCCTTGATACGTCGTTGATCTATCACCTGAACCCCGATCGCGCAGCGGAAGTCTTTCAGAAAATCGGAGCCGACTACGAGAACGTGGTGGTGGAATCTACGTTACGCTCCGCGATTCGAGAGGCGACTGCTTCGCACAGCGCTAACGCCCTCTACACGGGGGAACGCGAAATGGTAGGCAAGCAGATTTATGACGAGCTCACTTCGCAATTGAACGGTCGCGGCTTGACCGTGGAAAACGTACTGTTGCGCGATATTCAGTTGCCCGCCACACTGAAGGCCGCGATCGAGGCCAAACAGCAGGCTGAGCAGGAATCGCTGGCCATGAATTTCCGGCTGCAAAAGGAAACACAGGAGGCGCAACGCAAGCGCATCGAAGCCGCCGGCGTGCGCGATTTCCAGCAGATCGTGGCCCAGGGCATCACGCCCTCGCTGCTGGAGTGGAAGGGAATTGAAGCCACAGAAAATCTTGCCAAAAGCCCGAACTCCAAAGTCGTGGTGATCGGAAACAACAAGAATGGCCTACCCCTGATTCTCGGCCAATAGTTATTTTGCAGGCGTCACAACGCTCACGGGTAAGTCCCAATGTGCGAGCAGGATTTCGAAGCGTCGCTGTTCCTCACGTTTGTAGGTTTCTTGATCAGGCCAGAGTCGCTTGATCAGAGACTCGTCGTCCGGATTTGCCGTGGTTGCGACGGTTGAGTTCTTGAATTTGATCGTGACCCGATAATCCCATCTGGCATCTTCCGTCATGTGGTTTGCCGGTGTTTCGATCTTCACGGACAACGCGCGTCCGCCCTCAACAAGGTCCGTCAGCAATGGGTAATGGTTCTTAAGGAAGAGTTGCAGAAATTCCTGCTGATGTCCCCATTGAACTTTGTAGTAGTACTCCATCGTGTAAGGCTGGTTCGGTGAACCTTGGGGCGGAGCTCCCTGAGCAAACAGAGGAACAGCCGAAAACGAGCAGAGCAAAAAGATGCAAAGACGCGACATGAGTCCCTCCGAAATCAAAGTCCCCATCCTGTCGCAAAAGACGCGACAAGGATGGGGCACCCGTTTCTATTTTCTGTGAGCAAGCGGTCAGCCCGCGACTGCCTCTTTCTCCACATCTTCCAAAATGCCGAAGGCCGCGTCCAACATCTCCTGATCGACGGTGCGGTTGGTGCCGGTTGCTTCGGCCAGCGGAACCGAGAGGATCTTGTTTCCGCGGAGGGCGGCCATTCTGCCGAACTCGCCGCGGTGCACCATATCAATAGCGCCTAAACCGTAGCGTGTGGCCAGGACACGGTCGAAGGCAGTTGGCGAACCGCCGCGCTGAATGTGGCCAAGGACGACAGTGCGGGTTTCGAAGCCGGTACGCCGTTCGAGCTCCTGCGCCAATGTATTGCCTATGCCACCCAGCCTAACGTGGCCAAATTCGTCTTTCTCGCCGCCCTGCACCACCGGGCCATTCTTTCCCGCAGCAAATTTTGCGCCCTCTGCAACCACGACAATGCTGAAATATCGGCCGCGTGCGTGGCGCATGCGGATTTTCGCGGCGACCTTATCCACATCAAACGGCTGCTCAGGAATGAGTATTACGTCGGCTCCACCGGAGATACCGCTGTAAATGGCAATCCAGCCGGCGTCTCGACCCATGACTTCGACGACCATGACGCGATTATGAGCCTCGGCGGTAGTGTGAACACGGTCAATCGCCTCAGTCACTATGTTCACTGCGGTATCAAAGCCAAAAGTGAAATCAGTGCCGGAAAGATCGTTGTCAATCGTCTTTGGCACTCCAACCACCTTCACCCCTTTGTCATAAAGCTTGGTGGCTACCGAAAGTGTGTCGTCGCCGCCGATAGCGATCAATGCTTCTACATTGTTTCTTTTGAGTGTAGCGATGCACTTATCGAGTCCATCAGCCTTTTTCGCAGGATTGGTGCGTGAAGTGCGGAGAATCGTGCCGCCGCGGGGCAGAATTCCAGCGACCGCCTGAAGGTCGAGGGGCATACTCTTGTCTTCCACCAGACCACGCCAGCCTTCGAGAAAGCCCACGAAAGTGTCGTCGTAATGGAAGCTGCCCTTACGAACAGCCGCGCGGATCACCGCATTCAAACCCGGGCAATCCCCGCCGCCCGTCAGTATGCCAATTCTCATTGCCTGCTCCTGTTTTGTTTTGTATTGGATTTTCGTGGTCCTCGCCGTGTTTTCACGCCGGATACACTACTAGCGCAGTCGCCACGCCACGGAACAAGTAGATTATCATTCAGCAGTCCGCGCGAAAAGTTTAGTGGCGTGAGCCCTGTTGCTTTAGGGCGGTCAGGGCAGAGGATGCTTGCGACCTTACAAGGTAAACGCACAGCGAAATCAGCATGCTGAAGTCTGCAGTCCTTCTAGTAAACTCAAGCCAAGATGCGCGTCCTTGGGATTGATTGCGGCACCGAGTGCACCGGCTATGGCGTTGTCGAGATGGACGACTGTGATCGCCTGAGTTGCCTCGGATTCGGGGGAATTAGACTCTCCGCTTCTGATCCGCTTCCGCACAGGCTTGCAGCAATATTCGAACAACTAGGTGAACTGCTCGAGAGCCATCATCCTGATCGAGTGGCAATCGAAGAAGTTTTTTATTCCGTGAATGCCAAGTCGGCTTTGAAATTGGGTCAGGTTCGCGGTGTCGCCATGCTGGCTGCTTCAACCCATGGCATTCGGGTGACCGAATACGCGCCCCTAAGCATTAAGTCGGCGGTGGTGGGTTACGGCAGGGCCGAGAAACAACAAGTGCAGATGATGGTCGCGCGGCTTTTGCGCCTGGAGAACACGCCGCAACCTGCGGATGCCGCCGACGCTCTCGCCATCGCAATCTGCGACCTGCACACAAGGGCGACATTAAATCGTCAGGGTGTAGCGATGGGGGGATGACACTGAGAAGTGTGTTCCTGGGCCTTTCTTTTTGGCATAATTTTCTGGATGAGCTCATTGAGGAATCGCGCGCTAGTTCTGCCGGTTGTCTTGTTTCTGTCCACGTTTGCTCACAGCCAGAACAATAGTGCAACTGTTGGCTTCACTCTGGACTTCCAGGGCGCAAATCCCAGCCATTACGAAATTAGTATCGCCAGCGATGGCCGGGGATCGTACAGCTCAAACGGGCAGCTTAATCAGCAGTCCGAGCCCGCCGATCCTGCTCCACTGCAGTTCACGATTTCCGACAGCGTTCGAACCCAGATTTTTGACTTGGTAAAGAAGTCGCGCTACTTTAGCGGCAAAATTGACTCCGGCCGAAAGAACATAGCGAATACTGGAAATAAAGTCTTCACTTACAAAGACGCAGGCCACAACTCCCAAGCGACTTTCAACTACTCACCGGTTCCCGCGATCCAGGAATTGACCTCCATTTTTCAGGGTCTTTCGACAACCCTTGAATTTGGGCGTCGTCTTACGTATTTCAGGAAATATGAAAAACTCGCGCTCGACGATGATCTTAAGCGAATAGAGCAAATGCAGCGCGAGAACAATCTCGGAGACCTGCAGGCAATTTCGCCGGTGCTACAAGGCATTGCAGACGACCGCTCTGTGATGAATGTAAGCCGCGCGCGTGCTTTGCGGCTGCTTGCGCTTGCTGGTAAATAGGTCTAGAAAACAATAATTCCCGCATAACCTACAACTTTTTCTCGGTCGCCAGAAATGTCCCCAGATGTGGCGTACTCGACCAATTCAGCTTTCTGCGCGCCCAGTCTTTTCGCGGCAGTCAACATCGCCACCGATGGACCGAATCCGCACATGCTGATGCTTTCATTCAGTACGGTTTCGTGCAGGCCGCGGGGATCCAGCGCAAGAATCCGGTCGATTGCTTTGCGGTCCTTCACTCGGGTCGTCGCATCGTCTTCATAGTGATTCATATCACTAGAAGCGATAATCAGCACCGGTTCGCTTTGCGCCTGGACCACATGTGCAATCGCTTTACCGAGGTGCTCCACGATTACAAGCTGGCCGGTCCCGACTGCGATGGGAACGAACTGCAATTCAGGCCGCAGTTTTTGCAGAAAAGGTACTTCTACTTCGATGGAATGCTCGAAGCGGTGAGCTGTGGAGTCTTCCGAAATCGCTGGAAACGTATCTACGAGTTGCGTCGCGAGTTCCTGGTCAACTGACAAGTCCCCAAGCGGTGTTCGCCAGCTGCCATGCACCGTGATTGCCAAAGGATGACCGCAGCCAGTGTGGTTTGGGCCGAGCACGATGCAGCGGGAGGGAATCTCGATTTTGGAGAAAACCGCGCCCGCGACGCGCCCCGAGTACATGTAACCGGCATGTGGAGCAATGCAGCCGATCGCGGTGACTTTGTCTGCCTGGGGGGAGAGGTAGGACGCGATGTCCTTGCTCAATTGCGCAGCATTTGAGGGATAGAAACGGCCCGCGACGACAGGTTCCCGCACGATAGCCATTGCGACCTCCTCAGGTGCGCTTGGAGTTGCCGGCATCATTCGAGAGCGCCCGAAACAAAGCGGCGCTCTGCTCTAGCGTTAAAGCCTCCGCGCGCGCTGCCGGCTGAATTCGCGCTTTGCCCATGGCGCGTTTCAAGCTGTCCGGCGGGTATTGAGACTTCAAATTGTTCCACAGTGTCTTGCGCTTCTGCGCGAATGAAACTTTCAGAAATCGCACGAATTCTTCTTCGCCGACCTGTAATGTCTCCAGCTTTGGGGAGAGCGCCAGGCGCACCACCGTTGAGTGAACTTTGGGTGGCGGCGAAAATGCCGCTGGCGGCAGCGTCAGTAATTTCTCGACCTTTGCGTAAAGCTGTGCCGTTGCCGAAAGCAGGCCATATTCGCTCGTACCAGGACGCGCAGCCAGGCGGTCAGCAACTTCTTTTTGCAACATCAACACGAACGTGTCAAAAAAAGTTCTATGCTCAAACAGCCGTAACAGGATTTCCGAGGTGATGAAATAAGGTATATTGCCGACCACGCTCACCTTCTCCGGTGCCTGTTCCATTCCCGGACGCGTACTTCCTGGTTTTGGTCCGAACAAGGTCTGGAAGTCAACCGCCAGGATGTCGCCTTCAATAATCTCAACGTTCGGCGTCAGAGAAAACTTCATCCGGAGTTGTGCTGCCAAGACGCGATCCGTTTCGACGGCAATGATTCTTCGGGCGCGCCGGACGAGCAGGGAGGTAAGCACTCCCCGGCCGGGGCCGATTTCGAGCACAGTCGCCCGCGACAGGTCGCCCAGGGCTTCCACAATGCGAATGGTCGCAACCGTGTCAGTCAGAAAATGCTGTCCCAACTTGGGCTTCTTCTGCGGAACCCGGGCGCTTGATGCTTTCATTGACCCTCGTTCGTCCTGCCGATTAGACTTGTCACGCACGCCTCTCAAAGGAGGCGGCGGCATCTCGCCAATATCATAACGCGCGAGAACTGCAAGCACCGGCTGGAGCTTCTGGCTCATGCACATCGCGTTCGTAGCTTCCGAGTGCGTTCCTTTTTCAAAGACCGGCGGATTGGCAGATGTGGTCGGTGCGTTGCCACGCGCGTTGGCTGCAGCCGGCCATGAAATCAGCGTGTACATACCTCGCTATCGGCTGACCCGAATTAGCGAGGAGCGCACCGTCGTGCAGAGCATCACGGTTCCATTCGACGACCGCTATAGGTTCTGCTCGATCCTCAGCGGGGCCGGATATCCTGGCGTTCGCTTCTTCTTCGTAGATTATCCGCCCTTCTTCGATCGTGATGGACTCTATGGCACCGCTGCCGGAGACTTCCCGGACAACGCTGAACGCTTTGCCCTTTTCTGTCGTGCTGTGCTCGAAGCATCCAAAATTCTAGGTGTGCCGGACATTTTTCATTGTCACGACTGGGAATCAGCTCTCCTTCCCATTCTGCTTCGGACCCAATATGTAGAAGATCCAGCGTTCCTCAACACCGGACTGGTTTTCACAATTCACAATATGGGATATCAGGGCCTGTTTCCGCCAGAAATTTTGCCCCTCCTGATGCTCCCCTGGGACCTGTTTACCATCGCAAAGATGGAATACTTCGGAAACGTGAACTTCCTCAAGGGCGCGCTGGCTTATGCGGATATGGTCACAACCGTGAGCCGCAAATATGCTCAGGAGATTCAGACTTCCGAGTTTGGATTCGGCTTAGACGGAGTTCTTAAGGAGCGGGCGCAGACGGTTACTGGAATTCTGAATGGCGTGGACTACGAGGAATGGAATCCGGAAACCGACAAATACATTGCCGCACATTACTCCGCGAATGACCTCACAGGAAAGCAGGAATGTAAGCGCGACCTGTTGGCAGCTGCAGGCCTGAATGCAGACACCAATTTTCCTGTAATCGGAATCGTTTCGCGCTTTGCCGCGCAAAAGGGCTTCGATCTGATCGGCCAGATCGTGGACCGGTTAGCACTCGAAGACATTTTGCTCATCGTGCTCGGCAGCGGCGACAAACTCTACGAAGAAATGTTCTTGCGGCTGGCGCGGCGCGTTCCGGGCAAAGTTTCAGTGCGTGTGGCGTATGACAACGCATTCGCCCACAAAATCGAAGCCGGCGCCGATATGTTTCTCATGCCATCGCGTTACGAACCCAGCGGCCTGAGTCAGCTTTATAGCCTGAAATATGGCACGGTCCCTATCGTTCGCGCGACAGGCGGCCTCGACGACACCATCGATCCCTGGGACCCTCGCACGAAGAAGGGGACAGGATTCAAATTTCAGGAATACACGGGCGAGGCGCTGCTGCGCGCGATTCATCAGGCAACGCAGCTCTATCGGGACCAGGACTCCTGGCAAAAGCTGATGCGCAACGGCATGGCAAAGGATTTCTCGTGGCGTGTGTCGGCCCGCGAATATGTCCGAGCTTATGAGCGAGTGCGGCAGCTGCACGCGCAGCCAATACTAGTCTAGGCGATCTTTGGTCTCGGTCGAGGAATTGTTCCAGCACAGCCGAAAAAGCCCCGTAAAGCAAAGTGGCACATCCTTGCGGACATGCCACTCGGCAGAAGAGCCATTCTTTACTGGACTGTAAAATTCAGCTTGTCCAGATAAACGGTGTATGGCGTCCCGGCACTGTTCCCGTCGATCTGATAGTTGACTGTGACGCCATACCAGTTCCTGGAATCCGGCGAGTCATAACGATCAAGCACGGCGGTCTTGCCATTCAGAGTTATCGAATGGAATAACAACTTCCCATCTGACGTCCGCTGAACCTGCAAGATCAAGTGGTTCCAGGCGTTGCTGATTGGATTACAAGGGATGCCGCTCGGGACCCAGTGTCTCCCCTGATTGCTCCAGGTATCCCACTCGTGGCCGCCGGCGATACGGCACTCGTGCCCCCAAATATAACCCTTCCCGCCAAAGAACTGATTAATATCGAACTCCATTCCTTGCGAGACGCTGGCCTTCGAGACCCAGAAGTAAACGTCGTAGGTGAACTTGTGCAGAGAAGGCACCAGCGTCTTCGCATAATCGGGCAGCCCCTGCGAAGAGAAATCCCCAATTAGGTGATTGTTCCAGAGCACATCTCCCCACTGCACCGTTCCCGCGCCATAGACAGTTTTCGTGGAAATGCCATCCATTGAAGGCGAGCCGATGCCCGGTGTCCATGACCATTTGAGTTTCGGTCCGGCTGAGGTGCAACTGCTACATATGCCGAAGCTGGGCGGCAACAATGCATAACCGGTCCAGCCTTTGCCCTTCTGAAGATCCTTGAATGTCCTCCCGGACGAAGCCGACACTGTGAGGGAAATTGGTGTTCCTGTGGAGTGGCCGCAGTTGTCCCACTCCTGGACGAACACGTTGTAGGAACCAGCATTCATTTTCAGATAGGTGTCGAGTTTTGAACCGTTGACCTTATAGGCCAGCGCGTTGGGAGCCGAATAGATGCCGACGGCAGCTACACCCTTCGAACACGCTGAACTTCCAGTCGCCACAAAGTGGACTGGCGAGGCAGAGGTGCTCCCGTTGCCGGGAGAGGACACGGTGACACCTGCAAATGCGGGCAAAGCAAAAATGCATAGACACACGACGACATGGAACTTTACAAAGCTCATTCCAACATCTCCAGTTTTTTGGGTTAAACGACTGCGAAGAGCGCAGCTGAATTGTCGAGATTCTAGGTGCGAGGCAATCTCGCTTCAACGAAAAACGTATGTAGAACGAATCAGAAGTACGTAAGAGGAAAAACTTAGTCTGAGCTAAGCTGCACGGAACGGCAACGTCCGACCAGATTAATATTGGTCTAGGCAACCATGGCAGAGTGTGTCAGGACCGTTTTTCACGTGGACATGGATGCCTTCTTCGTCTCCGTCGAAGAATTGTTCGACCCATCTTTGCAAGGCAAGCCCGTGGTCGTGGGCGGACAGCGGCACGAGCGCGGTGTAGTTTCGGCAGCATCTTATGAAGCGCGAAAATTCGGTGTGCACTCGGCGATGCCGCTCCGCACTGCAGCCAGACTCTGCCCCCAAGCGATCTTCGTGGACGGACATCCGGATCGCTATCGCGATTGTTCGGAAAAAGTGTACTCCGTGCTCACCTCGTTCTCTCCGCAGGTAGAGATGGTTTCTATTGACGAAGCCTATCTCGACATGTCAGGCACCAGAAGATTGCACGGTCCGCCACTGCTGGCCGCCCACAAACTGCACCAAAGGATGAAAGCGGAAACGCAGCTCAACTGTTCGATCGGAATTGGTACGTCGCGCCTGATTGCGAAAGTTTGTTCCGGCAAAGCCAAGCCACATGGTGTGCTCTATGTGGTGCCCGGACAAGAGACAAGATTCCTTGCGCCCCTTGACGTGCGAGACATTCCCGGCGTCGGCAAGGTAACCGAGCAGAAATTGCAGTCCCTTGGAATTCGCACCGTCGGCGACATGGCGCGCAAAGAGGATACGTTTCTCGACGAACATCTAGGCAAGTGGGGGCTTGCACTGGCCGGCAAAGCCCGCGGCGAGGATGCTGGGGCATGGTTCGCAGGTGAAATTGGCGATCTTGATGCCGCGAAATCCATCAGTCACGAGCACACTTACAACGAAGACACTGCGGACATCGCGCAAATCGAAGCTACCCTGATGCGACTGTCAGAAATGGTCGCGCGCCGCCTTCGCGAACAAAAAGTACATGCGCGCACTCTGCAACTCAAGCTGCGCTATAAAGACTTCACGACCATAACGCGCGCCCACAGCGTGGAAATGCCGACTCAACTGGACAACGAAATCTTCTATGAGGTTCGCAAGCTGTTTCACGCCAACTGGCGGCCGGGTTCCCAGGTGCGCCTGTTGGGAGTGCAGGCATCGTCGTTTTCGGCCGAGAGCTCGCAGGCTGATCTGTTGTCGGGGCAGGCTCGGGACAAGTGGCAGCAAGCGCTCTCCGCAGTGGATCGCGTCCGAGAAAAGTTCGGCGAGTCCAGCGTCAGGCTCGGCACTGGAATGAAAGGCGGCTTCCGCGAACGCACGCACGAGAATCCCGCAGCGCTTCCGGGGAAATCCAAACCACCGAGTCAGTAATCGGACTATGGCGGAGGATTGAGAAAGCAAGCCGACGGGCTAGCCACGTTTTGTGACGGCAGAGTAGGCGGTGTTTTCCATGGAATGTTTGTGAAATCGAAGAACCCCTGCGCGGTGGAATCATCCTCCATCCCGAACTGCGCGGCATCGCGGGCGTTTAAGTTACTC
>QHZR01000446.1 GCA_003224755.1 Acidobacteriota bacterium
AGCTGAGGAGCACGCCAGAGGCCTTGGATGCCGACCACAGTGTCTCCCGAAAAGTCATGCGAGCGAACGAACAGCGGGTTCACGCGCAGGAGTTGAGCTCCAGGAGGTTCGTAGTAGGCATAGTTCAACCCCACCAGGGTGTCCCGCAGGAAGGGAGTGAGTTGGCCACGAGCGTCCTCGAGTTGGGCAGGAGATGATGGGCCTTTGAGCAGCTTGGTCAGGTCCGTATGTAATTGCAACTCAGTGTGGCGATTATTGTAGAGACCTGCCGCCCATTCCGTCCTTTCCGACGAAGTAAAAATAGGCTGCGGCATTTGGAATTCCTGCAACTCGCCCGCCAGCGGTAACAATGCCTTTCCAGCCACTGCTCCTTTCGCAACTTGATTCAAGCCATCGGCTAAGCCAAACAACGTATCGAGTGAGATCAAACGCTGCGCGTCCATTACGGAGCGAATCCCGCGGGCAACCGCTTCGTGGACCTGCTTTCCTTTGGGGTCGGGTTGACGCGGACCGGCGAGCAACTCCATGACTTCGTCCTGGGACACCGTGGTTTTCCCAGCGGCGTGAATCACGGTTGCGAGGGAACTGCGTCCAGCGTCGAACAACTGCGCAGGCGTGTTCACTTTTTCGAAAGCCTTGATCACTGCCTGCCAGGAACGGTTGAGGTCCTCCCTGGGAAGCTGCTCCTGACGTGCCAGAATTTGCCAGAGTCCAAGACTGGCCTGAAACGTTCCCATGGCATTTCCGCGGAGCGTGTGATTCGGGATTTTTCCCAGAGCATCGGCGGTACTTAAAAAAGAAGCGATAGAGGCATCGTCCAAGTCCGGGAATTCGGAGAAGATCAAATACTGCTCATTGAACTCATCAAATTTCCTCGCCAGCAATTGAAGGGTCTCAGGTTTCAAGCGATGAGCTAGCGGTCGATTGCTATCCAGTTCAGAAAACGTGAGATACATGTTCAGGGGGCTGACGTCTGTTTCCAGGCGGCAGAAAGCGAACATGGCTTCGAGCAACTGGTCAGGGTGATTGAAGCGCGCGGCACGTTTGGCCCAGTCATGTACGAGTTTGGAATCCGTTTTTTGGCTCAGGATATCCTTCCAGACATCGAGACCGCCGGGCACGAGTGGCTGGCCGTCCGAGTCCCATCGCAGCCGGGTCAAGAGAAGCAGCAGTCCGGGGGCAAGCCGGAAAGCGGGCCGGGCGGCATCAGAAGAGAGGTCGGAGCCACGAAACGCCGAATAGAAAAGTTTTAGCCGATGAGCTTCAATAAAACGTTGTTGCTGTTCGCGGTTGATGCGTGCGAGGGAGTCGAAATAAGCGGCCAGCCATCCGCGATCTTTTGCGAGCAGTCTCGGCACAAATTCTTGTGGCGAGCGCGGATCCGCTCCAACCAAATCCTTCCATGCAGGCTCCGCGTCGGTACCACCGGGGACTTGCACGCGGCCGCCGCGGATAGAGATCTGGCTTCCATAAAAATCTAGGTCCGCTGCAAGGGGTAGAAGTTTTCTTAATCCGACCGATTGCTTAAGCGAGGATCGTGTCTCGGGGTCGAGGCGAGAAAATCCCCAATAGAGACGCGCCAGGACCGGATGATGCACTAACGCGTCAAGCAGATTCGACGATTGGCGAGTACCGGGGCGAAGGGTCACCGTCCAATCAGCCTCGGTGAACAGCACTGGGACGCTCGATTGTGCGTAGCGATAGCTAAAATCTGTGCCCCGGCGCAAGGAATCTTCCAAGGCAGGCAGCGGAAAACCGGAGTCGGTGGTGAGGAATGCTCTTTCAGCATCGTCTGTAACCAACCAAGAATTGCCTTGGCCGCAAGCCGCCCGCATGCGGTAACCGAGAATTTGAAGGAGTGGGGCCGCTTGTTCGCACGTGGAAACATGGATCGTGCTCTCCGGCCCCGCGAAGGCTGCCAGTTCCTTCGCCTGATTGAGATATTTCTGCAATAGAATCAAAAACTCTGTTGGCCTGCCCCTCTCCTCCCAGCCCTGATAACCCTGCACATACACATTCCGGGCAAGCAGGGGCAGGACGTCCTCGGGAGAGGCTTTCTGACTGATCCCAGCCATGCGCAAGAACGAGCGAAGAGGTCCCGGAATGATCACCTCGTTTGAGGGGGTAATGGTTTTACGATCAACGTGCGCGTCTTGATTGTCCACACCCGAGGTGGTGTCGGTTGCGGTTTGAGCGTTGACGGCGTGATCGCAAGAAATCAGCAGGGATGCCGTTAAGACAAATGCCGCGAAGCGAAGAGGAAAATGCATGACTGGAGTCCTCTTTCTAATTTCGACGAAGGCTTACTGTCAGCGAGTTCGTGCCGTGATCGAGTCCCTCAACTACGCCAATCAAAGTTCGTCGAGCAGAAGGCCGATTGGCTGTGGTCCGCCGGGCTCTGTCTCAAGACAATGATCGTCGTCTTCCGGCCTCATCACCGCTCGGTACGAATAATACGCCGACTTTCAGCCAGAATTGAGGCCGTGTTAAAAATTTTGCAAAATGCCCACTTCCCAACCCAGGCAGCCAATCACGGGCAACTAGGATGCCGAACCGTTCATCAGCATTTGCCCGAGCATTTGCCCTGGAATCGGACCATGTCGGTCGAGGACCGCGGGATGAGGGGTTCGCATCGGCAGCAGAAGCGCTTCCGGACGA
>QHZR01000447.1 GCA_003224755.1 Acidobacteriota bacterium
GTTCTGCCCGAACAAGAACAGGGCGCCATCTCTCAAGCCGGTTGTGGTACCGCCAAGCCCGCCATCGTTGGCAAGGATGGCGCTCTCGGCAAGGCCGGGATTGGTGTGCAAGTAGAGTTCGAAGTAGATGTTGATCTTTTTCTCCGTCGGATATCGGCGATCAAGCGGCACCGGCAGCGTTCCACACATTGCCCCGAGATCTTGCGCCTCGGGAAAACAGTCCACCCAATTGACGTCAGATGCGGCCGTCGCGCGCCGGAGCGCTTGCTGATCATGCGACGGAGTTGAACGCCGGAGTTGCGACCTGCGCAGATAGTGCGAGACAAGAGTTGACTTCGATGGCCGAGGAGCAGTGTGGAGCCTGTCGGCTATCTGCGCGGATGTGGTGTGCCCGGCAAACAATGCCAAAGCTGCGATCAGGGATAGGTTTTTCATAGAAAATCCTCTTACCAGCAACTGCGAAGGGTGTTCCCCCTATACTGAATCGGTTCTGGATCTTTCTTCTTACTGAACTGTCAGTGTTACCGTCATGGGATTCGCTAGAAGCCCCGACGTGCCCGTCACCGTGATGGTGTATTGACCTTCCAAACGAACGGCGCAACCCCGCCCGATGCCCGAATCGTCTCTGTGTAGTCAAACGTCACGATTCCATCGGGCAAGGAAGTCGTAACGATCAAAATACTCGCGGGAGGTGGTGTAGAAGACGTACTCGCTCCACCTCCACAGCCTGACTCCAAGATAGCCAGAGTCCAGACCAGAAAAGTCAGTTTGAGCTTAGGCGACATCATCTTCAATCCTCAGCAGGCTACGGGCGCGGACAAATATATTTGAACCAGGCTTCGTCGCTGTTGTCGATGGCGGCGCATTCGTCCCACTGCCGCAGCCCGAATCCAGCCCCGCCAACGTGCAAACGAAGACGATTAATGTGAGCGGGTGAATTGCCATTGACCAGCCTCCGGTCACTGCACTGTCAGGTTCACTGTGGTGGAATGTTGTGTCGTTCCTGATGTGCCCGTCACTGTAATTGCATAATTTCGGGCCTGGGGGCTGCCGCCACCCATGTTAGGGCTGCCTCCGCCGCAAGCAACCTGCAATGTTAAGCCTGCGAAGATCACGCCACCCAGCATCACGCTGGATATTCTCCTAGTCTTACGTCCTCGGGCAGCAAACCCTATCGACACAAGCCCACCAAGCGGCATATAAAACGCATACAAGAATTTGAAAGGCGCTAAGATGCTAACCGCAGAGGCGGAATTAGCAGTGGTCGTGACCATCATAGTGATGCTGTTCCCCGGTCTCACGGAAGCTGACGAGAGCGAGCAGTGAACACCCGCAGGTGCTGAGCACCCGAGCGCAACGGGATTACTAAAGCCGTTCTGCTGGCCGACGTTAATCGTGTAGGTCGCTGAACCGCCAGGTTGAATTTGCTGACTGGAACTCGACGCCTGCAGAGAAAAACCAGGCGTCGTGTTCAGCGAGACCTCCACCGCATCCGGACCTTGATTTGTTGAAGAAGACGTGAAGTTTAGGGCGATAAAGTCGTCCAGTCCGTCGCCATTGAAATCGGCTGCTTTGGCATTCATCAGCCTCGAAGATGATGAGGTGGCTTGGGTAGAAAATCCTCCTCGGCCATCGCCAAGGTAAACGGTTAATCCGGAATTCACTTCGACGATGAAGTCAGGGTTGCCGTCAGCGTCGAAATCGCCGACAACACTATTTCTAAAATCTGCGCTAGCAAGGACTCCTGGACCTCCAAACGTTCCATCGCCTTTCCCCAGCATGACTGCAAGCGAGCCGGGAGGGCCAAAGGGACGGCAATGGCAAACTCCGAATTCGCAAGTGCAGTCCTGAGCTTGGTAGGAGCAGGAAACCAGGTCAGGGATGCCGTCGTGATTAAAATCTCCTGAGGCAAGGGCATATGTGGCTGGCGCTTGTGAGGTTAGCTGCATGGCGGAACGAAACGTCCCGTCGCCCCGGCCTAGAAAGATCAGCAAGTCATTGTTTTCCCAATTCGCGCCGAATTGCGTCGAAAAGAGTACATCCAACTTGCCATCGTGATTGAGATCCGCGATTAGGGCACCCGTTGGACCAAACCCGGTACCGCCTTGGGCCATGCTTCCTCGCGTGAAAGTGCCATCCTCATTGCCCAGCAGAGTAATCAGCGAAAGCTGAGTGTTCGGGTCCGCGCCGTACACAGCCAGGTCCTGCTTCTTATCGCCGTTGAAATCGCCAACACCGAAGAAATAAGTGGCGTAGAAATTAAGGGGCGTGGCAATTGGCAGTCGGAGCGTTCCATCGCCGTTCCCCAGCAGAACCTCGACGAATCCTATACCCGTGCCGTGGTCGCTATGGGCCACGATGACGTCCAGGTTCTTGTCACCATTGAAATCCGCCACAGCAAGCGCGGAGAAGGTGGTGGAACCGTTTGCGTCTGGAGTGATTGCGGGAAAATCGCGAGGCGAAGCAACACTGCCGTCTCCATTGTTCAGCAGAATGCTGACCGTCCCGCCGAGAACGCTGAATACTGCCACATCCGGCTTGCCATCTCCATTGAAGTCGCCGGTTGCAATCTGAATTACCGGGTTGTTCAGCGCGTATTGCCGACTGGCAAACGTGATCTGGCCGGTGCTCGGTAAGGAAAGAGGGAGACTCACCATCATGCTGAAAATCAATTTTTTCCAACTGGACATAAAGAGCTCCTTCTTGGTGGTCTAGACCGAGTCGAACAAAGCTGCTCGACCAGTGCGAAATAGGGTTTGTCCCGCTTCTTTTTTGCCGGATGCTTAGTGGACGAACCAGCCGTTCTCGTATAGCGGCCATTTCATTTTGCATGTCCCTGGACTCGGTTTGCATCGACGGTCAACACTGAACCGAGACTTACGCCATTGGCCAATACGACCGTCTCGAAAATGGCGCGAATCTGTTTTCCGTTATTGACGAGCACACCGTCGATCGTCGATGTGCGCACCAGGTTGCCGGAGCTGTCGTAGACATTGGCGAGCAGGCTGATAGTGCAATCGCGATTAACCGTAAGCGTTCCGGTGAGGGTTTCGTGGGCAAAGGCACCGCCCACGCTTCGATCCTGGCTCCCGGTAGTGTTGCCGTTGAGGTCAAAGCTGACCACACCCACAGCGGCTACCGGTGCCGGGCCAGTAGGCAGGATTAGTGTTCCAGTGGTTGTGAAGCCGAAAGTGCCGGCGGCTGTGGCGCTGGTGCATGCGGCATGAAGAATTGGCCCTGCAAGAAGCAGGAACAGGCCTATCGCTGCGAAGACTCTTGCTGGTTTCATAATTCCTCCATTGGTGGGCGCCGCCGCTGCTGGGTTCGGCGCCTCAAGGCTTGATTTCTACCTCCTGCTTGCAGCCAAAGTCATGAGGAAGAAGTGAAATTGCGGTGAAGTTTCGGCGAGGCCATGGCGGCATTTTAGGACGTGGCGCTCCGCGATCAGGTATATAATGCCGCTACTTAGGTTTACTGGGGGGGTCGTGAACAACGGCTTCCGAGTAGGGCCTTGGCTGATCCAACCCAGTCTCAACACCATCTCCCAGAACGGTACGTCCACGCGCTTGGAGCCGAAGGTGATGGAGGTGCTGGTGTGCCTCTCCCGTCGCGC